>DASZAG010000068.1:0-27215 GCA_035945555.1 Acidobacteriaceae bacterium
GTGATGCCGGGCGACAACATCGCGCTGGAGATCGATCTTCACACGCCGGTGGCGATGGAGAAGGGCCTTCGGTTCGCGATCCGCGAAGGCGGACGCACGGTAGGCGCCGGAACCATCACCGAGATCCTGCAGTAGGGTCTCCCTCGTCCAAGGCGTACGCGCCCTAAAGGGCGCAAAACAAGAGAAGTGGCGGCGGGATGGAAATCCCGCCGATCACAGAAAGAAACGAAGCTCATGGTTGGACAGAGAATACGCATCCGGTTGAAGGCTTATGACTACAGGGTGCTGGACACTTCGACGGGCGAGATTGTGGACACGGCCAAGCGCACTGGTGCGCAGGTCGCGGGCCCGATTCCTCTGCCCACGGTGAAAAACAAGTATTGCGTGCTGCGCTCGCCCCATGTGGACAAGAAGTCGCGCGAGGCGTTTGAAATTCGTACGCACAAGCGGCTGATCGACATCCTGGAGCCGACGCAACAGACGGTGGACGCGCTGATGAAGCTCGATCTGCCTGCAGGCGTGGACGTCGAGATCAAGGCGTTCGAGAAGTAGGACTAGCCGTCCAGGCACACGCGCCTTTCGGCGCATAGAACACCGGCAGTGCGCACGCATGAGCGGCGCATGATGAGGGAGGAAGCAAATGGCAGTTACAGGAATTCTGGGCAAGAAGATCGGCATGACGCAGGTGTTCGATGAGAAGGGTGAGGTTCACCCGATCACCGTCCTGCAGGCTGGTCCCTGTGTGATCACGCAGTTGAAGTCGGCTGCGAAGGATGGATACGACGCCGCGCAGATCGGACTAGTTGAGTTTGTGAAGGCTTCGAAGATTACGAAGCCGCAGGCCGGGCATTTCGCAAAGCAGGGAGTGGATCCCGTCAAGCTGGTGCGCGAAGTCGCGGTGGAAGTCGCCAAGGCAAGCGCCGAAGGCGAGTCAAATGGCGCTTTGAGTGCGGGCGACCGGGTGCTCGTGGACATTTTCTCGGACGAGAAGTACGTCGACGTGATCGGAACCAGCAAGGGTCGCGGATTTTCTGGTGTAGTTCGCCGGCATAAGTTTGGCGGCGGACCTGCGGCGCATGGACACATGTTCCAGGTGCAGGGCTCGATTGGCGCATCTTCGTTCCCGTCTCGCGTTTTCCCGGGACAGAGAATGCCGGGACACTACGGTGTGGATCGGACAACGGTACGGAATCTGCGGATTCGCGGCATCGATGTTGAAGAGAACCTGCTGATGGTCGAGGGAGCTGTACCGGGTCCTCGAGATGGATACGTGTTGATTTCGAAGGCGAAGGCTCCCCCGCGCGAGCGTCGCGGATTTGCAGGCGCCGGCACGGTTGATCCTCTGAAGGCTTCGAAGAAGGCTTCGGCGAAGAAGAAATAGGGCTGGCCGTCCAGGCGGGCGCGCCTGGCGGCGCACGAAGATTAGAGCCTCAGCCGGATGGCTGGGCTTGGAAGAGAAGACGATGGCAAACATTGACGTATTGGATCTCGGCGGAAAGAAAGTCGGCTCGCTGGAGCTGGCCGATGAGGTATTCGGCCAGATCAACGAAGCGCTGTTGTGGGAAGCGGTGAAGCACTACCGCGCTGCCCAGCGCCAGGGAACGGCGGCGACAAAGAACCGCAAGCTGGTCTCGGGTTCGGGCAAGAAGCTGTGGAAGCAGAAGGGCACAGGCCGGGCGCGTATCGGCTCGGTCCGCTCGCCACTCTGGCGGCATGGCGGCACGGTGCATGGACCACAACCCCGGTCTTATGACTATGCGTTTCCCCGCAAGAAGCTGCTGGGCGCATTGCGCTCTGCTTTGGCGGCGAAGCTGGCGGACGGCAAGCTGACGGTGGTGGAGAGTCTGGAAGCGAAGGAGCCCAAGTCGAAGCTGTATCGCGAGGCTCTCAACAAGCTCGAAGCCAAGCGCACCACGCTGCTGGTAGAGAGCAGCAAGGACTTGGGATCAAACCTGCTTCTGGGCGCGCGCAACCTGAAGGGCGTGGAGCTAGTGCTCAACAATGAGGTCCATCCCTATGACCTGTTGCGATACGAGCGCGCGATTTTCTCGCGTCCGGCAATCGAGAGCTTGCAGGAGTCGCTGAAGAAGACGGTTTCAAAACGCAAAGCGGAGGTGGCCTAAATGCCGACGACGTATACCGCAATTCGCCGCCCGCTGATCACGGAAAAGGGTCTGGGTGTGAAGGAGACCGAGGGGACGCTGGTATTTGAAGTGGCGCCCACGGCGACGAAGACGGAAGTAAAGCAGGCCGTTGAGCTGCTGTTCAAGGTGAAAGTGGCCTCGGTCCGCACTGCAAATCTGGCGGGCAAAGAGCGCCGCCGGGGCAAGTTTGCCGGCTATCGTCCTGACTGGAAGAAGGCGTATGTACGCCTGAAGTCGGGCGAGAAGATGCCGGATTACGTGCAAAACCTCTAAACCCTGGATACAGGGGAGAGGAAGTAGCGACAGGGACTTTGGGTTCGGGCAAATGGCCTGAGCAGACGCGGGTGAGAGTGGCCTGCGGGTAGAGAGAAGATACGATGCCGATTAAGACATATCGACCAATAACACCGACGTTGCGATTCAAGACCTCGCTGGTCAACGACGAGATTACGACGGACACGCCGTACAAGCCGCTGCTTGTTGTGAAGCAGCGCACGGGCGGCCGCCGCAACTCGGGCGACCTGACGATTCGTCACCATGGCGGCGGACACAAGAAGAAGCTGCGCCTGATCGACTTCAAGCGTGATAAGTACGGTGTTCCCGGGCGTGTGGCGACGATTGAGTACGATCCGAACCGCTCGTCGCGGATTGCGCTGATCAGCTATGCGGACGGTGAGAAGCGGTACATTCTGCAGCCTGTGGGCCTGAAGGTGGGCCAGACGGTGACGAGCGGACCGGACGCCGACATTCTCGTGGGCAATGCGCTACCGCTGAAGAACATTCCGGCCGGCACCACGGTACACAACGTCGAGCTTCGCCCCGGCAAGGGCGCGCAGATGGTGCGTTCGGCAGGATCGAGCGCGCAGCTGGTTGCGAAGGAAGGCGATTATGCGCTGTTGAAGCTGCCTTCCGGTGAAACGCGCCGCGTGCTGGTGGATTGCATGGCGACGATCGGGCAGGTGGGCAACACCGACCACGAGAACGTCTCGATCGGCAAGGCGGGACGCAACCGGTGGCGGGGTATTCGCCCGACGAACCGCGGGGTTTCAATGAATCCGGTGGATCACCCACATGGCGGCGGTGAGGGCAAGACCTCCGGCGGACGGCATCCAGTGACGCCGTGGGGCCAGCCGACTCGCGGCTACAAGACGCGCAACAACAAGCGGACCGATGCATTCATCGTGAGCCGCAAAGGCAAGTAGGGCAGGGATTAGGGATTAGGGATTAGAAACCCGAAGACCTGAGGAGACATATGGCGAGATCAACAAAGAAGGGTCCGTTCATCGACGGACACCTGATGACGAAGATAGAGACGCTGAACCAAGGGAACGATAAGAAGGTTGTCCGGACCTGGTCGCGCCGCTCCACGCTGCACCCGGATATGGTGGGCCACACGATCGCGGTTCACAACGGACGTAAGTTCGTTCCGGTGTATGTGACGGAGAACATGGTGGGCCACAAGCTGGGCGAGTTCGCGGCGACGCGGACCTTCAAGGGCCATTCAGCGAAAGCCGCCGAGACGACGGCGAAGCCGAAGTAGTTCGGCGAGAATTTGAGGCCAGCGCACAACGGGCGCGGGCCACGAACAGAGGACGAAGGCAATGGCATTGGAAACACGGGAATTCCGGGCGCAGGCGCGCTTCCAGCGAGTATCGCCGCAGAAGGCGAGACTGGTGCTGGATCTGATCAAAGGACGCGGCGTTGAAGAGGCGCTGACGACGGTCGCTTTCACCAAGAAGGCTGTTGCTCCGATGGTGGAGAAGGTGTTGCGCTCGGCGCTGCAGAATGCGAACTACCTGAGCCAAGAGCAAGGTCTTGACGTGGATGTGGACAATCTCTACGTGAAGACGGCGCTGGCGAATGAAGGACCGCGCATGAAGCGCATTCGCCCTGCTCCGATGGGTCGCGCGTACCGCTATCAGCGCAGGCTTTCGCATATTGAGATTGCGGTAGCAGAGCGCAATCATCGTGATCTGGCACATACGGTTGGCGAGGAACACGAGGTTGAAGCGGGTCCGGTGAAGAAGGCGGCAGGCAAGAAGACGGTAGCGAAGAAGAAGGCTCCCGCAAAGAAGGCCGCAGGGAAGAAGACGGCGGCTAAGAAGGCTCCGGCGAAGAAGAAGGCCGCGAAGTAGAGCCCAGGATTTGTGGAAAAGCTTCGAGGCGGGAACCGCTGAGAGGCAAGGAAGGTTCAAGAGGGAATTATGGGACAGAAAGTCCATCCTTACGGATTTCGGCTCGGGGTTAACAAGCCCTGGCGCTCGCGCTGGTTTGTCGAGCGCGACTATGACAAGCTGCTGGTGGAAGACGTCCATCTGAAGAAAGAGCTGAAGGACAAGCTGAAAGCAGCGGGCGTCAGCTCAGTGGAGATCGAGCGGCCCGGCAACAAGCTACGGCTGATCATTCGCACGGCGCGTCCGGGTATCATCATCGGGCGCAAGGGCGCGGAGATCGAGAAGCTCAAGGTCGATCTGCAGAAGCGGACAAACCGTGATGTCTTCATCGACATTCTTGAAGTGAATAAGCCTGAGCTCGACGCGCAGCTTGTGGCGGAGAACATTGCGCTGCAGTTGGAGAAGCGCGTGGGCTTCCGCCGGGCAATGCGCAAGAGCGTTGACTCGGCGCTGCGGTTTGGCTGCAAGGGCATCAAGGTCCGCGTATCGGGCCGCCTGAACGGCAATGAAATCGCCCGTTCGGAGTGGTACCTTCAGGGGCGGTTGCCGCTGCACACGCTGCGTGCAGATGTGGACTATGGGTTCGCCGAGGCGCACACAACGTACGGGATTATCGGCGTGAAGTCGTGGATTTATCGCGGGGACATTTACCAGCAGAAGCGGCGCGAGCCGCAGGCAGCGGTCGGGACCTCCGTATTTTAGAAATTAGCTGTTAGGGATTAGGAATTCGCTTATGTTGATGCCAAAGAAAGTGAAATATCGCAAGCAACAACGCGGCCGCATGCGCGGCAAGGCGTGGCGCGGCAGCGAGCTTTCGTTCGGAGACTTCGGGCTGAAGGTGATGGAGTGCGGCTACATTACAGACCGCCAGATTGAGGCCAGCCGCATTGCCATGACGCGCTTTATCAAGCGCGGAGGCAAGATCTGGCTGCGGCTCTTTCCCGACAAGCCTGTGACCAAGAAGCCGGCCGAAACCCGTATGGGCAAGGGCAAGGGTGCGCCCGACCACTGGGTTGCGGTGGTTCGTCCCGGCAAGGTGCTGTTCGAGATGGAAGGCGTTCCCGTGGAAATGGCGCAGGAAGCGATGCGCCTGGCAGCGCACAAGCTCCCGCTGAGAACGCGTTTTGTGCAGCGCCACGATGCGAAGGTTGTCGCGGCGGTCAAGTAAGGGCGCGCGAAGATTGATGGGATACCGGCTCCTGAAGGGGCGCGGTCCCGGAGAGAGAAGAAGAGAAGAATGGAACTCGAGAAGATTCGTAATCTGGGCGACCACGAACTGGTGGTGGAGAGCAGGAAGGCTGCCGAGCAGTTGTTCCGGCTGCGCTTCCAGCTGACGCTGGGCCAGACGGACGCGGTGAAGAAGGTCCGGTTGCTCAGGAAAGACATTGCCCGTGTGAAGACGGTGGAGCGCGAGCGCGAGCTTGGACTGCATGGCGCCGAACACATGGCGGAATCCGTTGCTCCGGCTGAGCCTGAGCATAAGACGGCAAAGAAGGCGGCGGCGAAGAAGAGCGCGAAGCCGAAAGCGGCCAAGAAGACCGTGGCGAAAAAGGCTCCGGCAAAGAAAGCTGCGAAAAAATCCACAAAGAAGGGGGCGCGTTAAACCATGAGCGCAGATACCCAGCCGGCGCAACAGTCGCGCCGCAATGAGAAGGTCGGCGAAGTCGTTTCGACCAAGATGCAGAAGACCATCGTGGTCGAAGTGGAGATGCGCAAGGCGCATCCGAAGTATCGCCGCGTGATGAAGACGAGCAAGAAGTTTTATGCGCACGACGAGCAGAACACGGCGCGCGTGGGCGACATGGTTCGCATTCGCGAGACGCGTCCGCTAAGCAAGCTGAAGCGCTGGAACCTTGAAGAGATTGTCCGCCGTTCCGCTCTGGCACAGGTGGAAGATACGGCGACGGTCGAGCAGTAAGCGGGAAGGATTGAAGAGGAGAGCGCTATGGCAGTGCAGATGAGAACCATGCTCGAGGTTGCCGATAACTCCGGCGCGCGCAAGCTGCAAATGATTCTGCCCCTGGGCGGGTCGAGCGGCAAGAAGGCTGGCTTGGGTGACGTTGTGACCGCGGCTGTGAAGGAAGCTTCGCCGGATGGACAGGTCAAGAAGGGCAAGGTCGTCAAGGCGGTGATTGTCCGCACTCGGAAAGAGTCGCGCCGTCGTGATGGAACCTACATTCGATTTGACTCGAATGCAGCTGTCCTCATTAACGAGGCTGGCGAGCCGGTAGGCACGCGCGTTTTCGGGCCGGTTGCTCGCGAGTTGCGCGAGAAGAAATTTTTGAAGATTGTATCGCTCGCTCCGGAAGTTCTTTAGTCCGGAGGCAGCAGGGGAAAGATTGTCATGAGTTTAAGCATTCAACGAAACGACCAGGTGGAAGTGATCTCCGGCGCCGACCGCGGCAAGCGCGGACGGGTGCTGCGGGTGTTTCCGGATAACGACCGGGTGCTGGTTGAGCATGTGCGGGTGGTGAAAAAGAACGTGAGCCCCAACCCGCAGAAGAACATCAAGGGCGGAGTGGCTGAACAGGAAGCGCCGGTGCATATTTCCAGCGTGGCTCTGGTATGCCCGAGCTGCGGCCCAACCCGCATCGGTCACAAGTTTGAAGGCGACCGCAAGGTGCGCGTCTGCAAGAAGTGCGGCACCACGCTGGAAATGAAGGCGAAGAGCAAGAAGCGGTAACAAATAATTGAACATCCTCCGTAACGGTAGACGGCTAAGGCCAATCCGAGACCGGAGAGAGGAAGAATAAGAAGATGGCAGCGAGACTGAAAGAGAAGTATCACAAGCAAATCAAGGGCGCGCTCCAGAAGGAACTTAGCCTCGAGAACTCCATGGCTGTGCCGCATCTCGAAAAGATTGTCCTGAACATGGGCTTGGGCGAGGCGACTCAGAACTCGAAGATGCTGGATCCGCTGGTTGCGGACCTGGCGGCGATAGCTGGGCAGAAGCCAGTATCTACCCGAGCCAAGAAGTCGATTGCGGCTTTCAAAGTGCGCGAGGGCATGCCGATTGGCGCGATGGTGACGCTGCGCGGTGATGCGATGTACGAGTTTCTTGACCGCCTGATTTCCGTGGCGCTGCCGCGCGTGCGCGATTTCCGCGGAGTTTCAACCAAGAGCTTCGATGGTCGTGGAAATTACACCCTGGGAATCCGCGATCAGCTCATCTTCGCCGAAATCGATTATTCGAAGGTGGACAAGCTGAAGGGCATGAACATCACGATTGTGACTTCGGCCAGAGATGACAACTCGGCGCGCGCGCTGCTGCGGCAGTTCGGCATGCCTTTCCGCACCGCCGCGTAAACGAGAGGAACAGAGAGATATGGCAACCACAGCAAAGCGAGTTAAAGACGCACGCAAGCCAAAGTTCAAGAGCCGGCAGCACAACCGCTGCAAGCTGTGCGGACGCCCGCGCGGCTACCTGCGCAAGTTCGGCGTATGCCGCTTGTGCTTCCGCGGGCTGGCGCTTCGGGGAGAGATTCCCGGCGTTGTGAAGTCCTCCTGGTAGGACGGCCACGCGCCTTGTGGCGCAAGACAAGTTCGGATCCGATAAGGGTCCTTAAGACATTCCCGCTGGTTCTTGGCTGAGGCCGAGCGAACGGGGGATGAAGGAGAAACGATGAGTTTGACCGATCCTGTAGCAGATTTCCTGGCGCGCATCCGCAATGCGATCCGGGCGCGTCACCAGAAGCTGGAAGTCCCGGCCTCCAAGCTGAAGACCGAGATTGCCCGCATTTTGAAGGAAGAGGGCTACATCGCCAATTACAAGGCCGCCGAAGAGAACGGCCGCAATGTGCTGCGCGTCTACCTGAAATACGGCGCAAACAACGAAGCAGCTATCCGCGATCTGTCGCGCATTTCGCGCCCGGGTTGCCGTGTCTATGTCGGCCGCGATGAAATCAAGCGGGTGCAGGGCGGACTTGGCATCAGCATTATGACCACTCCGCGCGGTGTCATGACGGGACGTCAGGCACGTCGCGAAGGTGTGGGCGGTGAAATTCTCTGCGAAGTCTGGTGACGCTCGCAGCATCGGGCATACGCGCGCCAGTTCGTGCACAGGTTGAGGGCAATAGCCAGGCGATTCGCCTGGAGTTGAGATTGAGGCAGACAAGAAAATGTTTGTCGGGCTGCAGTGGAACGAAGGCGACTTCGGGACTCGCAAGCCATAAAGGAATTTGAGTATGTCTCGTATTGGAAAACAGCCCATCGCATTGCCCGCCGGGGTGAAGTACTCGGTGCATGGCAATACCGTTTTGGTTGAGGGCCCCAAGGGTAAGATGGAACAGGCTATCCCGGCTGGTATCAAGCTGGAGACAAAAGATGGTCACATCCACGCCACTCGCGAAAATGACTCGCAGGCAGCGATTCACGGTTTGACGCGCGCGTTGATGTTTAATGCCGTGGAAGGCGTAACCAAGGGATGGTCAAAGGACCTGGATATTGTGGGTATCGGTTATCGCGCCGAGATGAAGGGCAAGCATACCGTCGTTTTCACGCTCGGCTATTCCCACCCGATTGAGTTCCCATTGCCCGCGGGCATTACGGCTGTCGTGGACCCTAAGCAGACCCGCATCACGATTTCGGGCATCGACCGCCAGAAGGTCGGCCAGGTTGCTGCGGATATGCGTTCGCTGAGGAAGCCGGATCCGTACAAGAACAAGGGTGTTCGCTACTCAGACGAGAAGTTGAAGAAGAAGGTCGGCAAGACCGGAGCGAAGTAGCCGCGGTTGCCGGGCGTCTGAGCCCGGCGCGGCTATCCTGAGCGCATGGCGCGAGGGATCTCTGGAGTAGGGAATTTAACCGAACGGGGCCGCAAGGCGACTCCGCTATTAGGAAGGAAGAAAACAAATGATTCCGCAGAGGAAGAGAAACGAAATTCGGCAGCGGGTACATTCCCGTATCCGCGCAAAGCTTCAGGGGACATCGGAGCGCCCGCGGTTGAATGTCTACCGCTCGCTGAACCACATTTACGCGCAGGTGATTGACGACGCGCAGGGCGTAACGCTGGTTTCCGCGTCCACCGTCGCTGCCAAGGCGAAGACCGGCGGCAATGTGGCGGCTGCGAAGGAGATTGGCAAGCAGGTTGCCGAGCGCGCGAAGGAAAAGGGCATCAAGAAAGTTGTGTTCGATCGTGGCGGCTATCTGTATCACGGGCGCATCAAGGCGCTGGCGGACGCGGCCCGCGAGGCCGGGCTCGAGTTCTAAGCGGAGCTCAGGGATTAGGAAGGATCAGGAAGCAAATGGCGACATTGAAGAGAAAATTGGATGCCGGTCAATTCAACCTGAAGGACCAGGTTGTTGCAATCAACCGCGTGACTAAAGTCGTGAAGGGCGGCAAGAACATGTCGTTCGCTGCTTTGGTTGTTGTGGGTGATCCCGGTTCGGGTGTGGTTGGTTACGGATCAGGCAAGGCGAAGGAAGTTCCGCAAGCCATCCGCAAGGGAATTGAATCGGCGAAGAAGAACCTCGTCCGCATCAACCTGACGGCGACAACGATTCCGCATCAGGTGCTGGGCCGCTTCGGTTCCGGGCAGGTGCTGCTCAAGCCGGCTCCGGAAGGCACGGGGGTTATTGCGGGCGGCGCTGTGCGCGCGGTGATGACTTCGGCCGGTGTGCAGAATGTGCTCACCAAGAGTCTGGGCACGGCAAACCCGCACAATGTGATCAAGGCAACGTTCGATGCGCTGGTGCAGTTGCGCGATAAGTCTGAAGTCGCGGCCCTGCGCGGCAAGCAGGTAGAGGAGCTGTAAACATGGCAGAGCAGGCAAAGATCAGGATCCAGTATTTCCGGTCGGCGATTCAGGCTCCAGTGAAGCACAAGAAGGTCGTAAAGGGCCTGGGCTTCACGCGGCTGAACCAGATCGTGGAGCGTGAAGACACGGCCTCGATTCGTGGCATGGTGAAGACGATCCCACACCTTGTGCGGATTGTGGAGTAGGGACTGGCCATTTAGGTCGTACGCGCCTTCGGCGCAAGAACAAGAGCGAGTCGGGACAGTGAAGCTGTTTCGGCGTTGAGCGAGGGGAACAATGAATTTATCGAATTTGAGAGCGCCGAAGAAGGCCAATCGCAACCGCAAGCGTGTGGGACGCGGCATGGGCTCGGGTCACGGCAAGACTTCGACACGCGGACACAAGGGCCAGGGGTCGCGCTCCGGCTCCAGCCTGATGCGCGGTTTTGAGGGCGGCCAGATGCCGCTGCACCGCCGCCTGCCGAAGCGCGGATTCACGAACATCTTCCGCACCGAATACACGGTGCTGAACCTGGACCGGCTGGCGGAGCTGAATGAGTCTGAGCTTACGCTGGAGAAGTTTGCAGCCAAGGGCCTGCTGAAAAGGCGCAATGAACTGCTGAAGATTCTCGGTAACGGCGAAGTCGGCAAGGCCATCACGGTGCATGCGCACAAGTTCTCGAAGACCGCGCAGGAGAAGATCGAGAAGGCTGGCGGCAAGGCTGTCGTGGTCGCCTAAGACCAGCAAATGCCCTGCCATATGGACGAAGAGGCGGGGCATTTATGATTGGACTCATCGATGCTTGAAAAATTCGCGAATATCTTCCGCATTCCCGACCTGCGCAGGCGTGTGCTGTTTACAATGGCCATGCTGTTTGTGTATCGCTTGGGTGGGCACATCTATACTCCGGGCGTGAATACTGCCGCTCTGGAGCAATTCTTCAACTCCCAGGCTGGCTCGTCGCTGGCGTTGGTTGACCTGTTCAGCGGCGGAAACTTGCGCCGCCTGACGGTGTTTGCTCTGGGCATCATGCCCTACATCACGGCGTCGATCATCTTCCAGTTGTTAACTGTCGTGTACCAGCCACTTGCCAAGCTGCAAAAAGAAGGCGAGCTCGGGCAGCGCAAGATTACCCAGTGGACGCGCTATGTGACGGTCCTGCTGGGTATTGTGCAGTCACTGGCCATCGCGCTCGCGTTGCAGAGTTCTTCGGCAAACCTGGTGCTGAACCCAGGCCCGGCATTCGTCTTTATGACGGTGCTTACGCTCACGGCCGGCACGACATTCGTGATGTGGCTGGGCGAGCAGATTACTGATCGCGGCGTGGGCAATGGCATGAGCTTGCTGATTTTCGCAGGCATCGTTGTCGGCCTCCCCTCGGCAATCGCGCAGCTTGTAGATACGATTCATACGCACAAGTTCGGCGCATTTACGGTCCCGGCTGTGGTGCTGCTGCTCATTGGCATGCTTGCGATCGTCGCCTTCATCGTATGGGTGGAGAGTGCGGAGCGGCGGATTCCCGTGCAGTACGCCAAGCGCATTGTTGGACGGCGGCTAATGGGCGGGCAATCGACGCACCTGCCGCTCAAGGTGAACTCTGGCGGCGTCATGCCGATCATCTTCGCGGCGTCGGTGCTCTCGGCTCCCATGCTGTTCGCGCAAAGCGCCTGGGTGCGGAACAGCGGCCCACTCTCGCGTGTCTTTAACGCATTGGCGCCGGGCGAGCCGTGGTACGAGTTTCTGTACATCGTCTCGATCATCTTCTTCGCATACTTCTATATTTCGATCGTGTTCCGTCCTGACGACATTGCGGACAACATGCGGAAGTACGGCGGGTTTATTCCCGGCATTCGGCCCGGCAAGCGGACTTCGGACTACGTGAACGATATCCTTACCCGCATCACGCTGGTGGGCGCCATTTACCTGGTTGTCGTCGCGCTGATTCCGCAGTTGCTCATCAGCGGTATCCATTTGAATCACTTGCCGCTGGTCGGAGGCTTCTTTGAGCACCTGCCCTTGTGGGTAACGAACGGCATGGGCTTCAACTTTTACTTTGGCGGCACGTCACTGCTGATCGTGGTCGGCGTTGCGATGGACACGGTCAACCAGGTGGAAGCGCAGCTTATCATGCGGCACTATGAGGGCTTTTCCGCCCGCAGCGGACGCACCCGCGGAAGGCGGGCCTGGTAAGTGGCGTTGCCAGCAGTGGATGCAAAGACCGGGAGCCGGGATGAGGTGCTTACCTCTCCCGGCCCCATTCTTTTGCTCGGCGCACCCGGTGTTGGTAAAGGGACGCAAGCCAAGGCGCTGGTCGCTGCCTGGGGTATTCCGCAAATTTCCACCGGAGATCTGCTTCGGGCGAATGTGAGCCAGAGAACTGCGCTCGGCTTGACGGCAAAGGCCGTTCTGGATCGAGGCGAGCTGGTTTCTGATGACCTCGTGAACCAGATGGTGGCGGAGCGGCTCACCCTTCCGGACACGAGCGCTGGTTACATCCTCGACGGCTACCCACGAACGCTGGGGCAGGCGGCATGGGTGGATTCGCATTTGAATGGCAAGGGTCCGGCGGCGCTGCCCGTCATTGCTGTGAGCATTGAGGTCGGCTATAATCAATTATTGCGCCGGATTACCGGACGGCGCACGTGCCCAGTCTGCAAGAGTATTTACAACATCTATTTGCAGCCGTCCCGAGTGGACGAACTCTGCGATGTGGACGGCACGGCTCTCACGCGGCGCTCAGACGACACGGAAGAAGTTTTTGAGGAGCGGATGCGGGCTTACGAGGCCCAGACGGCTCCCGTGGTAGAGCACTATCGCGCTCTTGGCCGATTTGAGCGGGTCGATGGGGAGCAGTCGGTGGACGCGGTGACGGCGGCGGTTATGGACGCCGTGCGTCGACTGAGGAGCTAGCGATCGATGGCGATCATGATCAAGACGCCGCAGGAGATCGAGAAGATGCGGCGCAGCGGGCAGGTGGTTCGCGAGGTGCTGGAGCACGTCCGGAAGTTTGTGAAAGCCGGAGCGACAACCCAGGATCTTGAAAACGCCGCCGCGGGAAAAATGAAAGAGCTGGGCGCGAAGCCGGCGTTCAAGGGATATCGCGGATATCCTTGTGTGCTTTGCACCTCGGTGAACGAGGAAGTGGTTCATGGCATCCCTTCGCAGAAGCGGGTGCTTAAGGATGGTGACATCGTGTCCATCGACACTGGCGTCATCATTGACGGTTATTATGGTGACTCGGCGACGACCATCGCGGTCGGCGGAAAGGTTCCGGAGCGCACTAAGAAGCTGCTTGCTGTGACTGAGGCTTCGTTGGAGCGGGGCATTAAGGCGATCAGGCCCGGCGCGACTTTGGGCGATGTGGGTGCGGCCGTGCAGGAAGTTGTCGAAGCCGAAGGTTTCAGCGTGGTCCGGGAATTTGTGGGCCACGGCATTGGCACGCGGTTACATGAAGACCCGCAAGTTCCGAACTTTGGACGGCGGGGCCATGGTCAGAAGCTTCGCGAGGGCATGGTCATTGCCATCGAGCCGATGGTGAATGCGGGCAAGCCGGAAGTCCAGGTTTTGAGTGACGGCTGGACGGCGGTGACGCAGGATGGAAGTTTGAGCGCGCACTTTGAGCATACCGTTGCGGTGACGGCCACGGGCGCGGAGATTCTGACGTTGTAGTTCATCGGGCAAATTGCCCGGCAGATTGGGAGAATGATTGTCGAAAGAAGACGCGATTGAGGTAATGGCGACGGTGCTGGAAACGCTGCCCAACGCCATGTTCAAGGTGGAGCTTGAGAACAAGCACCAGGTCCTGGCGCATGTTTCCGGGCGCATGAGAAAGAACTTCATTCGTATTCTTCCCGGCGATCGGGTCGCGGTGGAACTCAGCCCATACGATTTAACGCGTGGGCGGATTGTTTACCGCTATAAATAGCCCGCGTAGGGGTTAGCTTTAGGAGTTGAAATGAAGGTTCGTGCATCAGTAAAGAAGATTTGTGACAAGTGCAAGGTCATCCATCGCCGTGGGGTGGTTCGGGTGATCTGCGAGAACTCAAAGCACAAGCAGCGCCAGGGTTAGTCGGCGAAGTTTGGGCCTGGGTCAATTCAGGAACCACGCCTTCGGGCGAGGGGCTAGTTAGCCGAAGAAGGGCTTGCGATGAACCCCGGTTCCGCTTAACGCCGCGATTTTCGCGGCACAACCGCTCCGGCGGCGAAGCTGCACGGAGCAACTGAAGGAAACGAGCATGGCACGTATCGCCGGTGTCGATTTGCCCCGCAACAAGCAGGCGCGGGTCGGCCTTACCTATATCTACGGGATCGGCAACCCGCGTGCTCTCCGCATTCTGACCTCTGCGAACGTTGACCCGTTCAAGAAGGTTCAGGATCTCGGCGAGGACGAGGTGAACCGCATCCGCCAGATCATCGAGAACGAGGGCGCCGTCGAGGGCGACCTCCGTAAAGATGTCGGCATGAACATCAAGCGACTGATTGACATTCAGTCCTACCGCGGTCTGCGCCACCGCCGCAGCCTTCCGGTTCGCGGGCAGCGCACCCATACCAATGCTCGCACCCGTAAAGGTCCGCGTAAGGGCACGGTAGCGAACAAGAAGAAAGCGACGGCGAAGACCTAATGGCAAAAGCACAGCAGGCGACAGGCAAAGCCGCCAAGAACAAGAAGTTCAAGAAGCGCGAACGCAAGAATGTGCCTTACGGACTGGTTTACATTCAGGCGTCGTTCAACAACACCATCGTTACGATTACCGATCAGCAGGGCAACACGATTTCGTGGAAGAGTTCAGGTTCGCTCGGCTTCCGCGGGTCGCGTAAGGGAACTCCGTTTGCCGCGCAGCAGGCGGCGATCAACGCGGCAAACCAGGCGCGGGACCACGGTCTGCGTTCGGTAGATGTGCGCGTCAGCGGCCCTGGCTCTGGACGCGAGTCGGCAGTGCGCGCGCTGGCGGCGGCGGGCATTGATGTCCGCTCCATCCGCGACGTTACCCCGATTCCGCACAACGGCTGCCGTCCGCCGAAGCGGCGCAGAGTATAGGAACAGGTTCCGGGGATACGGTTAAGTGCACCGTATCCTTTAGCCCTGTAGAATAGATCGAGGCGGAGTTGGAAACGACTCCGCCTCACAAGGACCGGGACGAAACGCCAGCCAGCGCGTAAACCGGTCGGCCTCTGAAGTACAAGAATCGTCCGCGGCGCACGCCGGGACCAGGAGATTAACGAAATTGGCACGTTATACAGGAGCAGTCTGCCGCCTTTGCCGCCGCGAAGGCATGAAGCTTTTTCTGAAGGGCGCAAAATGTTTTACCGATAAGTGCCCCATTGAGAAGCGCAATTTCGCCCCCGGCCAGCACGGCCGCGACCGCAAGGCGAAAGTGGTTGGTTACGGATTGCAGCTTCGTGAAAAGCAGAAGGCGAAGCGCATTTACTTCACCCTTGAGGGTCAGTTCCGCGATTATTACGAGAAGGCTTCGCGCGCACAGGGCGTCACCGGCGAGCTGCTGTTGCAGCAATTGGAGCGGCGTCTTGACAACGTTGCTTTCCGGCTCGGCTTTGCCAGTTCGCGCCGCCAGGCCCGCCAGATTGTTCGTCACGGACATGTGGAAGTGAACGGGCGCAAGGTCAACATTCCATCGTTCCAGGTGAGCATTGGCGACGAGATCAAGGTTCGTCCCAACTCCGCCAAGTTGACGGTGATTGAAAGCTCACGCGAGTTCGCCAGCCACCAGAACACTCCGACCTGGCTTTCGGTAGACGCCGAAAACCTGAGCGGCAAGATACTGGCGCTGCCGAAGCGCGATGACGTGAACCTGCCCGTCAACGAGCAGCTGATCGTCGAGTTGTACAGCAAATAAGTACCAGCTTTGTAAGTCAAATCTAACGAATAGGAGTAAGAGGCGCGGCCGTTGCAAAATGCATCGCGACGTCTGCCGCGCGGAGAGGTGATCATCGATATGCTTTGGAGAGGATTTCAAAAACCCAAGCGTCTTGCAGTTGACTCGGAGACGCTCACTGAAAAATACGGGAAGTTCAGCGCTCAGCCATTCGAGCGCGGCTTCGGAACCACCATCGGCAATGCGCTGCGGCGCACCCTGCTGTCTTCGATTGAAGGCGCGGCAGTCACCGCGGTCAAGATCGAAGGCGTTCTTCACGAGTTCCAGTCCATTACTGGAGTCGTCGAGGACGCGACCGACATCATCCTGAACCTCAAGCAGATTCCGTTCAAGCTGAACGGCGATGGCCCCAAGGCTCTCTATCTGCGTGTGGATCAGCCTGGTGTTGTCACTTCGGGTCAGATTGAAGCCGATGGGGACGTGGAAATTCTCGACAAGGACATCTATATCGCCACTGTCAGCGAGGGCGGCAAGCTGGATATGGAAATGCGCCTGAAGCGTGGGCGTGGTTACATCTCCGCTGACAAGAACTTCGATTCAGACCTGGGCATTGGCTTTATCCCGGTGGATTCGGTCCACTCGCCTGTGCGCAAGGTTAACTATACGGTTGATGCGGCGCGCCTTGGCCAAATCACCGACTACGACAAGCTCACGCTCGAAGTGTGGACCAACGGCAGCGTGCTTCCCGCCGACGCCGTCGGCCTCGCGGCCAAGCTGCTCAAGGACCACATGAGCATCTTCATTAACTTCGAAGAAGAGATCGAAACCGATACCGGTATGGATGACGGGCGCGGCCTGCTGCGCAACGACAATCTGAACCGGTCGGTTGAAGAGCTTGAGCTGAGCGTTCGCAGTTACAACTGCCTGAAGAACGCCAACATTCAGACGATTGGCGAGCTTGTACAGAAGACCGAAGCCGAAATGCTCAAGACCAAGAACTTCGGCCGCAAGTCGCTGAACGAGATTAAGGAAATTCTGGCGCAGATGGGTCTTTCGCTGGGCATGAAGATCGATGAGCACGGCAACGCTGTGCCCGGACCGACTTCAGTGCTTCCGGCGGCGACCCTGGCTGCGAACTACGGCAGCTTCGACGACGAAGACGAGGACGAACTCGGCGGAGACGTTGCGGCGCACAACGAAACTGAGAACTTCTAAAGGCAGCAATGAGGGAAGGGTATAGGGTAAAGCCTCTATACCCAGCTCCTTCTGATTCGCCGAACTTCAATTTTGGATAGAGAGATTTACCATGCGTCATCGCAATGCAGGATACAAACTCGGACGGAACACCAGTCATCGCCGCGCACTGCTGCGCAACCTGGTCACGTCCATCGTTCTTGAGGACCGTGTTGAAACGACCGTGGCGAAGGCCAAGGCTGCGCGTCCTCACGTGGAAAAGCTGATCACGTTGGGCAAGAAGGGCGACCTGCACGCGCGGCGTCAGGCGCTGGCTTACCTGCAAACACGCGAAGCGGTAACGAGACTGTTCGACACGGTTGCGCCCCGCTATGGCGATCGTCAGGGCGGTTATTTGCGCATCGTTCGCACCGGGTTCCAGCGTGGTGATGGTGCGGAGAAGGCCTTCATCGAGTTGCTCGGAGCGGAGCAGTTGCTCGATGAGAAGCGCCAGAAGCGCGCCGAAGCCCGTGCCAAGCGCCGCGAAGAGCTGCAAAAGCAAATGGAAGCCCAGCAGCCTGAGGGCGGCGAGCAAGAGTAGCCGAGAACTCAAAAACAAAGAGCGCGTCCCGATCGGGGCGCGCTCTTTTACTTGTTGCTTTGCTTTTAGAAGTGGTACGCGATTCCAATGACCGGATCGCTAATGTTGTAGTACCGGCCTGTGCTGAAGTTGGTCTGGCCGAACGTGGGTGTCTTCATTACGAGCCCGCGGTACTCAGCGCGAATGTCAAAGCTTGGGCTGATTTCGTAAGCGAAGCCTCCGCCATAGACCAGGCCGACGTTGGTATTTCCAGTAAGCCCTTGGAGGCTGGTCACCGCGTCATCAATCGGTCTGATCATGAATCCGGCAGGGCCGGCTTCGACAAACGGGTTCCAGTTACGGAATGAAAAACTGTGGACAAGAGCGCCGGAAAACTCCTGAAACCGAACGTGAACTCTGACGTTGTTGGTGGGGTTGGTGAAGTGATCGACTTCCTGCGCGTACTGGTAGTTCACCTCAACGCCGTTGCTGGGAGTGAGCAGGTAGCGGTAGCTAGCAAGCACGCCCTTGGCGGGATTGTTATGCAGGTTGACTGCATCGCCTGCGATGTAGGGTGGAAATAATCCTGAACCGCTTACGCTGACATCCTGACGGCTTTCCTGCGCAAAACCTGACGCTGCAACGAGGGGCAGCAACAACAGCAACAACAAACTTTTCTTCATTCGTTTCGTGAACCTCTTGTCCGCGCGGTGGCGGGCGAAAAGCCCCTGGGGCTTGTGAAATTTGGGGGCCGGGCTGGGGCGCCAGGTCCACTCAGGTCATTGTACGTGATGCAAGGGACACGGTGTAGGCCAAAGGATGAGAAACGTTGCTACTTGGCTTTGGGTGATTCCCGGCGAAATGCGAACGGCATGCCGCGTTCCGCAGCAATCGCCTTTACGCATTTCAAAAACGCCTGTGCCGCATGCGAGAGCATGGCGTTGCGACGATGAATGAGCAATAGCTGGCGCTCAATGCGCAGTTCTGGTACATGCACCTGCACCAGCTCACCGCGGTCCAGCTCATCGCGAACTGTAAGGCCCGGCACCAGCGCTACTCCATTGCCCATGGCCACAAATCGCTTGATCGCTTCCAGGCTGGGCAATTCCATAGTGATGCGCAGCGGGGTCTTGTGCTGCTCGAAAAGCGTGATAACGCGCTGGCGCAAGGGGGACACGACGTTATGAGCAATGAAACTCTCAGCTCCGAGATCGCGGAGCGCCGCCTTTCTTTGGCGCGCAAAATGGTGCCGCGGACTTACAACAAACACCACGGAGTCGTTGTAGACGCCGATTGACCGAAGCTGTGGATCCTCCGGCGGAAATGTGACAATCCCGAGTTCCACGGTGCGCCCAAGTACTTGCTCAGGGATTTTGCTTGCCAAGGCGCGCTGCACCATCACTCCGATATGCGGGCACTCGCGGCGAAAGCGGTCCAGGACGGGAAGTAGATAAAGGCAGGTGTATTCGTTCGCTGCCAAATTCAGGCGTCCCCGCTCGAGCGACCGCAGCTGCTCCAGCGCAGAAGTCGCTTCGCCGCGCAGCTTCAACAGCCGTTCGGCGTATTCACGTAGCAGTTCCCCGGGGGCGGTCAACGTGCCATCCCGTGAAGCTCGCTCAAACAGCGGCTCGCCAATCTCCTCTTCCAGTCGCCGGATGGTGTGGCTTACTGCTGGCTGGGTGCGATGCAGACGCAGCGCCGCGCGTGAGAAGCCGCGCTCCTCAATCACCGCAAGAAAGGTTTCAAGCTGCGAAATGTCCATAACTAAAATCTATCATTACGGTAAAAATTATAAATTTGAATTATGCCTCAGTTTTTGGGAAACTGGAAGAGTCTCGTAGGCTGCAGGAGATGGAAATGGCCAATAATCGTGTACATTTTTTTGACACAACGCTGCGCGACGGAGAGCAGTCTCCCGGTTGCAGCATGACCCAGCACGAAAAGCTCCAGATGGCGAACTCGCTTGCGGATCTTGGGGTGGACGTAATCGAAGCTGGGTTCGCCATTTCCTCTGATGGAGACTTCGCCGCGATTGATGCAGTGGCGCATGAGGTGCGCGGCCCTGTCATCGCATCGCTCGCTCGCGCCAAGAGCGAAGACATTGAGCGCGCTGCGAAGGCTTTGGCCCGTGCCCGCCGCTCACGCATCCACATCTTTCTGGCCAGTTCCGACATTCACCTTGAATACAAGCTCCGTATCAACCGGGAACAGGCGCTTGAGCATGCCGCGAAAGCGGTGACCTTAGCGAAGTCGCTGGTCGACGAGGTCGAGTTTTCCCCTGAAGATTCAACCCGCACCAGTCACGACTTTCTTTGCCAGATAGTGGGTGTCGCGATTGAGGCCGGAGCCACTGTGATCAATCTTCCGGATACGGTAGGCTATGCGATTCCAAATGAATATGCGGAGATGTTTCGCGTCATTCGCGAACGCGTGCCCGGTGCGGACAAGGTAACGCTCTCCGCGCACACGCATGATGACCTGGGTCTGGCGGTGGCCAATGCGCTGGCTGCGATCGACGCCGGAGCGCGCCAGGTCGAGTGCACCATTAATGGCATCGGCGAGCGTGCCGGCAATGCGGCGCTTGAGGAAATCGCCGCAGCTCTTATGGTGCGTGCGGACAAGTTTCCCGTCGAGTGCAATCTGAAGACGGAAAAGCTCTATGACATCAGCCAGCAGCTTGGGCGCACCATAAGCTTTGGACCCTCGCCGAATAAGGCCGTCGTCGGCAGCAATGCATTCGCGCATGAGGCGGGTATTCATCAGCACGGAGTGCTCTCGAACCCGCTTACATACGAAATCATGACGCCGGCTTCGGTGGGTGTCCCGACGAACCGGATGGTGCTGGGGAAGCACTCGGGCCGGCACGCGCTCCGCTCGCGGTTGATCGCTCTCGGTTACAAGCTTGCTCCGGCGGATCTCGACATTGCCTACCGCGCCTTTACCGAGCTGGCAGACAAGAAGAAGGCCATCTACGATCTCGATCTCATCAATCTTGTTGCGCACCATGAGCGGCACGAGGACCTGATCGGAGAAACCATCACCGAAACTGTAGCGCGCACGAATTGAGGAATCCCGCCGCGCTAGTGTAGTCAGGCCCGACCCAGTTCAATTCTTAATGGAAGTATTGGAGACGTTTTTTCATATGAAGCTGAAGGCGCTGGTTGTTGCTGGAGACGGAATCGGTCCGGAAGTGACGGGCGAAGCGGTGCGCGTGCTGCGCTCAGTTGCCGAAATGGGCGGGCACGATTTTGAATTTCGCGAAGAGCTGATCGGCGGCGTTGCCATCAAGAAGCAGGGCACTCCGCTGCCCAAGAAGACTCTCGATGCTGCGCTTGAAAGCGATGCCGTATTGCTTGGGGCGGTCGGCGGAAATGAGTTCAATTCGCTGCCTCCGGACAAGCGGCCCGAAGCGGGCCTGCTGCAGTTGCGCCAGGCGCTCGGCGGATATGCCAACCTGCGGCCCTCCTTTGCGTGGCCTGCGCTCGCGCAGAATTCACCGCTCAAGGCTGAGGTGGTGAACGGCACAGATATTCTTTTTGTTCGCGAATTGCTCGGCGGGCTCTATTTCGGCGAGCCGCGTGTATGGGATAAGGACTCCGGCGTGGCATGGAACACGATGCGCTACACGCGCGACGAAGTGATCCGCGTGGCCCGAGTGGCATTTGAACTTGCATCGAAGCGGCGGAAGAAGCTTACCTCAGTGGACAAGGCAAACGTACTGGAGGTTTCGCAACTGTGGCGCGCGGCGGTGACAGAACTCGCTCCGCAGTATCCCGACGTGACACTCGAGCATCAGTACGTGGATGCCTGCGCCATGCACCTGATGAATACGCCGCGCAATTTTGACGTGGTGTTGACGGAGAACCTGTTCGGAGACATTCTCTCCGACGAGGCCGCAGTCATTACCGGATCGCTCGGCATGCTGCCTTCGGCGACGATCGGCGGCGCGGTGAACCTTTATGAGCCGGTACACGGCTCGGCTCCGGATATTGCCGGGAAAGGTATCGCGAATCCTCTCGGTGCAATTCTGACCGCGGCCATGGTGCTGCGCCACTCGGCCAAACTCGAGCAGGATGCGCAGGCAGTGGAGACCGCAGTGCGCACGGCGTTGGAGCAGGGCTATCGCACCGCTGACCTGGTACGCGGACAGCAGGGGGTTTCGACGCAGGAGATGGGCGCGCAGGTACAGCAGGCCCTTAGCGAATTGATCGACCGTCGCCAGGCATTGCACGCCGTCTAGGACTTACCGTCCAGGCGACTGCTTCGCGTGGCCACACCCGTTGGTCGTGGAGCGGATTTCTTCGGGGAAAGAGATTGAGGAGTAGAAAAGAATGGCGAATAAGCCGAAGACATTATTCGAAAAGGTTTGGGAGTCGCATCTGGTAGCGGAGCCGGCGAATGAGCCGGCGCTTCTCTACGTTGACCTGCATCTGGTTCACGAAGTCACGTCGCCGCAGGCGTTTGAAGGATTGCGCATCGCCGGACGCAAACTGCGCCGTCCTGATCGGACCGTGGCAACGATCGATCACAACGTTCCTACCACGCTTGCTGGGCGCGCCAACATCATTGATGCCATAGCCGCAAAGCAGATCGACACGCTGCGCAAAAATTGCGCCGAGTTTGGCGTGACGCTCTACGATATTCAATCTGCCGAACAGGGCATTGTTCACGTGATTGGCCCGGAGCTTGGGATCACCAAGCCCGGCATGACGATTGTGTGCGGCGATTCACACACCTCTACCCACGGAGCGTTCGGCGCGCTGGCGTTTGGCATTGGCACGTCGGAAGTCGAACACGTGATGGCTACGCAATGCCTCCCGCAGTCGAAGCCGAAGACGTTTCGCATCGCGGTGGAAGGTGAGCTGCCCGACGGCGTGACTGCGAAGGATATTGCCCTTGGAATTATCGGCCGCATCGGCACCGACGGCGCTACCGGATACGTGGTCGAGTACGCCGGGTCTGCGATCCGCTCGCTCTCAATGGAAGGCCGCATGACGGTATGCAACATGAGTATCGAGGCCGGAGCGCGTGCGGGCATGATTGCTCCGGATGAGACGACATTTGAATATCTGAAAGGGAAGCAGTTTGCTCCGCAAGGCGCCGATTGGGACAAGGCCGTGGCGGAATGGCGCAAACTGGCTAGCGACGAAGGCGCGCAGTACGACCGCGAACTCATTATTCCCGCCGTAGAACTCGCTCCTTTCGTCACCTGGGGAACCAGCCCCGGAATGGTGGTCCCGGTCACCGATACCGTGCCTGATCCCGCAACTGCGAAATCCGAGGCCGATCGTCGTGGTTTCGAGCGCGCGCTCGAATATATGGATCTCAAAGCCGGCACGCCGATGGAAGAGATTACGATTGATCGCGTCTTCATCGGTTCCTGCACGAATTCGCGCATTGAAGACCTTCGCGCTGCGGCGAAGGTGGTCATTGGACATCACGTAAATTCCAGTGTTCATGCCATGGTTGTGCCTGGCTCACAGAAGGTCAAGGCGCAGGCCGAGCGTGAGGGCCTTGACCGCGTCTTCCGCGAGGCTGGATTCGAATGGCGCGAGCCGGGTTGTTCGATGTGTCTGGGCATGAATCCGGACATTCTTTCGCCAGGTGAGCGCTGTGCCTCAACCAGCAACCGCAACTTTGAAGGCCGCCAGGGGCGTGGCGGAAGGACGCATCTGGTGAGTCCGATGATGGCCGCGGCCGCGGCGATAACCGGCCGCTTTACCGATGTGAGAACGTGGGAATTCAAAAAGGAAGAGGTGCTGGCGTAATGCAGTCATTTCGCACGCTGACTTCAGGAGTGTTGCCGCTGGACCGTGTGAATGTTGACACGGACCAAATCATCCCCAAACAGTTCTTAAAGCGCATTGAGCGCACCGGCTATGGAGAGTTCCTCTTCTTCGACTGGCGGCAAGACAAGAATTTCGAGTTGAACGATCCACGTTTCCGTGGCGCACAGATTCTGGTAGCCGCCAGGAACTTCGGTTGCGGATCGTCGCGTGAGCACGCAGCCTGGGCGCTGGCGGACTTCGGTTTCCGCTGTGTGATTGCACCTAGTTTTGCTGACATCTTCCACTCGAACGCGGGGAAGAACGGCATCCTGCTGATGACGCTGCCGGAAGAGCAGGTGCAGACGCTTCTCGATCGCGCTAACCAGACGCCGCACTATCAGCTGACGGTTTCTCTCGAAGACCAGACGGTCAAGGATGATGAGGGCTTTTCGGCTTCGTTCACGGTTGATCCGTTCCAGCGATATTGCCTGCTGGAGGGGTTGGACGACATCGGGCTTTCGCTGCGCCACGCGGAGGAACTCGACAAATTTGAGCAGCGGCACAACGACGCATTCTGGCTTGCGCCAAAGTCACCGGAAGCAGCGAAGGGATTGCAGGGATGAGCAGTGGGAACGGCAAAGGAACGGGCAAACTTTACTCCATCGCGCTAACGGAAGGGCCAAACCGCGCTCCGGCGCGAGCTATGTTGCGAGCGGTGGGGTTCTCGCGTGAGGATCTTTCGAAGCCGATTATCGGCATCGCCAACACGTGGACGGAGATCGGCCCGTGTAACTTTCACCTGCGGCAGATTGCCGAGGCGGTGAAGGAAGGCATCCGCGAGGCGGGCGGCACTCCCATGGAATTCAACACCATCACAATTTCCGACGGCATCACCATGGGTACCGAGGGCATGAAGGCATCGCTCATCAGCCGCGAGGTGATTGCTGATTCGGTCGAGCTGGTGGCTCGTGGGAATCTTTTTGACGGACTTGTGGCAATAGCCGGATGCGACAAGAACATGCCTGGGACCGTAATGGCTCTGGCGCGACTGGACATTCCGTCGCTGATGTTCTATGGCGGCTCCATCGCTCCGGGCCATTTGAACGGCAAAGATCTGACTATACAGGATGTATTCGAGGCCGTAGGTTCGCATGCAGCGGGCAAACTGGACGATGCGGGGCTCGAAGCGGTCGAAGCCACTGCGTGCCCGGGAGTCGGCGCATGCGGCGGTCAATTCACAGCCAACACTATGGCCATGGCTTGTGAGTTTCTCGGCATTTCGCCCATCGGACTCTCCGGCGTGCCGGCATTTCTTCCGGATAAGCTGACGGCAGCGCGCGAAGCCGGTCGGCTGGTGATGGAGCTGGCAAAGAGGGACGTGAAGCCCAGCCAGATCATCACGCCCAGGTCACTGGAGACGGCGATTGCCAGCGTGGCTGCGTCAGGCGGATCGACGAATGCGGTGCTTCACTTCCTTGCGATCGCGAATGAGATGGGCATTCCTCTCACGGTCGATGACTTCGACCGCGTGAGCCGCAATACTCCGTTGGTGTGTGACTTGAAACCGGGTGGGCAGTATGTCGCAGTGGACTATCATGCCGCGGGTGGCAGCCGGCTGCTGGCAAAGCGGCTCATCGATGCAGGATTAATCGACGGCAGTGGTATCAACGTCACAGGCAAGACGCTTGCCGAGGAGGCTTCGTCCGCAAAGGAGACGCCAGGACAGAAGGTAATCCACACGGTTGCAGAAGCCTTAAAGCCGACCGGCGGGTTGGTAATTCTGAAGGGCAACCTTGCTCCGGATGGATGCGTGATCAAGGTCGCCGGACACAAACGTCTGGAGCATCGTGGGCCAGCGCGTGTATTCGATTGCGAGCAGGATGCATTCGACGCCGTGGAATCCGGAAAGATCAAGCCGAACGATGTGATGGTGATTCGGTACGAGGGGCCGAAGGGTGGTCCGGGAATGCGGGAAATGCTTGCCATTACCGCTGCTGTCGCGGGCATTCCTGAACTTAGCAACACCGTTGGTCTGCTCACCGATGGGCGATTCTCGGGAGCCACACGCGGGCTGATGGCGGGCCACGTTGCGCCGGAAGCAGCCGTTGGCGGACCGATCGCGGCGGTGCGCGAGGGCGACATGGTTCATTTCGATATTCCGAACCGCAAGCTGAACGTTGAGATCTCCGATGCGGAGCTTGCGAATCGGCTCAAGACCTGGAAGAAACCCGCACCCAGGTTTGCGCGGGGAGTATTTGCGAAGTACGCGAATTCTGTTTCGTCGGCGTCGCAAGGCGCGGTTACGCACTAACTCAAAGAGCAGAGGGCAAAGAAGGCTGGACGGAGGATGAAAATGTCGGAAAGGAAAAACGCAACAACGCGGCTCACCGGCGCTGAGATCATTTGGGCGACGCTTGAGGGCGAGGGCGTCCGAGAAGTCTTCGGGTATCCCGGCGGCGCAATACTGCCCGCATATGACGCCCTGCGCAAATTCCCCATCCGGCACATCCTGGTTCGGCATGAGCAGGGTGCAACGCACATGGCTGACGGCTATGCGCGCGCATCAGGCAAGGTTGGCGTCGCCATCGGGACCTCCGGTCCTGGCGCTACGAATATGGTGACCGGCATCGCGACGGCAATGATGGACTCAGTTCCGCTGCTCTGCATTACGGGGCAGGTGTCAAGCAAGGTGCTGGGCACGGACGCATTTCAGGAAGTCGACATTACTGGCATCACTCTGCCCGTCACCAAGCACAATTATCTTGTTACGCGCGCGGAAGACGTTGCTCCAGTGATTCGCGAGGCGATGATGGTGGCACGGTCCGGCCGCCCCGGCCCGGTACTTGTGGACATCACAAAGGATGCACAGCAATCCTCCGCCGATTTCGACTTTGCCGCGTCGGCGCCGCGTCCGCATCGGCCACATCCCATGCTGCGGGCCGGAAGCGAATCCGTGCTGAAGGCGGTAGAACTGATTCGCGCCGCGAAGAAGCCGGTGATACTGGCGGGTCACGGAATGATCAAGTCTGACGCGCGCGAGCAGGTGATTGCACTTGCCGAGCGCATGCAGATTCCCGTGGCATCCACGCTGCTTGGCCTCGGCGGATTTCCCGCCTCGCATCCGCTCTCGCTCGGCATGATGGGCATGCATGGTGAGGCCTGGGTCAATCACGCCATTCAGAATGCTGATCTGCTGATCGCTTGCGGCATGCGCTTCGATGACCGTGTAACCGGGTCGCTTGCCACCTATGCCGTGAACGCAAAGAAAATCCACATTGAGATTGATCCGGCTGAGATCAACAAGAACGTGAAGGTGGATGTGGCGCTGATTGGCGACCTTGCTGAGGTTCTCGATACCCTGCTGCCCCACCTTCCCGGTTCAGGTCGCAAAACCTCGGCATGGGTGCGCGAAGTGAACGCCATGAAGGGCGAGTGCGCCGTCCACGATATTCAGAACTTGCCCGATACTGGCCACCTTTACGCCGCGCATGTGATGCACGATCTCTGGCGCGCGACTGGTGGTAAGGCAATCGTCGCGACCGATGTGGGCCAACACCAGATGTGGGAGGCGCAGTATTACAAGCACGAGGACCCGCGCACGCTCATCACCTCGGGTGGCCTCGGAACCATGGGCTTCGCGCTGCCCGCTGGGATCGGTGCAAAGGTCGCACAGCCGCAAAAGGAAGTTTGGGTTATCGCCGGGGACGGCGGATTCCAGATGACCGCGCCTGAGCTTTCCACCATTGCGCAGGAGAACCTCGACATCAACATCGCGATTGTGAACAACGGCTTTCTGGGAATGGTGCG
>DASZAG010000069.1:0-61152 GCA_035945555.1 Acidobacteriaceae bacterium
TAATCGATAAACATAAAGTTGCAGTTAAAGAAGCCATTGAGCGTGGTGTGCAGCCTCAGATCGTTGCTTTCCCCGAGCCAACGCTTCAGGAGCGCGGCGCTCGCCTGCTTGATGCCACGGGGCGAAGTGAGCCGGTGCAGATGAGGTGGAGCGTGGAGTCTGAGGGGCCCCAGTGGTTGCCGGTCCTCGATAAGCTGGCGGTTACGGCGACAGCGCGGGAGGATTCACGCGCTCGCTGGATTGAGTCTGCGCCACGGTATCTCGGACGAGCATTTGCCGGGCAGAGGTATGTGCGCATGGCCGAGGCGGAAGCTGACGCTTTCGTGATCGCTGTGCGAGCGGCGGTCGGCGGTGGTGCCGTGCCGGTTCCGGTGGTGGTCGAACGGGGCGACGAGACGGTTCGGATTGAGAATTAGCTGAGGCCGGCGGCGGATTGGATGGCGGTCCAGAGTTCTTTGATTCCGGCGCCGGTTTTTGCGGAACACAATTGCACATCATTGACCTGCAAGCCTTTTCTTAGCGCGGATTGGGCCTTGGCGCGTCCGTTGCCGGAGAGCTTGTCTGCTTTGGTGGCGACGACGATCAGATTGCGGCCGGCGTGCTTGAGGAATTCGATGAGCTGCGCGTCGGAGGACTGCGGCGGTATGTTGCTGTCGACTAGGCAAAAGCAGAGCGCAAGTGTGGGGCGCTCGGCGAGGTAAGGCTCGATGAACTTTGGCCACTCGGCGGAGATGGATTTGGAAATTTTGGCGTAGCCGTAGCCGGGAAGATCGGCGAAGTAGAGTTGCGGTTGCTGACGCTGAGGCGCGTCGCTGATGGAGAAGAAGTTGATGGCGCGAGTGCGGCCCGGAGTGGAGGAGACCTTCGCCTGCTTTGAGCCGAGGAGCGCATTCAGCAGGCTCGATTTGCCGACGTTGGAGCGGCCGAGGAAGGCGATCTCCGGAACCGAGGGCGCGGGGAACTGCGCGGGTGAGAGCGCCGACAGCAGGAATTTGGAATGGATACGCATCGTTATGAGGATTGCACAAGTTTGGTGCTGGCGAGAATGCGATGATGATTCACGATGAAGAAGAAGGCGCTGGTTTCCTGGAGCAGCGGCAAGGATTCGGCCTGGGCTCTGCATGTGCTGCGGCAATCGGGCGAGTATGAAATTGCGGGACTGTTGACGACAATGAATGCGGAGTTCGATCGCGTGGCGATGCACGGGACGCGGCGCGCGGTGGTTGAAGCGCAGGCGGAAGCTGCGGGTTTGCCGCTGCGGGTGGTTCCGCTGCCGTGGCCTTGCTCGAACGAGCAGTACGAGGCGGCGATGCGCGAGGAGTGCGCCAGGGCGGTTGCGGACGGCATTGAGGTGATGGCGTTCGGCGATTTGTTCCTCGAAGACGTGCGGGCGTATCGGGAGGAGAAGCTTGCCGGGACGGGGCTGACGCCGGTGTTTCCGCTGTGGGGAATTCCGACGGATGCGCTGGTGCGGCAGATGCTGGCGGCGGGTGTGCGGGCGCGGATTGTGTGCCTGGATCCGAAGAAACTGCCGAGGGAGTTTGCGGGGCGCGATCTGGATGAAGCTGTGCTGGCGGCGATGCCGGAGGGTTGCGATCCTTGCGCCGAGCGGGGTGAGTTCCACACAGTGGCGTATGCGGGGCCGATGTTCCGTGAGGCGATTGCAGTGGAGAGCGGGGAGGTGGTGGAGCGCGACGGGTTTGTGTTTGCGGACATTCTTCTTGCAAAAAATTGTGGCCATTTTGCCAAGCGTAAGATTCCGCTTGGGCTGTGAAATGGCATTTTTGGTAAGTGATTGATACGGTGGCTCGTCGAGGCATGCAAATGATTTTGCGCGGGTTAGATCCATGGTGTTCCCTACCTGATTGATTTCCTGTGGTTTGCATGCAATTCAATTGAAAGCACAAGGCTTGGTGGCGGCCAAGCGCGATCCAAATAAAAAAGGACTGCCGGCTCCGGCAGTCCTTTTGTGACTCTTAATTCCATTATATCGAGTTGGCAAAACTCAACTGCATGGGTGCGGAAAAGTTCTCACCAAGAGTTTTAGTCTGGGACTATGCCGGATTTCGACGTGATTGTGGTGGGTGCGGGCATTGCAGGGCTGGCGGCGGCGCGGGGGCTGGCCGAGGGCGGGCGGCGTGTGGTGTTGCTGGAGGCTGCGAAGCGGGTTGGCGGTCGGGTGCGGACGGTTCGGCTGGCGGGGAGTGAGCTGCCGGTAGAGGTGGGAGCGGAGTTTGTCCATGGGCGTCCTCCGGAGTTGTTGCAGTTGATTGGAGAGGCGGGGTTGACGCTGTTCGAGCGGCAGGGAAGTTTCTACTCGTTCGAAGATGGGCGATTGCGGAGGTCGGCGTGGGAGGAATCGGCGTTTGATGTGTTGGATGAATTGCCCGAGCGAGGCGATATGCCGTTCGATCGGTTTCTGGAGCAGAAGAAGCTTTCACAGACGATAGCGGCGCAAGTGAGGAATTACGTTGAGGGATTTAATGCGGCGGATGCGAGGGTGATCGGTACGGCTGCGCTGCGGCGGCAGCAAAAGGCCGAAGAGGCGATTGAGGGCGACCGGGTGTTTCGGATTCGGGAGGGGTATGAGCGAGTGCCGCTGTTTCTGTTGGATAAGTTTTTGGAGGCAGGTGGGCAGGCGCACCTGGATGCGCGGGTGACGACAGTGGGGTGGAAGCGCGGCGAGGCGCAGGTGCGAACGGCGAATCCGGAATTGACTGAGTTGCGGGCGCGGCGGGTGGTGATGGCGGTTCCGCTCGGAGTGCTGAAGACGGAGGCGGTGAAGATTTCTCCGTTGCCCGAGACGGCGGCGAATGCGATTCATGCGCTGGCGATGGGGACAGCGACTCGGATCACGTTGGTATTTCGGGAGCGGTTCTGGGAAGGGGCTGCGAAGGGGCTGAGTTTTTTGTTTGCGGCGGGTGAGCCGGTTCCGGTGTGGTGGACGAGCAGCCCGGAAGGATCGGCGGTGCTGACGGGCTGGATTGGCGGGCCGAAGGCGGCGGCTGGTCCCGCGGGCGAAGCGCTGCGGGATGCCGCGGTGGCGACGCTGGGGAAGATTTTCGTGCGCGATGATCTGGATGATTTGCTGCTGGATTGGTATGCGCACGACTGGCAGCGGGATCCGCTGACGCTGGGTGCTTATAGCTTTGCTCCGGTGGGCGCGGCGGAGGCATCGAATGCGTTGGCGCAGACGTTTGAGGACACGCTTTACTTTGCGGGGGAGCACACGGACACAACTGGGCATTGGGGAACGACGCATGCGGCATTAAGGTCGGGGATGAGGGTGGTGGAGCTTTTAGCCAATAGCTAATTGGGTGGGAATGCATCCTAATCTTCTTTACGCGGAGCGAATCTGGCGATGACCGAATCAAGGATCAAAGTATTGTTTGTGTCTGGCTTTGGCCCGATTGTTCGCGATCAGCAGGCGAGCGAAAATTTCTATATCGAAAGCCTGGGCTTGGCGTTTCGCCGTGAGGATGGCGGATATCTGTATACAGACAAGATTGAGGGTGTGAAGCATTTTGCGCTGTGGCCTCTTGCGCAAGCGGCGCAGTCGTGCTTTGGGAGCGAGACGTGGCCGGAGGATTTGCCGGTTCCGCAAACGTGGCTGGAGTTTGATGTGGAGGACGTGCAGGCTGCGACCGAGGAGCTGGAGAGCGAGGGATATAAGCTGCTTATCTCTGCACACAAGGAGCCATGGGGCCAGACGGTGACTCGATTGCTATCGCCGGAAGGCATTCTGGTTGGGGTTGTGTATACGCCATCGATGCGAGGCGAGAGCCAGAGCAGCGTTTCTTGACAAGCGGTGCGGGTGGGAGGAGTATTTTCTGCGTCACGAAGGTACCTGCTTCTTTGCAGGGTCTAAGGCAGCATTTGTGGAGCACACACTGGAACCTGCATAGAGCCGGCAGGAACGATGACGTGACGCAACGAAGCAGACTGAAGGAGCGAGAAAACCCATGAAGCTGAAGTTGAGTCGCAAAACATTCACGCTGGTTCTGGCAGTCCTTATCGGCACCGCCATGACTCCGTGCGTTCTGCACGCGCAGAGCCAGAGCGCAACGTCCCCATCCACGTCTTCATCTACCTCCACTTCGACAACGAAGACCTCGAAGCGCAAGGCGAAGAAGGAAGCCAAGAAGGCCGCCAAGGCTGAAAAGGCAGGCAAAGCGAACGCCGCAGCGCCAGCAGCCGCCTCTTCAACCAACGCAGCAGCCGCTAATACTTCCGCATCCGCGAAGACCAGCGCGAGCCATCACGCAGCCTCTACGGCTCAGGCGGCGCCTCCGCAGCCGGGAATGGTATGGGTGAACACGAGCTCGAAGGTTTACCACAAGTCCGGTTCGAGGTGGTATGGGAAGACGAAATCGGGTAAGTGGATGTCGGAAGCCGACGCGCAGAAGGCCGGTTACAAGGCAGCCAAGGACTGAGTAGTTCCCAGGGAATTCCTGACAAGGAGAGACACGGAAATGAAGAAGATCACTTCGTGGATTACCGCATTAGGCTGCGCGGCGGCGCTTTGTTTCGCGCTGGGCGTGGGCTCGACCTCCGCATTCGCCTCCCAGGCGAAGCATGCCGCTTCGCATGCGACGGCGCAAACTCTGGTGGACATTAACACTGCGAGCCTCGATCAATTGAAGACACTGCCAGGCGTCGGTGACGCCTATGCCCAAAAGATCGTGGATGGACGGCCGTACGCAAAAAAGAGCGACCTGCTCCGTAAGAAGATTCTGCCGGCGGCGACCTATAGAAAAATCTCCGGCATGATCGTCGCAAAGCAAGGGAAGTAGAGCACCTTGATTCGGGCAGCCTGGATTCCGGAGGGAGTCCGGGCTGTTTCGAAGGACAGCAACGCTGTTCGCCCTAAGGGGTTAACAGGCCTTAGCCGGCTTCTGCGGTTTCCTCTCTTCCATTTACACTTGTAAGTGAGGGAAATGCGTTTTGATCGGTGAGGCTCTCTTTAAGAAGATATTTGGGACAAGTAATGACCGCGCGGTAAAGCGGCTGGTGCCCCTTGTGCGTCAGATTGGCGCGCTTGAGGAGCAAGCGAAGGCGATGAGCGACGAGCAGTTGCAGGCGAAGACTGCTGAATTTCGCGGCCGCCTTGCCAAGGCTCTTGAGGGGATTTCCGAAGAAAAGTACCGCCTTGAAGCGGAAAAACAGGCCCTGAATGACCTATTGCCCGAGGCCTTTGCAGTAGTGCGCGAGGCAGGGCGGCGCGTGCTGAATATGCGCCACTTTGACGTGCAGCTAATAGGTGGGGCGGTGCTGCACCAGGGCAAGATTTCAGAAATGAAGACCGGCGAAGGCAAGACACTGGTTGCGACACTGCCTTGCTATCTGAATGCGCTGGCGGGCAAGGGCGTTCACGTGGTGACGGTGAACGACTACCTGGCCAAGCGCGACGCCGAGTGGATGGGAAAGATCTACGAGTTCCTGGGGCTGACGGTCGGCGTGATCGTGCATGACTTAAGCGACGATCAGCGGCGCGAGGCTTACCGGGCGGACATCACCTACGGCACGAACAACGAGTTCGGATTCGACTACCTGCGCGACAACATGAAGTTTGAGCTGAGCGATTGCGTGCAGCGCGGGCACTACTTCGGCATTGTGGACGAGGTGGACTCGATTCTGATTGACGAGGCGCGGACGCCGCTGATTATTTCCGGGCCGACGGATCAGACAACGGACAAGTATGTCCGGGTGAACCGGATTATTCCGTCACTGGAGCAGGGCGAGGAGATTGAAGAAGGCGAGACGAAAATTCTTACCGGCGACTACGTGGTGGACGAAAAGCACAAGACCATCTCGGTGAGCGATGAGGGCTGGGAGAAGATTGAAAAGCTGCTGGGAATTGGAAATATCGCCGATGTGGACAACTGGGAGCTGAAGCACCACGTTGAAGTGGCCATCAAGGCACATGCGCTGTACAAGCGCGACGTGCAGTACGTGGTGAAGGACGGCGAGATCGTCATTGTGGACGAGTTCACGGGCCGCATGATGCCGGGACGGCGATGGTCGGACGGGCTGCACCAGGCAGTGGAAGCCAAGGAAGGCGTGACGGTTCGGCGCGAGGACCAGACGCTGGCGACAATCACGTTCCAGAATTACTTCCGGCTGTATAAGAAGCTGTCGGGCATGACAGGAACGGCGGAGACAGAGGCGGCGGAATTCGAAAGCATTTACAAGCTGGGCATTGTGGTGATTCCGACGAACAAGCCGCTACTGCGTCACGAATACCCGGACGTTGTGTTCCGGACTGCGAAGGAGAAATATTTCGCGGTTGCGGACAAGATCGCGGAGCTGCATGAGAGCAAGAGTCCGGTGCTTGTGGGCACGACTTCGATTGAGAAGTCGGAGTTGCTGTCGCAGATATTGCAACGCAAGGGCGTGCGGCATGTGGTGCTGAATGCGAAGTTCCACGAGCGCGAAGCGGAGATTGTGGCACAAGCCGGTCGGCTCGGGATGGTAACGATCGCGACGAACATGGCCGGGCGTGGTACGGACATCCTGTTGGGCGGCAACTCGGACTTTGTGGCGAAGCAAGACATTGTGAAGAAGGGCGCGGCGAGAGCGATCAGCGCGGCTGAGGGCGCGATTAATCCGATGGCGTCTCCGGGGATGCTGCGGTTCTATTACCAGGGCCAGGAGTTTGAGACGACGCAGGAGAACTGGGACCGCACCTACGCGACGCATGCGGGTAACGCGCTAACAGAACATGATGAGGTGATTGAAGCGGGCGGGCTGCACATTATCGGCACGGAGCGGCACGAGTCGCGGCGCGTCGACAACCAGCTTCGCGGACGTGCGGGACGCCAGGGCGACCCGGGATCGTCGAATTTCTTCCTGTCGCTGGAAGACGACCTGATGCGAATCTTCGCGAAGGAATGGGTGGGAACGCTGCTGCAGAAGCTGGGCATGGAAGAGGGCGTTCCGATTGAGTCGAAGATGATCTCCCGGCGCATTGAGAAGGCTCAGGAGCAGGTTGAGGCGCAGAATTTCGAAGCCCGCAAGCATCTGCTGGAATACGACGATGTAATGAACAAGCAGCGCGAGGCGGTGTATGGGATTCGCCATCACCTGCTTGACGGACTCGACCAGAAGGAGCTGATTGTTGAGGACTACGTTGCGAATCTTCTGAGCGATGCATTGGAAGAGTTTGCGCCGGAGAGGCTGCATCCTGACCAGTGGAATGTGGATGGGCTGAAGGCGAAGATGACGGAGCAGTTCGGCTTTGACCTAAGCGGTGAAGGTGTTGAGACGGGCGAGCTGACGCGGCACGAACTGGGGGAGACACTGTTCGAGCGGCTGAAGGAACGGTATCTGGCCAAGGAGCAGATTATTGGCGAGACCGCGATGCGCACGCACGAGCGGATGATTATGCTGAGCGTGCTGGATGGGCTGTGGAAAGACCATCTGCTGAACATGGACCACCTGAAAGAAGGCATTGGACTGCGCGGCTACGGGCAGAAAGACCCGCTGGTGGAGTACAAGAAGGAATCGTTCGACATGTTTGAAGGCATGATGGATCGGTTCCAGGAAGACACTGTGCGGTTCCTGTTCCTGATGCAGATTATTGGGCCGGATGGAAAGCCAGTTGCAATTCCTTCGCAGCGGAGGGCTGCGGTCCCCGCGGCTCCGCCGGTGGCGTCGGCGGACTATACGGGCAATGGGCATCGGGAGCCTGTTCCGCTATTGCAGAGAGAATCGACTGCAGAAACGACGATTGATTCGATTGAGCGGGAGTTCAAGCGGAAGAAGCAGCGTGAGCTGGAGCATGCCCGGATGGCCGGCGGTGGAGAAGAGGCGCGGCAGGTTACTCAGCGGCGGTCAGGTGACAAGGTGGGTCGCAATGATCCATGTCCTTGCGGGTCGGGCAAGAAATATAAGAAGTGCCATGGGGCAGAGGCAAGCGACTAGAGCAAGACTGTTCCTGTGTGGATTGAATGGACCCGGCTTTTTGCCGGGTCTTTTGCTTGCGCGAAAGAGGTGAGCCGGGAAGTAGGTCGCCTTGCGCTACTGTATTTTTCTTCTGCGCCGATAGATGTTTCAGGAAGCAACCCTGATGATTGAGCTGACGCGGTTGAATGGCAATCGGATGGCTGTGAACTGCGATTTGATTTTGTGCGCTGAGTCGGCGCCGGACACACTGCTGACGATGGTGACAGGCGAGAAGCTGATTGTGATGGAGTCGCTGGAGGAGGTTGTAGAGCGGGTGGCGGCGTACCGCGTGCGCACATTGGCCGAGGCTTCACTTATGACGCCCGGCGACCTTGCGCTGGGTGCAGCAGTGGCGCGCGGCAGGGCAGCGAGCAGGGATGGAATTGAAGTAGAGAACTCGACGCGGCGGCGACTGCGGCCCAAGCGAAGAAGGCTATGATCGAGAGAAATGCCTCGTGTCTTGACGCCAGCCTCACCCGTTAAAGTGCGCAGCGACACGGCTGCGCGTTGGTTGCGCAAATTCTACAAGCATTTGCTGGAAGCATATGGGCCGCAGCAGTGGTGGCCAGCGAAGACTCCATTTGAAGTGGTGATTGGCGCGTACCTGACGCAGAACACAGCGTGGAAGGCGGTGGAGAAGTCGATTGCCAATCTTGCGTCGCGGGATTTGCTACGCGTAGAGGCGATTCGTGAGTTGCCGGAGGTAGAACTGCGCGAGATGATTCGGCCCTCGGGGTTCATTATGCGGAAGGCGGCGGCGATTAAGGCGTTCGTGGAATTTCTTGATCGCGATTATCGGGGGTCGCTGGAGGCATTGGCGGCGGAGGGTCCTGGGGCTGCGAGAGAGAAGTTGCTGGCGCTGCCTGGAGTTGGTCCAGAGACGGCGGATGCGATTTTGTTGTATGCGCTGGGGCATCCGGCGGTCGTGGTGGATGAGTATTTGCGACGCGTGGTGACGCGGCATGGGCTCCTCGGTGAGAAGGCGAAGTACGCGGAGATTCAGACGCTGGGTGAAGCGGCGTTTGCAGATGAGCCATATGCGGAGCGGGCCAAGCATGCGAATGAATTTCATGCGCTGATTGTGGAAGTAGGGAAGCGGCACTGCAGGCGGGAGGCACAATGCCAGGGGTGCCCGCTGGACTTGCCGTCCAGGCACACGCGGGACTTGCCGTCCAGGCGGACGCGCTCCGCGCCAATTTGAAATAGACGGATGTGGCCCTCCCTTTGGTCGGGAGGTGTAACTCGTTCGGATTGATATACTCGGCGGTTGAAGTTATCTCCGGAAAAATTGATTTGGAATGAGGGCCAATGAAGTTTCGACGCTGTGCCGCCGCACTTGTGCTTTTTGGGCTGTCTGCTCTGCCGCTGATGGCGCAGAACTCTTCGCAGAAGTCGGAGCCTGAGGTTAACCCGATGACGCCGGCGATTCCGGCTGAATTTAACGCGCCGCACAACGGATATGACTACGTGAAGCGCGTGGTAATGATTCCAATGCGTGACGGGGTGAAGCTTTATACCGTGATTGTGGTTCCGAAGGATGCGCATGACGCGCCGATTGTGCTGACCCGCACGCCGTACAACGCGGCGGGACGCGCGGAGAGGATGCTGTCTCCGCATATGCTGGATGCCTTGCCGGAAGCTGATGATGTGTTTGTGAAGGCGGGATATATCCGCGTGTACCAGGATGTGCGCGGGAAGTATGGGTCGGAGGGGGACTATGTGATGACGCCTCCGCCGACGGGGCCGTTGAATCCGAATGGGCCGAATGACACGACGGACGCGTGGGACACGATTGACTGGCTTGTGAAGAACGTTCCGGAGTCGAACGGGAAAGTAGGGATGATCGGCTCATCGTATGAGGGCTTCACGGTGGTGATGGCGCTGCTGCATCCGAATCCGGCGCTGAAGGTGGCATGCCCGGAGAGCCCGATGGTTGATGGTTGGATGGGCGACGACTGGTTCCACTACGGCGCATTCAGGGAAATCAACCTGGACTACTTTACCGAGCAGACGACGAAGCGGGGCTCGGGCGAGATGATTCCGCGGAAAGGGATGGATGATTACACAAATTTCCTGGACATTGGCTCAGCGGGAGATTTTGCGCGGTACGGCGGGTTGCAGCAGCTTCCGTTCTGGCAGGAGGTGCACCAGCATCCGGCGTATGACGCGTTCTGGCAGGACCAGGCTCTGGACAAGGCGGTGAAGCCGCTGCCGCTGACAGTTCCGACGATGTGGCTGGAGGGATTGTGGGACCAAGAGGACATGTGGGGGGCGATTCACGCGTGGGCCGCGGATGAGCCGAAGGACAAAAACAACGACATGAACTACCTGGTGATTGGGCCGTGGCGGCACAGCCAAGTGAATTCCGAGGGTTATTCGCTTGGGCCATTGCGCTGGGATGGAGACACGGATCTGCAGTTTCGGAGCGGCGTTCTGCTGCCATTCTTCAACCAATACTTGAAGGATGGTGCGCCCAAGGCAAAGACACCTCCAGTGCTGATCTACAACACGGGCGAGAATCATTGGGACCGGTTCCAGCATTGGCCTTTGAGCTGTGACTCGGGATGCAATGATCAATCGAAGCCGATGTATCTGACGGCGGGTGGAGGGCTGTCGTGGAGTGAGCCGCAGGGATCCGCGGCGGGCGCGAAGTTCGACCAATATGTGTCGGATCCAGCGAAGCCGGTGCCTTACAGGCCGCGTCCGGTGGATTGGAATGATGGCGACGCCTGGAGGACGTGGCTGGTGCATGATCAGCGATTTGTGGACGGGCGTCAGGATGTGTTGACTTATGAGTCCGGTCCACTGACTGAGCCGCTGCGGGTGAGCGGGAGGCCGATTGTGAATCTGTACGCCTCGACGAGCGGCACGGACAGCGACTGGGTGGTGAAGGTGATTGATGTGTACCCGCCGACGTATGCGCGTGAGGCGGAGATGGGCGGGTATGAGCTGCCGATTTCGCTGGACATATTCCGGGGGCGGTATCGCACGAGCTTTTCTCATCCAGAGCCGATTAAGCCGAATGAGCCTCTGCTGTACAAGTTTGCGCTGCCGACTGTGAACCATGTGTTCCAACCAGGGCACAGGATTATGGTGCAAGTGCAGTCGTCGCTGTTTCCGCTGTACGACCGGAATCCGCAGAAATATGTGTCGAATATTTTTGACGCGAAGCCCGCGGATTACGAGAAAGCAACGCAGCGCGTGTGGCACACGCCGGGTGATGCGAGCTTTATCGATATGCCGGTTGTGCCTGCTTCAGGAAAAGAATGAACGTGGAGCGCGCTTTGCGGATTGCTGCGGTGGTGCTGGCGGCAGGGCGCTCGTCGCGCATGGGCGAGCCGAAGCAACTGCTACCCGTGGATGGGCGTGCATCGCTGGAGCTTGTGCTGGAGAGCCTGCGTGCAGCGGGCGTAGATGAAGTGGTGCTGGTGCTGGGATTTGCCGCGGAAGAGATTCGGCGGCAGATTGCGCCGGAGTCGTTCGAAGGCGTGAGGGTCGTGGTGAATCCGCGGTTTGAAGAGGGGATGGCCGGTTCGCTGCGCGAGGGGCTGTCGGCGCTGAGGGAGAATGCGGATGCCGCGCTGATCGTGCTGGCTGATCAGCCACTGGTGCGGAGCGGGACGATGGATCGGACTGTCGAGAAGTTTCGAGCTGGTGGCGGGGGAATTGTGATTCCAACCTACAAGGGCAAGCGAGGAAATCCTGTGCTGCTGGGGCGGGAGATCTTTGCTGAGGCGATGGCTCTGACAGGTGATACAGGCTGCAGAGCAATTTTTGCTGAGCATGCGAGCCGAATCGTGGAGGTGGAAGTGGATGATCCTGGGATTTTGCAGGACATGGATACGCGCGAGGATTACGAACGGCTGCGTGATGGGGTGAGAAGCTAGTCGGGAATGACGTCCGCTTCGCACTGGCGGATGAGTGCGTCGATGGCGCGGTCGTCTTTGGCGGCGGTGCCTCCGCGACGTAGCGCGACGATCTGGCTGATGACGCTGAGGGCGATCTCTTCGGGCGTGACTGCTCCCAGATAGAGTCCGGCCGGGGCGTGGACCGTTGCGAGCTTTTCTTCGGGCACGCCGGTACTGCGCAGGAAATCCAGAACCAGCGCGGAGCGGTGATGGCTGGCGATGAGAGCGACGTATGCGGCGCGGCCTTCGAGAGCTTTCTGGAGCCAGAGATGATCGCGCTTGTGCTGGGTGGCGATTACGACGTAAGTTTGTGGGCCGATGGGGGTTTCGGTGAGATCGAAATCCTCGGTCACGATGCGATTGGCGTGGGGAAAAGCGTTGCGCTCAGCGCCGGGGTCGTTCACGGTGATCGAGAAGCCCATCATCTGGCCGAGTGATGCGAGCGTTTCAGCAATGCGGCCATGGCCCACAATGAGCAATTCGGGTTTGGGCAGCACCGCTTCGATGAAGATTTCCATTGTGCCTCCGCAGGGCATGCCCACGCCGAGTTGCTCGTCCGTCATGTCTACGGTGAGGATGTGTGGCGTTCCGGTGGCGATGGATTTGAGCGCCTCGCTGCGGACCGCGCTTTCGGCGCAGCCTCCGCCAATCCAGCCAGTAAGGAGCTTTCCGGTGGCGTCGAACAGGCCTTTGGAGCCGCGGGGCGCGGATGATGAACCTTCTACGCGGACTACTGTGGCGAGAGCGAAGGGTTCACCGCGGGCGGCGAGTTCAGCGGCGAGGCTGTAGATATCTGCTGGCATGCAATGCTTTTATCGTATGCGCGAGTGATTTAGGCTTCAAGCATGGCCCTCCCGCCCTTCGCTTCGCGAAGGAGGGGGTACCTGGGTTTATTGGCGAGGGAGATTTGTACAGCGACCAGTTACGGGAACATTATGCGCACCCGCGCAACACGGGCAGCGTGGAGGAGCCTTCGGGAAGAGCGCTGGTGAGGAGTCCGCTGGACAGCGATACTGTGCTGATTACACTGCGGATTGCGGACGGAATTGTCGCGGAAGCGAAATTCAAGTGCATGGGATGCGCGGTGGCGATTGCGTGCTCCTCCATGGCGACGGAGATGGTTCGAGGAAGATCGGTTGGGGAAGCATATGCCATCGCGGAGCAGGAGGTGGCTGACGCGCTCGGAGGAATTCCCGAGTACAAGATGCGTTGCAGCAACCTGGCGCCTGAGGCCATTCGTAAGGCGATTGACGACTGGCGAAGGAACCAAAACGGTCTTGAATCACCCCAGTGATGGGGGTATCGTGTTTTGAGATGATGAAACTCTGGCAAATGCGGGGGCGGGAGTTATCAGCAGCGGTTTCTGCTCTTATTGTGCTTTGGGCTCCCGGTTCGGTTCAGGCGCAATCGCCAGTGTCGCTGGTAAGCCCGTCGTCCATTCGGCTTAGCGTGGAGAACCCGCAGCAGATTCAACCCCTTACGTATTCGCTGCAGATTTCGGCAGACGGAAGCGGGGTTTATCGTGCGGCATTGAGCGGTGAAGGGATCGCCGGCGAGACGGTGCAGCTTGCATTTCATATTCAGGAGCCGCTGTTGTCGCATTTGTTTGATGCGGTGCGCTCCCCACGCTTCTTTGCCGAATGCGAGCCCACGGGGGGCCGGGTAGCTTTTACCGGCAAGAAGACATTGGAGTACAAGGGGCCGGAGAGGACGGGGAGTTGCACTTTCAACTATGCGCGGGAGAAGGCGGCAAATGAAGTTGCGGAGGAACTGATCGCGGTGGCTTACACGCTGCAAGAGGGAGTACGTTTGAGCCGTGACCATCGCTACGACCGGCTGGGGCTATATGACGAGCTTGCCTCACTGCAGGATGCGGCGCATGAACACAGGGCCCTGGAACTGGAAAACATCGCTCCGGAACTCCAGTCCATTGCCCAGGACGACGCGGTGATGAACATCGCCCGCAGGCGGGCACAGGCGCTGCTGACCGCATCCACTAATAGCCGGTAATCATCCAAAATACATAGCTTTCCCATCCGCAAGGCTCGCCGCGGCGAAACTTTTTCGCCCATTTGCACGTTGATACTGTATAGGTGGCGCCTGTGGGTGAAAGGGGTGCGCACATGAAATTGCATCGATTCTTCTGCCTGGTTCTTAGCCTTTCATTATTTGTCGGCGTGGGGTATGCAGTGGCGCAAAACGCTGCGCCGCCCCCTCCTCCGTCCGATGCGCCTCCTACCTCACTCCAGCAACCCGCACCTGAAAACAATGTGAGGGCTGTACGCCTGAGCAACGTTTACGGATCAGTGAAAGTGACGAGCGGCGGGAGCGTGGACTTCCAGCAGGCCGAGCTAAACATGCCCCTGGTGCAAGGCATGGAGATTGTGACGGCAGACGATGGCCGGGCCGAGATTGAATTTGAGGACGGCAGCGTAGCGCGTGTGACTCCTAACAGCTCGTTGACGTTGACGCAGTTGAGCCGCGAGGACGACGGCTCGACGATGACGGCGATTGAAGCCGACAGCGGCCTGACTTATTACGAGCTGGACGGGCGCGCAGGACAGTACTCGGTGACGTTTGGGGGCAACAAAATCACGCCGATCGACAGTGCGATTTTCAGGGTGGACCTGGACAGGGCTCCGGCGCAACTGGCGGTGATGCACGGAAGCGTGCATGCGAGCAACGACTCCGGGCTGGATGCAGAAGCGCGCACTGAAGAGACGCTGCAATTTAATGCAAATAGCCCGAACGAATATCAATTGCTGGAAAACGTGGCAGCCAATAGCTGGGACCAATGGAACTCCGACCGCGATGAGGCGCTTGCCCAGGTTGCGCAAAACGCCGGAGATGAGGCGGAGAATAGCGGGGTGCCGTGGAGCGGACTGAACGCCTACGGAGACTGGTATGACGTACCGGGCTACGGGATGGGGTGGTCGCCGGACGGAGTGGGTGCGGACTGGGACCCGTATGGCGTGGGGTCCTGGGGATATTACAACGACATCGGTTATACATGGATTTCGCCCTACGAGTGGGGATGGTGGCCGTACCATTGCGGGGCGTGGAGCTGGTTCGATGGCTTTGGATGGCTCTGGTTTCCAGGGAGCTGCGGTTGGGGTGGAACGGGCGCCGGCTACGGTTGGTATCCGTACGGCACGATCTGGTCAGTGCCGCCAGGATATGTATGTCCGCGACGGCCGAAACCTGTACGCGTGCGGAATTTCCCGACAAGGAATCCAAAACATGGGCCGGTACCGGCACAGCCGCTGGTTGCTGTGAATCGCGCGCCGCAGTTCGCAACGCTGCCTTCGAGGACGGGTGGACCAGTGCGAGTGCTTCACATGAATGGGCAAAATATCGCGCCGGTACAGACGGGAGCTCGCATAGGCGCGGGCTTTACGTCGAGCGGGCGGCCTTCGTATCCAGGCTCATTTGTGCGGCCTGCATTCGGACCAATGTATCGGCCTGGTGCGGCGCAACCGGCGAATCGTCCGGGAACGGTATACATGCCGTCGCAGCAGGGAAATGTTGGAGGAATGAGAATTCCGCCGCCGCAGCCTATGCGCAACTCCGCGCCGGCGTATCACGCGCCGGAGCCGGCTTACCATGCTCCTGCGCCTGCTTATCATGCACCGGCACCGGAGTTCCATTCTGCACCGGCTCCGGCGCCGTCGGCTCCGGTGGGGCACCCGAAGTAAGAACAGAACCTTCGCAGGCAGTGAGAGACGAGCGAAGGGAGGGGTGCGATGAAGAGGTTGGTGTTGGCATCGACATTGCTGTGCTGCGTCAGTGCGTGGGCGCAGACAAAGCCGGCGGGTCGAACAGACCAAGCGAATGAACCGGGCCATACAGATCGGGTGACCAGACCAGGGTATCCGATCACGGTGCATGTGATCTCATCGCGACTCGTGTCGCAGCCGACCGGAAGCGGCTCCTACAAAACCTCCGAAAGGTTGCAGGTGCTCATTGGCGGGAAGAAATATGAGCTTGACGGAGATCCGCCCAGCGTAAGCTTTCTGCAACCCGGAGTCATTACTCCAGGCGATTACCCAGCAGCAGTGACGTTCGATCGGCACAAGGGGAGCTATTTGGTTTTCCAGGAATACGCGATTCTATTTCCCGACAATAGCACTGAAAAATTCTATCTGGCTGGCGAGAGCGAATAACGCTACTCACGGGGCAAGGCGTTTCCATAGCGCCGCCATCCGAGGTAAGTCTACTTCTTCTGCACGCGCAGTTGGGGAGATTCCGGCCTCATGGAGAGCCTGAGGGACGCGGTCCACGGAGAATCCGGCAGCGCGCAGATTCTTTCCGAGCGTTTTACGCTTCTGAGCAAAGCACTGCTTGAGGAATGGAAGAAATGTGTTCGCTTTGAGGCCTAGCTCAGTGAAGCGAGGCTGGATGGTGAGGCGCAGCACGGTGGAGTGGACTTCCGGCGGCGGCATGAAGGCTTGCGGGGGCAACTCGAGAACGCGCTCGACGCGGGCGTGGAGTTGGACGGTGGCGGAGAGCAGGCCGTAGTCGCGTAAGCCGGGCGAGGCGATGACGCGGTCGGCGACTTCGCGCTGCATCATGACAACAGCAACGGCGATGGCGTCACTGTGCTCGAAGAGATGCATGAGGATTGGCGAAGTGATGTAGTAGGGAAGATTGCCGACGATTTGGAGTTTTTCGTCTCCGGTGCGCAGGGCGGACAAATCTGTGGTGAGGATGTCGGCCTGAAGCACGCTGATGGAGGGGAATTGTTCCGCGAGGTGCGCGGCGAGTGAGCGATCCAGTTCGATGGCGATGAGCCGGCGGGCCCGATGTGCCAGAACTCGAGTGATGGCGCCTGCTCCGGGGCCGATTTCGGCGACGGTTTGATTAGAAACGTCCCCGAGGGCGTCGACGATTGCCGAGCAGGCGGCTGGATCGACGAGAAAATTTTGTCCGAGCTTTGGCTTTTGCTTCACTGGTCCCTCTCCGGAGCTTTGCGAGGAAAGTTGTAGACTCAAGCTTTGCTCGGCAGACACGTCCTGATTGCATCATAAAGAGAAACGAACGGAGCACGACTTTTCATGCACATTGTCTTTGCAGCGTCTGAGTGCGTTCCTTTTGTAAAAACGGGCGGGTTGGCAGAAGTGGTGGGGGCGGTCCCACGCGAAGTGGTGAAGCTGGGGCATAAAGCCACTGTGTACCTGCCATATTATCGGCAGGTGCGGGAGCAGGTTCCGGACAGGAAGGTTGCCATTCGGAGCCTGACGATTCCTTTCCAGGATTACAACCGATTCGCAGCCGTTCTGGATGGCGGTGTGCGCGACGGTGTGCAATTTTATTTTGTCGATTGCCCGGAGATGTTTGATCGTGAAGCGCTGTACGGCACGGCTGCCGGGGATTATCCAAACAACTGGGAGCGCTTTGGGCTGTTCTCACGCGCGGTGCTGGAAGCGACCAAGCTGCTTGGCGTGCCGGATGTTTTCCATGTCCACGATTGGCAAACGTCGATGATTCCGATTTATCTCGGCACCGTTTATTACTCTGACCCCGACCTACAGAGCGCGGGAACGGTGCTCACGATTCACAATGCCGGTTATCAGGGGTGGTTTCCCCCGCAGACGACCGAACGCCTGCTGTTGCCGTGGGAGATTTTCACGATGGACCGGGTGGAACAGTTTGACACGTTCAACTTTCTGAAGGGCGGCATTGTCTATAGTGACGCGATCACGACGGTGAGCAAGAAGTACGCTGAAGAAATCCAAACACCGGAGTATGGGGAGAAGCTCGAAGGGGTGCTGCGGAAACGCGCGGCCGACCTCCACGGCATTTTGAACGGCGTGGATTACAAAGAGTGGGACCCTGCAACAGACCACAATATCGCCGCACATTACACGCCGGAAAACCTGGCAGGGAAGCGCGAGTGCAGACGCGATCTGCTGCATGCGTTTGGCGCAAAGCAAGTGAGCGATGAGACTCCGGTGCTGGGTATTGTGTCACGCTTTGCGACGCAGAAGGGGTTTGACCTGATTGCACAGATAGCGCCGCGGTTGCTGGCTAAAGATGTGTTTCTGGTCGCGCTGGGCACGGGCGAATCGTATTATGAAGGATTATTTCGGACCCTGCAGGGCCAGTATGAGGGTAAGGTTTCCATTAAGATTGCGTATGACAATACTCTTGCGCACAAGATCGAGGCTGGTTCCGACATTTTCTTAATGCCGTCGCGCTATGAGCCCTGCGGTTTGAATCAGATCTACAGCATGAAGTATGGGACAGTGCCGGTAGTGCATGCCACGGGTGGCCTGGACGATACGGTGGATGACTGGAACGAGGCGACTGGCAAGGGGACGGGCTTTAAGTTCCACAAACAGACGGCGGAATCCTTTTATACTGCGCTTCAGCGCGCGCTCGGCATTTTTAGCAAAGACCAAGCGGCCTGGACGAAGATTATGCGGAACGGAATGGCGAGGAGCTATTCGTGGGACAAGCCAGCGGCTGATTACGTTGAGGTTTATCGGCAGGTAGCGCGGCGGAAGAGCTAAGACATGTCACGTTAGAGCGGAGTGGCTCACAAGCATGAAGACTTTCCGACCAGCCGCGCTTGCAGTACTCACAGCCGCGATGCTCGTTTTCGTTACCGCCTGCCGGAAAGCGCAGCAGGGACCGCAGGCAGCAAGTCGGCAGGCAAATCCCGCGGAAACAGTGCCAGCAGCGCAGCAAAACTTCGACTACTACCTGCTGAATCTCTCCTGGTCGCCTGAATTCTGCTACTCGCACCCTGACGCGGTCGAGTGCTCGGAGCACGCGGCGTTCGTTCTACACGGACTGTGGCCGCAAAGTTCCGGCGGGGAATATCCGGAGAACTGTTCTGATGCGCCCGGCCCGCGGGACCCTGCGCAGTACTCCGACTTGTACCCCGACCCCGGGCTGCTCAGCCACGAATGGCGCACGCACGGTACCTGCTCAGGTCTTGCGCCCGACGCATTCTTCTCGCTGGCCCGCAAAGCCGTTCACTCGGTGAGGATTCCGGCAAAGCTTGCATCGCTGGATCACCAGGTTTCGATGCCGCCTGAGGAAGTCGTTGATCTCTTTACCCGGGAGAACCCGTCAATTCCTGCCAATAGCCTGGCCATCAGCTGTGGGCACAACTTTCTTACGGCGGTCGAAGTCTGCCTGAGCAAGTCGCTGGAACCTATTGCATGCGGAGCGATTCGCTCGTGCCGGGCCAGTACGATCCGCATTCCACCACCGCAGCCTTGATTCTCTCCAGTATTTTCAGCGCTTTTAACAGTCCTTTCATTTTTGCCGTATAGGTTTGGAGGAGAGTGGCTCCGAAGACCCAGCAAGTCCGTGTGCCTGAACCCCCTGTTCCGCCTATGCTCGGAATAGAACCGCCGGCCGTCTCGGCAACAGGAGAGGTGTCGGCGGTTCGCAAGTTTCTGCTTAGCCGGGGCAGTTCCGCGATAGCCGACCGGGGCTTCCGGTGGCTGATGGTGATCTGCGCATTCAGCGTATTCGCCATTGTCGCTTTGATTGCGGTGGAGCTGGTTTTGGGTTCGCGACCGGCGGCTGCACAGTTTGGCTGGCACTTTTTCTTTGGAACAGCGTGGAACCCGGTCGCGGAAAACTTCGGCGCACTGCCGTTCATTTACGGGACGCTGATTTCATCACTCATTGCGCTGATTATTGCGGTTCCGCTCTCAATTGGATTGGCTATTTTCCTTACCGAGATGTGTCCGCGAGCCCTGCGTGGTCCGCTTTCATTCATGACGGAGCTGCTGGCGGCGATTCCAAGCGTGGTCTATGGGTTGTGGGCGATTTTTGTTCTCGCGCCGATTTTGCGAGTGGACGTGGATCCGGTGTTGATCCGTTTGTTTGGATGGACGGGATTGTTCGCCGAACCGAATCTGGGCATTGGAATGCTGGCGGCGGGAGTGATTCTCGCCATTATGATTCTGCCGATTATCTCGTCGCTAACGCGTGAAGTAATGACGGCAGTGCCGAATACCCAACGGGAGGCCGTACTGGCGCTTGGAGCGACCCGCTGGGAGATGATCCGGATGGGCGTGCTGCGCAATGCACGCATCGGGATTGTGGGCTCGGTGATTCTTGGCCTGGGGCGCGCGCTGGGCGAAACAATGGCCGTGACCATGGTGATTGGCAACCGCCCGCAAATTGTGAAGAATCTTTTGGGGCCGGCCTACAGCATGGCAAGCGTGATTGCCAATGAGTTCACTGAGGCCTCCGACAAGATGTACCTGAGCGCGCTTATCGAAATTGGACTGGCGCTGTTCATCATAACCATTCTTGTTAACGCGCTGGCGCGGCTGTTGGTGTGGGCTGTGACGCGCGGCGCTCCGGCGAGGGTGGTCTAAATGGCTGCACGCTACCAGGTCGGTCGCTTCAACCGCATTCGTCGGACGGCGGCCAATCACCTCGCTTCGGGATTGGCGGTGTTGAGCACCATTGTTGTGGTTGCTCCGCTGGTGGCCATTTTCGGCTACCTGCTCTTCAAAGGGGTGAGCTCGCTCAATTTGGACTTCTTTACGCAGATGCCGAAGCCGGTTGGAGAAGCGGGCGGCGGTATGGCGAATGCTATTGTCGGCTCAGGAGTTATGCTTGGGATTGCCAGCGCTATCGGTGTTCCGATAGGAATTGCGGCGGGTATTTACCTGGCAGAATATGGGCGCGGGACAAAGCTGGCGAATCTGGTAAGGTTTACGGCTGATGTGCTGAACGGCGTACCGTCGATTGTGATGGGAATTGCGATTTATGCGCTCATTGTGCTGCCACAGAAGCACTTTTCCGCGTTGGCGGGCGGTGTGGCGCTTGGGATCATGATGATTCCGACGATCACTCGCACCACCGAGGAAATGCTGCTGATGGTGCCCAATGCGGTGCGCGAAGCCGCCCTCGGGCTGGGAATACCGAACTGGCGATCGGTACTGTCCATTACGCTTAAGACGGCGTCACCGGGAGTGATTACCGGCTGCATGCTGGCTTTTGCCCGGGTTGCGGGTGAGACGGCTCCACTGCTATTCACAGCGTTGGGAAATGAGTTTTGGAGCGTGGATCTGAATCATCCAATTGCGGCACTGCCGTTGCAGATTTACGTTTATGCGATTTCGCCGTACAACGATTGGCATCGCCTGGCATGGGGAGGGGCTCTGGTCCTGATTCTTCTGATTGTTATTTCAGTTTCGCTGGTGCGCTACGTGACTACGCGCGGCATGTTGAAGGGGGCCAGTTAAGTGGGCGTTGGAATTCAGGTAAGCGATCTCAATGCGTGGTATGGACAGCATCACACGCTGATGGACATCAACCTCCATATACCAGCGAACCAGGCTACGGCGCTTATCGGACCCTCCGGCTGCGGAAAATCGACCTTTGTGCGCTGCCTGAACCGAATGCACGAAACAAATCCGATTGCGCGCGTGACCGGCTCGGTTCGGATTGGAGAATTGGACATTTACGCGGATGTTTCTCCAGTTGAAGTCCGGCGCCGGATCGGGATGGTCTTCCAACGTCCCAACCCATTTCCCACGATGTCGATCTACGACAATGTTGCCTCCGGGCTTCGGCTGAACGGGTTTCGCAACCGACGCGTGCTGGATGAGGTTGTGGAGCGTTCTCTAAAGCATGCAGCCTTGTGGGATGAGGTGAAGGACGACTTGAAGAAAAAGTCGGGAGCGAGTCTTTCCGGCGGCCAGCAGCAGCGACTCTGCATAGCGCGCGTGCTCGCGGTTGACCCTGAGGTGCTGTTGATGGATGAACCCGCATCGGCGCTCGATCCCGTATCGACTGCGAAGATTGAAGATCTAATTTTCCAGCTCAAATCGCAGTACACCATTGTGATTGTGACCCACAATATGCAGCAGGCGGCCCGTGTGGCCGAGCGCACTGGGTTTTTCCTGAACGGCAAACTTGTCGAGTTTGATTCGACCCACAAAATTTTCACAAATCCCGGCGACAAGCGGACGGAAGATTACATTACAGGCAGGTTCGGATGACACGCTTACGTTTTCAACAGAACCTGGATGTTCTTAAAGAGAAGCTGCTGGTCATGGCCGGCCTGGCGGAGCAGGGCATTCAGCGTGCGGTGGAGGCTTACCGTACGCGTGATCTATCTATTTGCGATCTGGTAGACCGCGGCGAGTTTGCCATTAACCGGCTGGAGCGCGAGATTGATCAGCTGGCGCTTGATCTACTGGCCATGGAACAGCCAATGGCTGTTGACCTTCGCTTTATTCTTGCCGTTATCAAGATCAACGCCGACGTGGAGCGAGTTGGAGATTCCGCGCAGAGCATCAGTGATCGAGTACGCGAGCTTCAAGCCTATCCGGTCACAGAAATGCCGGTGGACATTCCCCGCATGGCTTCGTTGGTGGAGGCCATGGTGCGCAAGGCGCTGCAGTCGTTTATTGAAGCGGACGCTGAAATTGCACAATCGGTGCTGTCGATGGACGATTCGGTCGATCACCTGAACCAGTCCGCATTTACCGTTCTGTTGAATTTAATGGAAACCGAACCCAATTTGGCGCCACAAGCGCTGAGCGCGTTAATGATCTCGCGAATATTGGAGCGGGTGGCGGACCACGCAACGAATGTCGCCGAAGACGTTATCTTCTGGGTGCGTGGCGCTGATGTGCGGCACCATATGCTGGACGAGGAAGCCGGCATCGAGAAAGAAACCAACTGACCGGAAGGGGATGGCTACTCGGAGATGTCGGGGCCATCGCTCCACCAATCAAGGCGGCCCAGGCGCGGATAGTAAAGTCCGAAGCGGATCGGCAGCGTAATTCTTTCTGCCTCACGCAGTGCGCGAGCGTACCCGGTTAGCTGCGGAGCATAAATTTGGCGCTCACGCGCGAGAAAGTCTTCATCGCCGGCTGGGGTGCTCATCTTGTAGTCGATAATCCAGAGGTGATCTTCGCCCGTGGCATGAGGCGACGGGCCGGCAATGAAGACGCGATCTGCACGAAGCGTCTTCAATGCGCCGTCACTCAGGGCCGTCCAGGACGCCTCAGATTGTGACATTAAGTGCGGGCCGAGTATCCAGGCCCCATCGGGATCGGCGAGGCATTGTTCGAGTGCGCGCAGGACCGTGCCCGCCGTGTCCTCCAGAGCTTTTCCAGAGTAAGCAGCAGCGCGCAAAAGTACGCGAACAGGCCCGCTGAGTGAATCCAGGGATGCACCCTCGCTGAGCCGCTGCAACATGGCGTGGACTACATTGCCCGTCTGGCGGGCATCGCGCGATCCATGTGGGCGGAGTAATTGCGGCTCCTGCGATCTGACGGCGTCAAACTCAAACGCGACGTTCCTAAGTTTGCAACTCAAGTCAGCGTTTGTGCGCAGGCGATGCAAGCCGAGGACTGAGGCTGGATCGCTCACACCCGCTGCGATGTCAAAGATGCCACCCCGTGGTTGAGAGGACGGAAAGAGGAGTAGGTTAGTTGACGGATCGGCCGTGGCAACCTTCGCGGGGAGCTGGAAATCAGGCGCCAGCGCGGGCCAGGCAGTTGCCAGGAGGCTGTCATCATGCTCCGGCTTAAGGCCGGAATGGGTCATTACCGCTGTGCCGAGGAGATGCAGAGATTGTCGTGCGCGCGTGCAGGCGACATAGAGCAGACGCTTCAATTCCTCGTCGGCGCGAGATCTGATTCTCGATCGAACCCAAGCGTAGGTGGGGTGCTTATCATCTCCGGTGTAGCCTATCGGGGCGACAAGCATTGCGGTTTCGCCGTGGAGGTTGGTGCGTTCGAGGGAGCAGATGAGCGGCGAATCGTCCTGCCGAGGCTTGCGATCCAAACCTGGCACAATGACTACATCAAAGCCAAGCCCTTTTGCCTTGTGAATAGTCATTAGCTGAACTCCGACTTGCTCGCTTACTCGAGGGTCAGGCGGTGCAAAGAGTCGATTCAACTCATCTTCGAAATTTTCCGTAAGGCAGGCCATACCGTCAGGCGCAATCGCATCCAGAAGTGTGAAAAAGATCTGCGCATTTTCATAGGCGGCGGCATCAACGCAATGCGGACCTCCCAAAGTGCGCCAAACGCGCTCAATCCAGTGTGAGAATGAGGATGCATCAAAACGAGCAGCAATGGCCTGATGGAGGATTTGTTTGACCCGCGTGACCCGTTCTGCGCCGCCGGTGCTGAGCCGGGGCAATTGCTGATCCATCAGGTCGAGCACGGGCATTTGTCGAAACGCAGGGTCGTCGGCTCCGGTTAAGCGATGGAGGTCGGCGAGGCCAAGTCCGCACCACGGGGCGCGAAGGACTGACAGCCATGCCACGCGATCCATGGGATGAATGAGCGCCCGCGTGAGCGACATGAGGTCGATCAACTCCTGCCGCTCGTTCAGGGTTTCAAAGTCCACTGCGCGGAATGGCACCCCTCGCTGGCGCAACAGGGCGACAATCTGGGCCAGATGGGGGCGCGAACGCGCCAGCACCGCCACGTGGAAAGACCGGCCGGCGGCGTTTGCCCGCTCAATATCGTCCTGGTACTGCGCAATGATCTCCAGCACCTGCTTTGCTTCGCGCTCGCGGGCGAGGGCCCGATCTTCTGGTGACGGTCCTCCGTTGCCGTCGCCTACGATTTGCGGGTATATGCGGACGGCTTCCTCCTGCAATGCTTCCTTTGCTGCATGTGTATGCGAGTATTCAACGTGAAGCGCGCCGTCGCTGCCGGCATTGGGCGCGAACACAAGATCGAACATCTCGTTCCATCGCGTTGTGAGTCCCGCGTGTGAACGAAAATTGGTCATGAGCTCGATAAGCTCAAGGGGCACGATGTGCTCTTCTGAAACGAGCCCATTTGCAGCGATATGAGAAAACAGTTCGACTTCGGCTTGACGGAAGAGGTAAATCGACTGCATGGGGTCGCCCACCATAAAGCAGGTTCTGCTATCGTCGACTTCCCATGCGCGGATGAGGAGTTGCAATAGATCAAGCTGGCTGCGCGATGTGTCCTGAAGCTCGTCGACCAAAATGTGGCGGATGTTACCGCTGAGAGCGAGTAGAGCGTCCGCGTCAGAATTGCGCAAGACTTCGCGAGCGGCCAAGCCAAGCTCGACGAAATCCACCGTGTTGCGCTGAGCGAACAGGACGCGGAGCTCTGCGACGGCTCGCCGCAGCACCACGAAAATGTGTTTCAGCGTGGACCATTGATCCTCGTCATACCGCGGTGCCGGAAGAGCGCGAATGGCACGCAAGGCGTCTCCCAGACCAGCGACCTGTTGAAGGCGGTTGAGCAGGTTGCCCATGCGTGTCTTGATCCGCTTCTGCTCGGTCGTGGTGGACGGAAAGCCATTCGATTTTGTAAGTCCGCGGGGGCTGCGCCAGTCGTCTGCCTGGGTCAAGAGAAATTCGCAGATGCAATTCCAATGCTCGGCCGAAGCGGTCTCCGGTGCCGGCAATGCATATATTCCGGCGAGGAATTGCAGATCGCGGTTGCCGTTGTCGAGGGCATAGTGTGCAAGCTCGAAAAGCTCCGATACCAGCAGCGGCTCCTGCATCATGAGCTGGTGCGCCAGAGCGTGGACACGCTTCACCTCTTCGCGAAAGGGCTGTTCCAGCCGGGAGCGCGCCTGGTCCCAGGCATCGTCGTCCATGCTGCCCGACAACGGGAAAGCGCGGACCCACTGATCGCGACGTTGAAGCATTCCAGCGAGAAGGTTTTCGCAATTGGGAAGGTTGTTATCACGTAATTGAAGCAAGTGCGCCAACGCGTGATCGAGTTCCGCGCCTGCGCTTCCCAGTGCTCCTAGTGTTCGCCGCGCCGCTTCGGCATACAGGGGCGCCGCATGTTCAGAAGGAGAAAGCGCGCCTCCCATGCGCGACAGCAGCGGCTGATTATGGGCTATGCGGAGAGACAGTGAATCAATCGTTTCGATATTCAATCGATGAGGTTGTTCGAGGAGGCACCAGCCGCGCGACTCTGAGCGGGCAAGTGCGGACCTCGCCAGGGTGAGATTCTGATCCTCGTCGGGCGCGGGTTCGCGGCGAGAGGCTGCCTCGAGATGGCGGAGCACGCGGCCACGCATTTCTGCGGTCGCGGCGCGAGTAAAGGTGATTGCCAAGATCTCCTCAGGCTCGTCGACCAGAGAAAGCAACTTAAGAAATCGCCGCGTGAGCAGCTCAGTTTTTCCCGAACCTGCGGGAGCACGGACGATGAAGGACTGAGCCGGATCCAAAGCGCGCGCGCGAGCGGAGGCGTCCATTGGATCACCAGGTGTTGTCGTCATCAGCCTCATCCTCGTCTTTTGCGATGCTCTGGGTCTCCGCTACGCGGCACAGCCCCGGAAGGGGGCAATATCTGCAGGTGTCCGCACCGTGCTTTGGGTCTATAAGTGCCTCACCACGCAGAAAAGCGTCGGCCAATTTGAGCAGCGCGTCATGCCACTCATCGCGCATCGTGGTTGTAAATGGATTTTTGACCAACTCTGAGCGAGGGCTCTCGTTGGGAAGAAGCTGCGATCGCACATCTTCAACAGCTCCGGTGAAGCCCATCTTCTTGCCCGCACGGATGCGCGCAAACAGGGCGCCGCGCACGTTCTCAACGTTTCCGAAGACGGCATACAACGGCAACTGAGGCTCGTTCGGGCGGGGAAGGTCCCAGTCCTTCGGTGAGACATTGCCGCTCTTGTAGTCGATGAGGAGGGAGCCGGAGCCTTCAACGTGGTCAATGCGGTCGGCACGAAGCTTGAGTTTCAGGCCGCCTACGTCCACGTCGCTCAGGTCTTTCTCGCACTCGGCCACTTCAAAGGATGCGCGATCGGCTTCCAGCTTCATCCAAGCGGTGAGCCGCAAATGCAGGCGCTGCTTTTCGCTCTCCAAATACGCGCGCATCCAGGGATCGTCACCGGCCGTTGAATCAACCTTTGTGAAGGCATTCGCAATTGCGGTGCGCAGAATCTCGGAGAGGTGATCCTGACGGATGGCTGCGCGTAATTCATCCAAGGTATGGAGAGCGCCATCTTTAGGCGACCAAATTCTTTCGAGGACCTTATGCAGCAGTTTGCCGCGCTCCGCCGCAGAGAGGCCCCACTCCCGACGGTTGAGCGTTTCGGCGCGCAATCGTTTGACAGCAAATGCACGGAATGGGCATGCAGCCTGGTCCTTCAATACTTCCGAACCGCCCGGCGAGACTGTTTTCGGCCAGGAGATTTGCGCTGACGGCTCTTCGACAGTTTCGAGTTTCAGATCGTTCCCATCGTTCGTGGTGGATGTTTCATCGCGCCAGTCAGAGCCAGACGGCAAAAGTGGCGACGGCCTCAGTTCGCCATCTCTGTTCCGCTGGGCATAACTGAAGACAAGCACCTTAGCGCTTCTGGTGATGCGGGTCGTGACGGCGCGTGCAAGTTCAAGATCATGTCCCGGGTCAGCGTAGGGCATTTTATGGCGGTGCTGGACGTCATTTGGCAACAGCGGATGGAAACGCCCACGAAGGGGCCAGCTTGCATCGTCCGCACCCAGGAACCACAACGCGTCGAATTGCTGCCCGGAGGCCTCGAGAGCAGCCATGATCTGAACCGGAGCGCCGCGTGATTCGGGCGAAAAAATGATCTCGCGAGCATGAGACTCCAACGCGCGGAGGAATTCGTCGTAGGGTATTCGGCGTCCGTCAAATTCGAGCAGAGCAAGCTCATCGAGAGCGTGTTCCCACCGCCGCACGGCCTGAAAGTGATAGCTGCCGTTGGCCACACCGCCGGGCCAGCCGGCTTCGCGCAGCAGCACTTGCGCTATATCAGTCCATCGTGCCGGAGACCGGGGTTCGCTGGCGATGCGGTTTGTTTCCGCCAATTTTTGCGTGTAGGCAAGGTGCGACAGCGTAGTCAGTCCCGAGCCCCGCGTGCCGTTGAGAAACTGTTGCAGCGAAATCTCGGGCGAGAGCGTTCCAGAATTTCTGTTAGTGGCGTCTCGTTTTGCGAGAGCGTTGCGCTCGGCGTCACCTGTGGAGAGGAAGCCAGAAAGCAACAGCCAAGACAGTTCTTCTTCGCGCAGAGGCGCATTCAGCCAGCGAAGCAACAACAGCGCGGAGCAAATGAGAGGGGCTTGGGACAAGGGCTGTCCCAGAGAAAACTCAAAGGGCATGGGGCCGCTGAAGAAGATGTCGTTTGACTCAGGCATCAGCACGCGGCGGAAGATGCGTTCCATCTCGGCTCGAACCGGCCTCAGATCGGGGACCAAGACGCCAATTCGGGCTTGAGGATTCTGCTCGATCAGTCCGCGCGTCCACCGAGCGCAGGCCATGATTTCCTGTTGAAGGTCGAGCGCGCGAATGTAATCTGTGCGTGCTGGAGCGAGTTCAGGCTCGACGAACTGTATTCGAACGCCATGGGCTTTTATGGCGTGGAGCAGAGTGTCCTGGGCGGGCGTAATGCGATGAAAGCCGACCAGTACCATCTCACGTGGCAAATTTGTTGCGCTTATGGTTGACGCCAGCCTTTGTTCCAGGCCTGCACGCGGCACCCAGCTGCGGCGCGCACATTCCCAATCGAAATTCACCGCCCACTGGCGAAAGCGTTCGGAGTCGGACTTGATCCAGACACGGTTGCGCTCGCCTTGCGCGTTATAGGAGCTGAGAAGCGAGTAGGCGCTCTCGGCCAACGCCGCAATGCTCTCGGGTGAGACTACCCGGCCCGCGTCCTCGCGCTGTACGCGGGTCCAAATACTGCGTTCCTGCAGGCTGGTCAATAAAAGCGGAGGGTCGGCTTCCTCAAGGACATGCGCCTGCCATCGCTGACGAAGCCACGTTTCCCAATCGGTGATAGGTGGAGTTGTCCATGCGCGCCGCTCGGCGCGACGCTGCTGAAGCGCGTATTCACGGTGAAGCCATCGCGACGCGCGCGCGCTGGCAGCTACGATGGTTGCTCCCGAGGCGAAAGCCTGGTCGATCTCTACTGGAACCGGCATGCGTTAGAAGATGATCTCAAGTGTAAACTGAGCATAAATGCGCTTTCGCTCTGGAATTTGTGGCCTGTTCGCAGCGGGCGCTCTCGTGCTGTCTTCCGGCTGCCATACAGCGACCGCCCCGGCTCCGGCAGCGGCGCAAAACACGGGGAAGCAATACCATGTTCGGGGAGTTGTTGTGTCTGTAAATGCAGGAAAGGGCGAGGTCACCCTCGATACGGAGCCTATTCCCGGCTTTATGGAGGCGATGGTGATGCCCTACACGCTCCGGAATGCCAGCCTCACGTCTGAATTGCATCCGGGCGACACCATAACTGCGACCCTGTATGCCAATTCGGACTCTGACGTTCTTGACGAGATAGATATTGTGGGCCAGGCGAAGGCGGATTACCTGCCGCCCGTGCAATACAAGCCGATCGTTCCAGGCGAGAGCGTTCCGGATTTCAGCTTCTTGAATCAGAGCAAGCGCACCATTCATCTTGGGCAGTTTCGAGGAAAGGTTCTGCTCGTCACATTCATCTATACGCGGTGCCCTCTCGCGGCATATTGCCCGCGGATGAGCCGGAACTTTGCGGCAATTGACAAATCGCTCGCGGCTGATCCAAAGCTTTATGACCGCACGCATCTGTTGAGCGTGAGCTTTGACCCAACCTACGATACGCCCAAGGTTCTGCGAAGCTACGGTGGCGCGTATACCGGAAAATATACCGAGGAGACGTTCCGGCACTGGGATTTTGCGGCGCCTTCAAAGAAAGAGCTGCCGGATGTGTTGAAGTTTTTCCTTGTGGGGGCGACTCCCGAGCCGGATCACACTTTTATGCATTCGCTTTCGACGGTGGTAATTGCACCTGATGGGAAAATCTATAAGTGGTATCCGACGAACGACTGGACGCCGCAACAAGTTGTGTCTGACGTGAGAAGCCTGCTACAGGAAAAGCCGAACGCATGATTTTGATTGTGATGGGACCGACAGCCTCAGGGAAATCCACTATTGCCGCGGAGCTTGTTCGCCTTACAGGATGGAGCTTTGCAGAGGCTGACGACTACCACAGCGCGGCGAATAAACAGAAGATGCACGCGGGGATTCCGCTGACCGATGAGGACCGTGCGCCGTGGCTGGCCAGCCTGCATGAAGTGATCGCAGGGTGGGTGCGTGAGGGCCGCAATGGGATTATGACTTGTTCAGCGTTAAAGCAGGCGTATCGCGACACGTTGACTCAGGGAGTTCCAACGGGGGTATGTCGCTTCGTCCTGCTCGAGGCGCCAAAGGCGGTGCTGGAAGAGCGCATCCGCGAGCGGCCGGAGCATTTTATGAATCCGGAGTTGCTGCAGAGCCAGATTGATACGCTGGAACCGCCAAAGGACGCGCTGCGCGTGGATGCTACCGAGGAACCTTCAGTCGTGGCGGGGAATATTTTGAACCAACTGATGCCCGCGAAGGCGTAGGTCCGCGGCGGGTCAGAACAATGGGAGGCAAGTTCTAATGGCGAAAACAACAATCTGGCTTGGCGTAGCGCTCATTCTGTTAGGGCTTCTAGGCTGGGTTTCCAGCGGCTACAGCCAGGTATCGCTCATCCCGACCTATATTGGGATCGCTCTGGCCATTTTTGGCGGCTTGGCAACTACGGACAACGCCAAAAAGCGGATGCTCTTTATGCACATCGTTGTGACGATCGAGCTTATCGGCTTTCTTGTCACGGTGAAGAGCATTGCGAACTATGTGGAAATGATGCGAGGCCGGCAGTTTGCGAGCCTGTATGCGATCGAGGACAACGCTGCAACAGCCGTGGTTCTTCTTTTCTTTGTGTTGCTATCGGTTAGGTCGTTCGTGATGGCGCGACGCGCCCGAACACAGGAAAAGTAATTAGAATTTGAGAATGTCGTCTTTGCGCGGATCCAGTCTCAGGTCGATGTCGGCAAAGGCCGAACGCAGCGGGTTCCCGCGCGGAGTAAGAGGCGCGTCGGGCCCGAAGGCGGCAGAGAACAGACGCAAGCGCCCACCCATCCGCAAAATTATGCCAATGGTATGGAAGCTGATGCGGCCCCGTCGCTGGCTCATGCTGCTGGGACTTGTGCTGGTGGGCATCAACAGCCTGGCGAGCCTCGTGCTGCCTGTTTCTACCAAGCCATTTATTGACCAGGTGCTGAGACAACACCAAGTCCAGCGGCTATTGCCGCTGGTGCTGGTAGTTGTGGCTGCGGCGCTGGTACGGGCGCTTACATCATTTTCTCTCACCCAACTCATGTCCAAGGCGGCGCAGCGCATGATTGCCGAGCTGCGCGTGGATGTTCAGCGCCATGTCGGCCGACTTTCCGTATCTTTCTACGACAGCAACCAGACGGGTATGCTCGTCTCGCGAATCATGAGTGACGTGGAGGGCGTGCGCAACCTGATTGGAACAGGATTGGTGCAGTTTGCGGGCGGCGTGCTGCTCACCGTCATCGTCTTCGGTTACCTCATGTATGAAGATCGAAGCCTCACATCCATCGTGTTCTCTATTCTCATTGTTTTTGTTCTTGTCATGCGCAAGGCGCTGGGATATGTCCGGCCCATTTTCCGCGAGCGCGGGAAGATCAATGCCGAAGTTACGGGTCGGCTGACGGAGTCGCTGGGTGGTGTGCGCGTCATTAAGGGCTATCACGCGGAGGAGCGCGAGACCAATATATTTGCCGCGGGTGTGCAGAGATTGCTCAACAACATTGTGAGCACCATTACCGCTACCAGCGTCATGTCGCTTTCCGCCACCGCGCTGCTGGGCATCATTGGCGCGCTCATTATGCTGCTGGGCGGCCATCAGGTTCTTACCGGAAAAATGACGGTGGGCGGTTACGTGGAATATTCTGCACTGCTGCTGACCATGATCGCTCCCATCTTCCAGATCGTTAACATCGGCACGCAGCTTACTGAGGCCGCCGCCGGACTCGATCGTACGGCGGAGTTATTGAGCGAGCGTGATGAATTCGTTGAGGCATCGCGCACCGAACACATAGGTCCTATTCGCGGTGAGGTGGCTTTTGAGAGTGTCACCTTTGCATACGAGGAAGAGAAACAGGTTCTTCATGGCATTTCCTTCGAGGCGAAGCCTGGGACTGTAACGGCGCTGATTGGATCCTCAGGCTCAGGGAAGTCGACGATCATTAGCCTGGTGTGCGCGTTCCACAAGCCCGGAACTGGCCTGGTTTTGGTAGATGGAACGGACCTCTCCAGGGTTCGGCTGGATGATTATCGCTCGCAGCTGGGTGTTGTTCTTCAGGAGTCGTTCTTGTTCGACGGAACTATTCGGGAAAACGTGATGTTCTCGAACCCGGTTGCGAGCGAAGAGCAGTTTGTCTATGCATGTCGCATCGCGTGTGTCGATGAATTTGCCGAGAAGTTTCCCAACCGCTATGAGACGATTATCGGCGAGCGAGGCATAAAGCTCTCCGGTGGACAACGCCAGCGCCTTTCGATCGCGAGGGCGATTCTTGCCGATCCGCGCATTCTGATTCTGGACGAGGCGACTTCATCGCTTGATTCTGAATCGGAAGCCATGATTCAGGAAGGTCTCAGGTTCCTGATGAAGGGCCGGACGACCTTTGTCATCGCGCATCGACTTTCGACCATTCGCCGCGCTGACCAGATTCTGGTGGTGGAGGGCGGACTGATTGTGGAACGCGGAACCCATGAATCGCTGTATGCGCTTGGCGGACGCTATTACAGCTTGTACACCCGCCAACATGGAGTCGACGCGAATCTCTTTCTGGCTCCGGGCGAAGGCGACGTTGTGGAAGAGGTGCAGTAAGGCCTTCGATCAACCCGCGGATGGCAATTCGATGGTGATACGGGTGCCGCGGGAGCCGTCGATGGCAAAACGTCCGCCGAGCGCCTCAATGCGTTCGCGCATGCCGCGGAGGCCGTTTCCTTCAGCGCGAATTCCGCCGCGCCCGTCGTCTTCAACTAACAGGGTGGTTCTTCCGTCGATGATGACGAATCGCATATAGCAATGCCTGGCCTGTGCATGGCGCACCACATTGGTGACTGCTTCGCGCAGCGCGAGAGACATCACGGTTTCCTCAGCCGGCCTCAGCGCAGGCAGCGTTTCTTCACAGATCAACTCGACGTCGGCAGCTTCCAAGGTGCTCTGGGCGCGTTTGATTTCAGCGGCGAGGCCTTCGGAGCGGTAGCCGGTAATGGCTTCGCGGACTTCGCCAAGCGCCTTGCGCGCGATGGACTCTACATCAGCGATTTCGGTTGCGGCGCGTGTGGCATCGGTGGCCATGAGGCGCGAAGCAAGCTCGGACTTCAAGACGATGACTGACAGGGTGTGCCCGAGGACATCGTGAAGATCGCGGGCGATGCGTTCGCGCTCGGCTACTTTGGCGAGTTGCTCGATTTCCTCATGAGCGAGTTGCAGTTTTGAGCTGGCGCGTATGTTCTGCGCCATAAAGAGGTTAGTTCCGCTGACGGCGAAGGTGAAAAAGGCTCCCATGCCCCATGCCCAGGGGCTGAGGTGCAAGATTATTCCTTCTGCAATGAGTGCGACGCACAAGGCAAGGATGCCGCCGACACAGGTGAGAAGCGATTCTGCGACGAACGGGAGAAATGCTCCGGCGAAAATGAAACAGCCCGTCGCTCCCCCATTAAACCTAAGGGAAATGATGCCGAGCAGAGCCATTGTCGTGATGCAGGTGTAACTTAGCCACCTTCGCTGCGCTAAAACGATGCCAGAATAGAGAGCGAGAAAAATGGCATAGAAGATTCCAAATTCGACCCAGGCGCGAGGGGTGTGCGTTTCAATGGGCTGGATGAAGAAGAAAATGGAGTAGATGAGCCAGATGAAATCCCAGTAAGGATTCTGCTTCCACCTGAGGCGCTGCCGGCCATACGCTCCAAAACAGTAACTCTGACGGTTATTGTTGACGGCAGGAGCGCCGATTCCGATTTGGTCCCGTGCTTTCAAGCATTCGCCTCGCTGCGGGTGAAGACCAACCATGCGGCTCCGAGCAGCAGACAGGTAAAGCCTATCAGAGCCTCCCAATGAACAACCATGCTTGTGCGGGTTTGGGCGTATCCAAAGATGTTCAAGCCAACCTGCGTGTAGTGATAGGTGGGCAGGAATGGCGCAATGCGCTGGATCCAGTGCGGAAGAATGTTGATGGGCATCCACATGCCGGAGGCAAAGGCCATGGGGAGGTAGATGATGTTGATGATGCCGGGGCCTGCGTTTGGCGGCACGACGAAGGAAATGAGCAGGCCCAAGGCCGCGAAGGGAATGGCTCCGGCAAGCGTGATGAGCAGTAGTTCGAGGACCTGAAGCACGGTCATGGTGACGCCGCCCATGGTGAGTCCAAGCGCGAGCAGAGCGCCGACGGTAATGATGGCGATGGCGGCGCAGCCGATGGTTTTTGCAATCAGGTACATGATGCGCGGCATGGGCGAGGCCTGCTTGAGTTCGAGCCAGCCTTGCGCACGCTCCATTGCGACGCCAGCGCCCAGGCCGAAGAGTGCCGCGCCAAACATGCCAAAGCAGCTATAACTGGCTAGCAAGTAACGGGCATACTCGGTGTTCTTATTCGTCAAGCCGAAGATGAGGTAGAACATCACCGGAAAGCCGATAATCGAAAACGAGAAAGCCTTGGCGCGAAGCATCTTCAGGAACTCGTAGCGTGTTTCCTGAGCGGCCACGCGCGCGTAGTAGCGAAGGCCAAGCGATTGTGCGCGGACGTTGATAACGGCGGTTGCCATAACAGTCTCCTTAGTTGGCTCCAGAACTGGTGAGAGCGAGAAAGGCGTCTTCCAGGCCGGCTGTTGCGATTTCCAATCCGCGTAGCGCGGGATCAAGGTTCATTAGCTCGCGAACCACGCGCTCTGCTTCTGTGGCGGTGATGATGAGAGCTTCGCGGTCCTGCTCGACGCTGAGCACGGATGGAAGGGTGCGGAGAAAAGCGGGATCCAAATCGGTGACGCATCGAATTCTGCGACCTGCGACGCGGTGCCTGATTTCAGCGGGTGTGCCTTCCGCCAGAATCTTTCCTTTACCGAGAACGATGACACGGCTCGCAAGGGCATCTGCCTCATCGAGGTAATGCGTAGTAAGCAGCACAGTTTTGCCTTGGGTGGCGAGCGCACGAACCTGGTCCCAAAGGGCGCGGCGCGATTCGATGTCCATGCCAACAGTGGGCTCATCGAGGAAAACCAGGCTGGGATTGCCGGCAAGGGCGAGTCCGAAGAGCACCCGTTGCTTCTGGCCGCCGGAGAGCTTGCCGTAGAAGGTATTTTCCAGGCCCTGAAGGCGGGCGATGCGGACGATCTCAGCTGCGGGCATGGGATTTGGGTAGTAGCTCCGGAACAAGTTGATATGGTCGCGGACGCGGAGGGTCTCGGGAATACGGGTGATTTGAAGCATGGCGCCGATTGCCGTGCGGGTCTCGGAGTTGCGCGGATCACCTTCCATAACACTGGCCCTGCCGCTGCTGGGTGCTACGAGCCCGAGCAGCAGGCGGACAGCTGTGGTTTTTCCTGCGCCGTTTGGGCCGAGCAGCGCAACTACTTCTCCTGGATAGAGAGACAGGCTCAAATCTTGAAGAGCAGTGACCTTGCCGTAACGCTTGGTGACTGACTCCAAGCGCGCGAGAGCAACGCGGACCGGCGTTTCGGTACGGGTGAGCGGTTCGCCGTGAAACCCGGATGAGATTGCGGTGGCTGCCATTTGGGGTGATCTCCTTGCAAAGACAGGATCGCTCCGCGGAAAGACAGAAGGCAGTGGAGGATGTCACAAATCGGAGGTGACATATGTCATTGAGGGAGAGAAGTAGGTTTGTTGCGCAGAAACGCGACCGCCGCCATCTGGCGGCGGTCGCGTGTACAGAATGGCTGCTACTTCAGAGACACCGCCAAGACTGAGTACGATGGAAGGTCAAACGTCGCCTGGAGTCCCCCAGAAGCGGTGATAGTGGTTGCTGGCCACACGCTCACCTGCGGATTGGCTGCATTGATCGTGTAGAGTGTGACCTTTGGTGAAGACACTCCGGGGTTGTTGATCTGGAGCGTGAGCCCGGTGAATGAACTGGCGGTGGGGTTAATGATGAGGATCGATCCGGTCGTTGAGGTGTAATACGCTGTAGCGATCACTCCTGCCGAACTTGCAGAAGACGACAAAGTGACAGAAGTCGCCATAAAGCCACCGTCCTGCAGGTCGAGGAATGACGGGGCGAACATCATCTCGTAGGTGTACCACTGCGGATATGGCTGCGCCTGTGCACCGGTGGCGGCCTTGGTGCAGTCCATGGCAGGATCGATGACACCAAGAATGCAGAAGGTCTGTTGAGCCGCGGAGAAGTAAATCATTCGAGACGGCACTTCACCCGCACCCTTGTAGACGGAGTTCAGCAACTGGGCGACGACAATGCTGTTAAACAGTGGTGAATATGTCGGATCATTGCGGCAGCAGTCGTGCAGGAACGCCCAATCGTCGTTGTATTCATCGAAGTAAATGGGTGTCTTCGCTCCGAGCGGGGTCTTAGCACCTTTCACTGCGGAATATGCCTGGAGGTAGCGGGCCTGGATGCCGGACGATGAGTTCATCACCATCGCAAAGAGCGAAGGTGTGCCGCCAGCGCCGTCCCAAGTCATGCCGTCCTTTATGTCGGTAGAGTTTCCTTCATAGATGTGGTAGCTGTAGAAATCGACGTAGGGCGCAGTCGCTGGATTTGTGAGAATTCCAGTGAAGCCTACGCCTGCGGCTGCTGGGCCACCGACCTTGATTGTCACTCCGTCGGTTTGCGCTTGTGACTTGAGGAGAGGCGCGGTGGCGGCATAGATACTGGTGTAGTCAGCTAGTCGGTTATTAGAGCATAGGGCGGTAGTGTTGGGCTCGTTCCATATCTCGTATTCCTGAACCCGCCCAGGGAAGGATTTATCGAGATGCGCAACTACCGAAGCTGCCAACTGTCCCCACTGAGTAAAGCTGGTAGGAACGCTGGTGGGAGGATCGCTTTTGCACATGGATAGTAGCGGCGATGGCTGCAGGAAAGTAGGAGTATCTACGAGAATAACTTCTGGATGCACACCTGCGGCGACGAACTTCTGCATGTCACTATCCAAAAGGTTCCAAGTTGGAGTGGTACTGGTGTATACGTTGGACAAAAAGAGTTTATAACGGGCAGCGGTGAAACCGCCTTGCACCACAGTGGTGCGATTCGCGTTTGTCGGCATGCTCTCGAGGTACTCAGTGCCGAGGATTCCAGCAGGTATCGACACTTGAGATCCGGAGCGAGAACCGAAGTCAACAGTCACAGATGCGGTTTGAGAGGTGTTGTAAGCGCCCGCCCCGGAAACTTCTGCGGTCTGAGGGTTAGCGATCGCGTTATCTGTGACCGTGAAGAGCGCGACGCGATTTCCGATAGCTGTTGGCTGGAAGTTTACTGAGACAGTGCAGGAAGATCCCGCTGTGAGTGAGGCGCCGCACGTGTTGGCCGTGATGCTGAAGTCGGACGGATCAGTGCTGGTGAAGCTAAAGCCACTGAAAGTTGCAGTTCCGGAGCCCCCGGCGGTAATGGTGAAGATCTGGGGGGTGCCAGCCGTACCAACATTCTGCGATCCCCAGGAGATGCTGGACGGACTGATGGTAATGGTCGTAGTGCTGGCTGGCGTCCCGGTTCCGGAAAGTGCCACATTTTGAGGGCTGTTGCCTGCACCATCGGTGAAACTAAGTGTCGAAGTGCGGGTACCGGTTGCCGTGGGGGCGAAGATCACCGTCACGTAGCAGGTTGCAGATGCGGCAAGCTGCGTTCCACATGTGTTGGCTGTAACGGCGAAGTCGGTTGAATTTCCTCCCGAAATGGAGGGGCGTGACATGGCGATCGCCGCAGTACCGTTGTTCTTGAGATAGACATGCGTGGATGGGCTGCTGGCGCCGACTGCCGTAGATGGAAATGTCACAGTCGTTGGACTGGGAGTTGCTGTGCCGGCTCCGGCGGTAGTTCCTGTTCCAGTGAGAGTTACGGTAAGTGGAGTGGCGCTGTTGCTGCTGGTGATAGACCAGGAAGCGGAGCGGGCACCCGAGGCGGAAGGTGTAAAGGTGATGCTCGCAGTGCAGCTGGCAGAAGCTGCCAGCGTCGCTCCGCAGGTGGTGGATGCGAGGAAGTCGGAAGGATTGGTACCGGAGACTGCGGGCGCGTTAAGCGTGACGGAACTGGAGGTGGTGTTGGAGACGGTGATGGTTTGCGGGCTGCTGGAGGAGCTGACAGTTACGCTCCCAAAACTGAGACTTGCTGGTGACGCCGCGACGGTGCCAGTACCGCCTGTTCCTGTTCCGGTGAGAGATACCTGCTGAGGACTGCTGCTGTCGGAATCGGTGAAGTTCAAAGTTGCGGTGCGGGTACCCGAGGTCGTCGGCTTGAAGAGAACTGTGACCGTACAGCTGCTGGAAGCAGCCAAGGTAGAGCCACAAGTTTTCTGATTGCTTATGAAGTCCGAAGAATCGGCTCCGGTGAAGCTGATGCTGCTGATCGAAATGCTAGAGGTTCCGCTGTTGGTGAGCGTAACAACCTTGGCGCCACTCGTTTGACCTACCGCAACGGTGTTCCAGACGAGTGAAGTTGGAGAAGCTGCGACTTGACCCATACCAGCGTTGCCTGTCCCGGTGAGGGTGACTGTAAGCGGAGTGGGACTGTTGCTGCTAGTGATGGACCAGGAAGCTGATCGGGCGCCTGATGCGGAAGGTTTGAAGGTAATGCTCGCTGAGCAGCTAGCAGAAGCTGCCAGCGTCGATCCGCAGGTGGTCGATGCGACGAAGTCGGAAGGATTGGTACCGGAGACTGCGGGCGCGTTAAGCGTGACGGAACTGGAGGTGGTGTTGGAGACGGTGATGGTTTGCGGGCTGCTGGAGGAGCTGACAGTTACGCTTCCAAAACTGAGACTTGCTGGTGAGGCCGCGATGGTGCCTGTACTTGTTCCTGTTCCGGTGAGGGTGACCGTAAGCGGAGTGGGGCTGTTGCTGCTGGTGATGGACCAGGAAGCTGATCGGGCGCCTGAGGCGGAAGGTTTGAAGGTGATGCTCGCTGAGCAGCTGGCAGAAGCTGCCAGCGTCGCTCCGCAGGTGGTGGATGCGAGGAAGTCGGAAGGATTGGTACCGGACACTGCGGGCGTGTTAAGCGTGACGGAACTGGAGGTAGTGTTGGAGACCGTGATGGATTGCGAGCTGCTTGAGGAGTTGGTGGCCACACTTCCGAAACTCAGACTTCCGGGCGACGCCGCGACAGTTCCTGTACCACCTGTGCCTGTTCCGGTGAGAGATACCTGTTGAGGGCTGCTGCTGTCGGAATCGGCGAAGTTCAAAGTTGCGGTGCGGGTACCCGAGGTAGTCGGCTTGAAGAGAACTGTGACCGTACAGCTGCTGGAAGCAGCCAGGGTAGAGCCACAAGTTTTCTGATTGCTTATGAAGTCCGAAGAATCAGTGCCGGTGAAGCTGATGCTGCTGATAGAAATGCTGGAAGTTCCGTTGTTGGTGAGCGTCACAAGCTTGGATCCACTTGTTTGACCTACCGCAACGGTGTTCCAGATAAGAGATGTTGGAGAGGCCGCCACTAGACCTGCGGCGGTGGTTCCTGTTCCGGCGAGCGTGACTGTAAGTTGAGTGGCGCCACTGCTGTCTGTGATTGACCATGAAGCGCTGCGACCACCTGAGGCGGAAGGCCTGAAGGTAATGCTCGCTGAGCAGCTTGTAGATGCCGCCAGGGTTGAACCGCAGGTGGTGGATGAGACGGTGAAGTCAGAGGCATTGGTGCCGCCGACTGTTGCCGCACTAAGTGTGACGGCGCTGGACGTGGTGTTAGAGACGGTGATGGATTGCGGTGTTGCAGACGAGCCGACGGTTACGCTTCCAAGGTTGAGGGATCCGGGAGAGGCTACGACGGAACCTGAACCCGTGCCGGACAGAGAGACCTGTTGGGGGCTACTGCTGTCGGTGTCGGTAAAGCTCAGTGTCGCGGTACGGGTACCGGTGGCTGTTGGCTTGAAGAGAACCGTAACCGTGCAGCTGGCGGCCGACGCCAGAGCAGAGCCGCAGGTTTTTTGATAGATTGCGAAATCCGACGGATCAGCGCCGGTGAAGTTGATGCCGCTGATGGAAATGCTAGAAGTTCCGTTGTTGGTGAGCGTGACAACTTTAGGCCCCCCCGCCTGACCAACCGCGACACCGCCCCATGTGGTCGAAGATGGAGAAGCCACAGTCTGAGCGGTTGCTTGAATTACCGGTGACACGAAGCCGCACCCTGACATGCAAGCGGCAGTCACAATGAAGGTCATTCCACGAAGGAGAAAGGAGCGGCGGCTAAACGGATGCGACAGAACTTGAGAACAGGTACTCAGCATGATCACCAACCCTCGACCGGACTCGTTATCTTACGCTCTTGGGAATCGCTTGCACACCGCACACCACGTGCTGTGAGGCTGGACTGGAAGAGACTTCTGGCTTGACACGGTCGGCGAGGGAGTATGCATACTGATCCGGTCAAAGTCGAGGAAATTCGATGACGAAGTAAGGGTGTGGGATGGCCCACGGATTGAGAAAACCCACCCGAGCCTTATTGACATTGACACCATGAAAAAAAGAGGTACTTTCGCTTCATAATTCGAACGAAGCCGGCCTAGGAACTAGGCAGCGATGCGACCGGTTCGCGCATCAAAAGCCCTTTGTTAGGGTAGCGCGGTTCTTTTCCCAGCTCACCGCTGGGCATATTTGTGAATTTAGACGAGGGGATTACTTATGGAATTGCAGGGTAAGGCGGTAACTGTTTGCGGCGCAGGAGGATTTATTGGGGGGCATCTGGTAAAGCATCTGCTTTCGAAGGGTGCAAGAGCAGTGAAAGCAGTTGATATTAAGCCTCTCGAAGAGTGGTACCAGGTGTCGCCAGGCGTGGACAATCTCAAGTTAGATCTGAAAGATAAGGAAAGTTGTTACCAGGCAGCAGAGGGTGCAGAAGTTATCTTTCAACTGGCTGCCGATATGGGCGGGATGGGCTTTATTGAAAACAACAAAGCCTTGTGCATGCTTAGTGTTCTAACGAATACCCACATGCTTCTGGCAGCTCGTGACTGCGGCGCCGAGCGCTTCTTCTATTCTTCGTCGGCATGCGTTTACAACGGCGAAAAACAAAAGGCCCATAACGTCGTTCCGTTGAAGGAAGAGGATGCGTATCCCGCTCTCCCAGAAGATGGTTACGGGTGGGAGAAGCTGTTCAGCGAAAGAATGTGTCGGCATTTCGAAGAGGACTTCGGCCTCCAGTGTAGAGTTGCCCGTTTTCACAATGTTTACGGGCCATTTGGAACCTGGGATGGTGGCCGTGAGAAGGCGCCTGCAGCGATTTGCAGGAAGGTTATTGAAGCCAAGCTCTCCGGTAATCCGAGTATCGAGATCTGGGGTGATGGGAACCAGACAAGAAGCTTCATGTACATCGATGATTGCGTTTTTGGAGTCCAGGCAATTGTTGAGAGCGACATCCATGAGCCCATCAACCTAGGAAGCAGCGAACTTGTGACTGTTAACCAACTCGTTGACATTGTTGAAGATATCGCGCAAGTACACCTGAGGAGGACGTATAAGCTTGACGCTCCCAAAGGCGTTAATGGAAGGAACAGCGATAACCGGAAAATCCAGGAATACCTGGGTTGGGAGCCGTCAATCAAGCTGCGCGACGGCCTTGCAAGAACCTATGCGTGGATCGAGAGCGAGATGCTGGTTGATGCCCGGATCGCCGCGTGACCGAAGGAGGAGGCACTATCTTCCTGGCTCAGGACCTGCGTTGCCTCTTCGGGCGAAGTAGGCGGGTGCTATGAGAAGAAGTTCTCAGTAGTGGAATGAGCGAGAAAGGAACAATAAAGCAATTCTTCTTACAACCTTTGGTGAGTTTTTATCGTCTCTGTCATTCAACGCGAACCGTTCCCCCTCCTGCTATGCCGTTCATCGCGTATAGCGCTTTCAGCAAATGAGCAGAAGCCCATGTCTGACAGCAGTATCCAGCACACCGCGCTTATGCGATCCACTGATGAGGCAACGCCTGCCTTGCGTGCCCCGGTTCCATCGGGCACCAGCGACTTGCGGGCGACCCCTTCTGCTGGATTGCAAAAGATACGTATCGTAATCGCTGATCCAATAGTGGTTACGTCAGAGCTTCTAAAGCAGGCGCTATCAAGCCAGCCCGATTGCGAGATATCAGGATGCTCGCGGAATTTGGAGGAGCTGGAGGCGATGATAGCGACCTCGCCCCCCCATATCGTGCTGATCAAAGCATCTACTTCAAGGGGCGCATTCGACCCGATCGCCATCCTCGAGACTGTTCACGCACTTTCTCCGGCGACACGCTCAATAGTTCTCTCTTCTGACCTCAGCAAGCAGGATGTCATAGCTTATTTCCACGCCCAAGCGCGTGGTATATTGCCGGCCGACATGACGGATTTCGCGACGATGTGCCGATGCATTCACGCGGTGTTCGAGGGGCAAATATGGGCATCCAGTGAGCAGCTTGACTATCTTATTGAATCGCTATCAGCGGCTAAGCCTGCTCCCGTTGTGAGCGACAAGGAGGGCAAGATCCTCAGCGCGCGTGAAAGAGAAGTCCTAAGTCTGTTGGCAGAGGGAAAGAGCAATCGCTCGATGGCTGCTACGCTAAAGCTTAGCGAACATACCATCAAGAATCACTTGTTCCATATCTTTTACAAGCTCGGTGTCTCGAGCCGAACAGAAGCTGTTCTTTATGCTGTGAAACAAGGGCCGATTCCCGAGCCAAGAAAGCTGAGTTAGCGCGGCTGCGGAAAGAGGCACGATGACCTATCTATTAGCAGCCATCCTAGCGATGGTTCTCCCGTTATTAGACGTCGGGGCGCCAAGAGTTGCCTGCAGAGTGAGATCTCCTGAGCGCAGTTGCCTTGGTGGAACCAAGAGGACCGAGAGAACATTCAGCAGTTGAAACGCCGGTCTTTCGTAGCACCCGATGAATCGACTAGCGCCGCGAGTGATAGATATGTTCGACACGAATAAGAATCGCAATTCACGGTCGGTAGTTAGTCCATCATCACTTGGGCTGAAGAGAAGGGCGTTGCCGGCGGCCGTACGAGTTATCGCCTCCTGTGCGAGTGCCTTTGCGCTCAGTGCGGTTCTTTTATCTGGATGCGGCGTATCGTTCAGGGCCCTTCCCACCGTGTCGCTATCTCCTTCGTCTCTCCTCTGGCATAGGGTGAACGTAGGCGGCACATCAGGTGCGAAGCAGGTGACTGTCACTAATACAAGTCCCGCCGGAGCATTGCCTCTTGTCATCTCTTCGATAAATCTAAGCGCTAACTTCATCCAGTCGGCTACCACGTGTCCGGTTGCCCCAGCCACACTCGCGATTGGTGCGTCGTGCGAGATTTCAATATCGTTCCGGCCTACCACCTCTGGAGCCCTAACAGGCAAACTGTCGTTGACAGACAACGCTACCGACACTCCGGCATCCGTGTCGCTGTCTGCGACGGGCGGAATTGGCTTCTTACTATTCAATCCGACGTCAATGTCGTTTCCGGGGGTAGCTCCAAAGACTACAAGTCAGCCGAAGACGGCGACTCTTACTAACGAGGGTTCGACTCCGGTCACGATTGTAAGAATATGGACTTCAGGACATTTTGCAGAGGGCGACAATTGCCCATCGAGCCCCAATACGCTCGCCCCAGGAGGCAGTTGTAGTGTAAGCGTAGTGTCGAGCCCTGTAGCAGCGGGGACTATTGCAGGGTCAGTAAACGTCGAAGACAATTTCGGGAATGTCACTCAACTGTATCTATCGGGTTCAGACCAAGGCGGACCAGATGTCAACACCCTCATGTTTGTTCCTTCCTCGCTTCTTTGGGGAAAGGTGGCAGTGGGCGGAACTTCCGCAGCTAAGTCGATTACGATTCAAAATTTCGGTTCATCTTCCGTTTCATTCTCCGATATATCCGTTGGGAGAGACTTCCTAATTACGGCATCGACGTGCTCGGCGAGTCTGGGTGCGGGCGCCTCGTGCACCATTTCGATTGCGTTCCGACCCACAGTGGCAGGCGCGATATCCGAGTTGCTGACTGTCAACACTGGGTCTGGCGCGGTGGGCTTATCTCTGAGAGGTACGGGGACTATCGGAGACCTGCTGTTTTCGCCCACGTCCTTATTGTTTGCAAGTGTAACGCCGGGACAGGTGAGTGCAACCCAGACAGCGACCCTTACGAATGAGACAACGGGTACTATCCAGCTCAGCTCGATTACGATAAGCGGACATTTTCAGCAGACCAACAACTGCGGCGCGAGTCTAGCGGCTTCGGCGAGCTGCACATTCAATGTCGCGTCAGCCCCGGTGGCTAATGGGACGATCACTGGCTCGATCAATGTCAAAGACGGCCTTGGAAATACCGCGCAGCTCTTCTTGAAGGGGCAGGGCGGGGGAGTCGACCAGGTCCTCAGTTTCTCACCCAACCCGATTACATGGGGCACGATTGCCGTCGGGCAGACTTCCGGATCGAAGACCTTGACGGTGAACAATGGGCAAACGGTGCCTCTCACCATTTACTCGATGAGCATCGGCCAAGACTTTGTCATACGGTCGTCAACCTGCCCAACCGCACCCACAACTATACCCGCAGGGGCGTCATGCACGATATCGCTCGCGTTTCGCCCTACTTCAGCTGGAATGAAGACTGAAGACATTACATTTTCCGATGATGCTCCCGGCGGAAACCAGTCGGTCCAATTGATTGCAACGGGCTCGACGGGGGAACTGGTCTTTAATCCGACTTCACTTACATTTGCGGGGATTGCTCCTGGCTCAACAAACCAACCGCAAACGGCGACACTAAGCAATACGCAAGCGACGAGTGTTACGTTATCGTCCATTACTCTGAGTGGCCACTTTGCGGAGACGAATGATTGTTCTGGAAGCTTGGCCCCGAATGGTTCGTGCACTTTCACCATTACTTCGAACCCGGTAATTGATGGACCAACTCAAGGATCAGTGAATGTAACGGATGGCTCCGGTACCGTATATCAGCTCTACTTGTCGGGGATGGGTGGAGTGCCAATCACAAGTACTTCGCAGGCGGGTACCGCAATAGCTGTTACACCGCAGTGGCTGGATTTTGGAACGGTTATGGTCGGCGAGACTTCCACAAGCCAGAATATTCGGGTCGCCAACAACGGCACACAGGCGGTTAACCTTTCTCAATTGCACTTTGGACCAGAAATTGTGGAGACCGCAACTAATTGTCCGGGAGCTCAGTCCGAGCTGAGCGCGGGTGCCGCATGCAATATAGCACTTGCATTCAGGCCACAGTTCGCCGGCGCGAAGAACGAGAAGGTCAACTTCGATGGCTCCTCGACGAATCCGCCAAAGGTCATCGCTGTGCATGCCATCGGACAGACGGCCCCCTTTGTACTCACTCCTGGAAATCTCACATTTAGGTCATCCAGTTTCGGTGTTGCTCCACCGCCCCAAGGCGTTGTACTGAACAACCGGGACGCGGCCGCCCTGAATTTACGAGACATTGAGGCGATCGGGCCGTTTTCGGAGGCGAATGACTGTCCGAAGGAGCTGCAACCGGGTGCGAGGTGCAATATCGAGGTGTTCGCGGACTTCCAAGTCGAAGGAGATCTTACTGGGGTTGTGAATGTTACAGACAGCACCGGTACAGTTGTCCAGATATATCTCCACATGGTCAACACGCCGTCGGGCACACGGAATTACCCGACGCCGAGGCTGGATGCCACTGACCTTTCGATCCATCCAGTGGGGGACCGGTAATGAAGGTACTGATAGTTCACAATCGCTATCAGCAAAGAGGTGGAGAAGATGCGGTAGTTGCTTCGGAAAGAGCGCTCCTGGAGAAGTGCGGGGTTAAGACAGCTCTCTTCGAAGAGAACAATGATCACATTCGTGGGATCGGTAGTTCGCTCAAGGCGGCGGCATCATCGTTTTACAGCATTCGAACTTCAAACAAAATTACTGATGCGATTACTGCTTTCAAGCCGGATGTGGTGCATGTTCATAATTGGTTTCCAACGTTGTCGCCCGCTATATTCGGAATTTGCAGACGATTGGAAGCTCCGGTAGTACACACGTTGCACAACTATCGTCTGTTATGTGTAAAGGCATCCCTCTATCGTGATGGCCGCCCCTGCGAAGACTGTATCGGCAAGAGCCTGCGACTTCCTGGAATAGTACATGGCTGCTATCGAGAAAGCCGTTGCGGGAGCGCTGCAGCGACTGCATCGATGTTGCTTCATTGGCGATTAGGTACATGGTCCTACGCTGTTGATCGCTTCATTGCGCTTTCTCAGTTTGCACATGACAAGCTTGTTCAGGGCGGTTTGCCGGCGGAGAAGATTGTTGTGAAGCCGAATGCCCTCGATTACGATCCTGGCGCAAGAGGAGGCGCGGGTGGGTATGTGGCGTTCGTGGGACGGTTTACAGATGAGAAGGGAATTCCAACCTTATTGGATTGCTGGCGCAATTCAAAAGACCTACCACTCCTACGAATTGTCGGAAGCGGACCACTCGAGAAAGAAGTGAGGGAAGCTGCTTCGCAGCTGAACAATGTCGAATGGCTTGGCCCACTTTCAAGTGACCGGACAGTTGAAGTCATTGGTGACGCTACGGCGTTGATTTGCCCCTCGCACTGGTACGAAGGAATGCCAAGGGTGGCAGTTGAGGCATTTGCTGTGGGTACGCCGATTATTGCGTCTCGCCTAGGAACATTTGCTGAAATGATTGATGAGGGGCATACGGGATCGTTGTTCGAGGCTACAAACGGGAGTGCGCTAGCTGCCAGCATTCGAAACTACATCGGATCCCCACTGCAGAGGATGCGTCCCCAAGCACGAAGGCAATTCGAGCTGAAATACAGCGGCGAAGCTAACGTCGCAAAATTGTTAGAGATCTACAAGGAAGCCCAGCACAGCAAGTGTGGTCCAGTTCGCGCAGATTTGGATCCCGTTCGGGCGGCTTAGGCGATAACGGGTTAACTCCCCGTTCCACTGATCACGACTCCCACAGTGCGAATCATGATCTTTGCATCAAGCCACAGGCTCCAATGGTCTACGTAATGCGTATCCAATGAAATGTACTGATCGAAGGATGGATCTTGCCTAGACTGTACCTGCCAGAGTCCGGTAATTCCGGGTGACACATCAAGCCTGCGTAGATGTTGAAGTTTATATTGCGAGACCTCGCGTAATACAGGCGGCCTGGGCCCAACTATACTCATCGTTCCGCAAAGCACATTAAAGAACTGCGGCAGTTCATCAATCGAATATTTTCGGAGAATACGCCCGACCCGGGTAATCCGGGGGTCGTGTTTGGCTTTGAAAAGGACGCCGTCGCGCTCATTCATATGCAGAAGCGTCGATTGCAGCGCGTCGGCGTTTGCCACCATCGTGCGAAACTTCCAGCAGCGGAAAAAGCTACCTTTCTTGCCTATCCGTTCAGCACAGTAAAAGACAGGTCCCGGGGAGTCGAGGCGAATGGCAAGTGCGACGAGCGACATCAGCGGCATTGCCAAGAGAAGCGCGATCGCGGCAAAAATAATATCAAGTGCCCGCTTGATGAAGAGGCTGATTGTTCTGATTCGGTGGAAATGGAGTGGAAATGTGGGAAACTGCCCCACGTATTCAATTGGCATTGTGGGATCGACGCCATCGTACAAATCGGGTACTACACGTACATCGATTGCCAGCTGCGATGCTACCTCTATGAGGTTTTCAACGAGATAGCGATTGCACTGCCCAGTGATAAATAGTTCGTCGACAAAGTGTTTACGTACTAAAGTAGTGAGCTCGTCAACCACTCCGACGACGTCTGACGTTGAGACATCAGCGTGTGCGGTGTGGTTGGTGCCGTGGAGCAACTCTGAATCAGTTAACACAAATCCCTTGAACGTGTATCCGAGATGCCGAACACGGCAAAGATGGTTCTTGAGTGCGAGTCCCGACGGGCCAGCTCCTGCGATCAAGATATTGCGGGTCCCGAGGTTGCGGTCATATTGGCGATACATGTAATAGCGCCATGATGCTCGTCTGATGCAAAGGAGAAATGTAGACGAGAGTAAGGTCGCCAATACAACTGCGCGAGAAACGGATCCAGCGTAGGTGAAATACAAGGCTCCGGACAGGATGAGGCTAGAAAGGACGCAGGACTGAATTGTTAATCGCTGTTCTCTCCACCCGCCAAAAGACTGGAGCGGACCATATAGGCCTTGGACGCTGCTGATGAGCACGAGGATAATCGCAAAGCCGCCGAGATAGAGGAAGAATGAGAGCTGATTTGCCGCCAGGGCTGTCGGATGCCCAGGTTGAAACACGGAAGTATCTTTGCGGAGATAGAAAAACAGCACTGCTAGAAGGCTTACGGTGGCCACGTCGATCGCCATCCAGATTGCTGAAGCGGTCGTCGAGCGATGAAGCCCAGAAGGCGTTGATGCGAAGCTTATGCGCGGGGGAACTTGTGGAGCAGAGGTCCAACTATGAAGATGAGCTGATGCCACGGCCTTTTACCTAGACCAAACACAACTGGGAATCCCGAAAAGGCGATTCGTCGTCTCGTGAGAGGGTACGTTGTTAAACTGCTACCTTGAACGTTGTCCGGAAGATCTCTTCCGGAGTCTTGCTACGCAGCGACATTCGTCAACTGACCTTCCTTAACCTCAGCATTAGCTTGATTCAGAGCAGCTGAGAGTTCACCATGGGCTGGCGGTAGAGGAGGGATTGGCAATTCATACGCCCGCACTCCAGCCCGTTGCATGAGATAGAGCCAAACAAAACGGGGGATATTGAGTACATATCGCTTCCACAGTCTCCGAGGTTCCTGATACAGGCGATGCGCCCATTGAAGTCCGCATTGCTGAACCCAGTAGGGAGAGTCCTGAAGCAGGCCAGCGTTGAGGTCGAATGCGGCGCCCACACCAACCATGAGCGAAACCGGAAGGCTACTGAGATATTGGGCCATAAAGCGCTCCTGTTTGGGCGTGCTGATGCCGCACCAGAGCACATCGGCGCGCGATTCTTCGAGGGTGCGCCTAAGGTCCGATTCTTCCTCAGGTGTTAATGGGCGAAAGGGGGGGGTATAGGTTCCCACGATTTGCAAGCCGGGAAATCGACGAGTCAGAACGTCGCGGAGAAGGGGTGCCACTCCTGGCTTTCCACCGTACAGAAAATGACGGACTCCGGTGTTGGCGGATGCCTTGCATAAGTTGAGCATGAAATCCGCGCCACGGACCTGCTCCATATTGTTGTGGCCTGTACTGCGCCCGATCCATACTGTCGGAATGCCGTCTGGAATCGTGAGGAAAGAGCCATTCTGGATGGCGCGGAAGCCAGCATCAAGCTGAGCCTCCATGATCCCATGCATGCCAGTTACGCAAATGTAGCCCTTGGCGCCTGACGTAATTAATGAGAGAGAAGAATTGACTGCATGTTGTAGGTCGACAGCGCTAATCCCAACGCCAAGAATATTGACCCGTAAGCAATCAGTAACTGCATCTTGAACCGGCAGATCCATACCAGGAAACTCCGCAACCGAAACGTCTTATTCCAAGCAGCACGCCATCAGATGCGCGCCCTGCAGCTTTAGGGTGCATGTAAACCAAAGAAAACTAAGGACTAAGAAGTTGGTACCATATTGCTGAGTAAAAAGTATGGATGACGATGAGAAGACCCGGCTGCACCGTATGAGTGCGATACCTCCCGTCTAAATGCGGTTGGCGCAATAGAACTAACAGCCCATTAGAGTGGGTGCAGGCACAGGAAATAGTTCTGGTCAGGAAGGCATCCTCAGCCTAAGGGGGTGCGTCTAATCGGCTTGTTGTAAGGTGGCTACCATCCTCCGTTAGCTGCTAATTCCCCTCGATATTCATCATTGCACCTCATGTGCAGGAGGCGATCTCGCCATGCCAGCGCCAGTGTCATTTGAGTCGGGAAAGCGAAGCTTAATCCCGTCGCGCTATACCTCTCCGAATTATGTCCCGCGTCCCAACCCAGCCAGTGACGAAGAGTCACTAAAGAAGGTGTGGAGGACGCTCAGAAAGCGTAAGAGATGGGTGTTGTCATTAACCGCTTGCGGTCTCGCGCTGGCAGTAGTGGCGTGCATCGTAATTCCACGACAGTACATCAGCACGACAACGGTTCAAGTAGGGAAAGATCAGAGCGTTCAGGTTGAGTTGTCAGACGCGAGTGTGCCGACGCTGAGCGATAGCAATACAAAAACTGATATCGCGACACACATGGCGATCATTCATAACAACAATACAGCTCTCGCTGTGATTCATGACCTCAATTTAGAACAGCGCAAACCGTTTGCGTTTAAGCCGACGCTTCTAGGATGGCTGACCGGCAGCAACGCACGCATCGAGGCTGAACGTGGTCTGCCTTTGACTCAGGCACCGACCCGCCGGGAACGGGTTGTAAGGATGTTTGAGAAGAAGCTTATAGTAAAGAATCCTCCTGACACGCGCCTGATCTCGGTGAGCTTTGTAAGTCCAAATCCACAACTGTCGGCCGATGTGGCAAACGCAGTTGTCCAGGAGTACGTCAAGTTCGAATCTGAAGGCCAGACGCACGGTGAGGGCATCAGTCAGTTGACTTCGGACCTCGGCGATCTGCGTTCAAAAATGGAGAGCGATCAAAATCAGCTCGCTGATTACGAACGTCAGACCGGACTGAACAGTTTGATTCTGAGATCGATGGGAGAATCAGCCGGGGGTGGAAGTATTACGCACATTCCGGTGCTCGACAAGCTAGACACGTTGAACCAGGAACTCACATCGGCTGAGGCGAGTCGGATAGGAAAACAAGCGATTTATAGGTTGACGAATACCCGGAATTCCGATGTTGTCGCCGGCTTGAGCAACAGTACGCTCCCGGCGATAGCGACGTCGGCGGTGATCACCGGAGGTAATGGTCTGGAGTTGTTACGGACGCTGCGCCAAGAGGAGGATAGCCTCAAGCTGGAGTATTCGGCGGATCTGACGAAGTACGGCGCTCGCAATCCAAGAATGGTGGAATTGACCAGCCAACTCCAGAGCATTAATAGGCAAATCGCGGAGGAGTTAGAGCAGATCAACCTGCGAGCTCGCAATGATTACGAGGTGGCACAACAGAACGAAAATGCCCTGCGTGCAGCGTTCCACAAGCAGGAATCTGCGGCGAGCGCATTAAATCAGAGCGCAGTGACTTTGCAAGTGCTGGTGCAACAAGCAGCATCCAGCAGGAAGCTTTACGACTCGCTCTATCAGCAAATTCAAGAAGCCGGCGTTCAGGCGGGGCTGCGCGCGACCAATCTTCGTGTGACTGACGTTGCTCGGTCGCATTCCACTCCTAAGAGGCCCAACCCGCCTCTATACATTGCTATTGGACTCGCTGCGGGGTTGTTATTCGGAATCTCTTCTGCGTTCATAAGGGAACACATGGACGAGACGGTGAAAACGCCTTTGCAAGTGGACATGCTCACGCCACTGCCCGTCCTGGCTAGCATTCCATTACTCGACAGACAGGCTCCGCGACAGCGAATGCTCACTGCTGCGGCATCGAGCCTCACGCTGAAATCCAGTGGAGAAACCAGTCCTCTTCTACTTCACCCGCGTTCCTCAGCTGCTGAAGCCTACCGCGCCTTGCGGACTTCAATTGTCCTTGCGAACGCGCACCGCCCGTTGCGGTCGATAGTGGTAACGAGTCCCCTTGTTGGTGAAGGAAAAACATCTGTCGCTTACAACATGGCAATTGCTTTTGCGCACTCCGGTGAAAGGGTGCTCATGATTGACGCGGATCTGCGGCATCCACACCTGCATGAGTGCTTTGGGCGCGAACACTTGCCTGGGCTGTGTGAGGTACTGGGCGGGGTCGCTCCGTTAGAGTCTGCCATTCGTACTCATAGAACGGTCAGCAACTTGTGGCTGCTGCCGTCCGGTAACCTGCCGGTTCAGTCATCGGAGCTGTTCGGCTCTACGAAGTTCGATGATTTGCTGGAGGGGTTAAGGGACTCCTACAGTCTGGTAGTAATCGACACTCCACCGATTCTGCTGGTGGCAGATGCTGTCCTTCTTTCGGGAAAGGCGGATTCAACGCTCGGCGTGATTCGGTCCGATGTTACCAACCGAATTGCAGTTGAGCGCATGGCAGAAATGTTGGATCGGAATGGATGCCGCGCAATAGGCCTGGCGCTCAACGGGGTGAATACGTCATCCGTTGAGTACTATCAGGCATACGGCTATCGCGGCGATGACAAGTATTTCAAGGAGGCTTGAGATGGAACTGATGATGCTACAGCGAAGTAAGGGCTTGGTGCTGATGTTTAGCATCCTTCTGGTGCCATCCGCACTCATTGCGCAGCAGACCATGACTCCGAATTCGGATGGATCCAATTCGACATTCGACGCTCTGGAAGGCTCTCATACTCAGCCGGCTTCGAATACCTCGAGCGGAGTCGTTACGGCAGTTCCCGAGGATTTCCCCGACCTCAGGCTTTCATCTGGAATTCTTCTCAGCGTGAGGATCTACGACGAACCGGAGCTAACAACAAACGCCCGGGTCGATGAAAAGGGCAACATCTCACTCCCGCTCATTGGGTCGATTCACGTGGGCGGCCAAACAGTCGCCGCGGCGCAAGCTTCAATCCAGGAGAAATACCGGACAGGTCAGATCCTCAAGGACCCTCAGGTTATTCTTAACGTGCTTCAGTATGTAAGCACCCAAGTCACTGTACTTGGAGCGGTGCAGTCGCCCGGACGCATCACTATGCTGGAGCCGCACTCCCTACTCGACGTCATTGGCATGGCAGGAGGGGAGACGAACTTTGCCGGCGACACTATTCAGGTGGAGACTCCCGCTTCCCAGGGCCATACAGTTCAGACGTATCACTATATTCGTGGTGAAGATGAGGAAGCGCTGCGAAACGCTCAGGTCAACCCTGGCGACACAATTAGAGTTAAGCGAGCGGGAATCGTCTATGTATTAGGTGCGGTGTACAGACCCGGGGGCTACGTGATGCAGGAAAATGGATCACTCAACGTGGCTCAAGCTGTATCGCTGGCACAGGGAACGCTGCTGCAAGCCAAGATCGGGGACATGCGTGTCGTTCGGCATCAGCCGGATGGAACGCTGAAGGAAATCCCAGTGTCATACAGCAAGATCATGAAAGGAAAGCAAGCCCCTCTGGAACTGCAGCCGCAGGATATCGTCTATGTCCCAATCAGCAAGGTTAAATCGATATTCACGGGTGGGGCGAATATCGTTGGAGAGACTTCTTCTGCTGCAATTTACGCGGTGAAATGAAGATGCCAAGTCAGAAACATTGACCCCGACATCTCCCGATTTAAAAGGAAAGTCACAAGTCTTCGTCAACGAGCGTCAGTCTCATCCGTCTGGGCCGGGGCGCTCGTTGAACCACCGGGTGGTGAGGCGGTGTAGCGATCGCTGCAGTAGCGGCGTTGAGTAGAGCCCTCTATTGAGCGAAGAGGAAGTTGGCCAGACCCTTACCCGATGAGAGCCCATTTGTCCAAACTGCTACGCGGCAGACGTAACCTAACAATCGCGGATCAGATTGTTGTCAGCGCATCGAACTTCGCGACGGGAATTATTCTGGTACGCGGGCTTGGGCTGAAGCAATTTGGCGTGTTTACAGTCGCCTTTGCGTTGGTGCTTCTGTTGATTAGCATCCAACTCAGCTTCATTTGCTCTCCGATGATTACGTTGTCGGCACTGAGCGAGGATGGGACTCCTCGAAATCGCTATCTGCAGGGGATGTTTGGGGTCGAGCTCTGGTTCTGCGCCGCCGCGACCGTGGCCGCTGTGATCATATCGGTTGTTTTTCTGCGATTAAGGCCACAGCCCGATGAAATGAAGATCCTGATTCCATTCGTACTGAGTATTGTGTTCTACCTCATGCAAGATTGGATTCGGCGATACTTTTTCGCAGCGGGTAAGGCACCGCTCGCCGTTTTGAATGATGTAATTCGCTATGTTGGACAGACGGTAGTTCTTCTTGTATTGGTGGCTCTGAGAGAACTGACTGTTTGCTCCACGTTCTGGACTATTGCGATAACCTCTATAGCTGCCGTGGTCGTGGGTCTTGCAGCAGAGCGAATTCGATATGACGGAGCCCCAACGCGGGATTCGTGGAATAGATCACGAGGCCTGTCTCGCGATCTCGCTCTTGCAAGCCAATTGCAATGGGTTGTGTATCAGGGAGCAATGTTGATTGGCGCTGCCATGCTCGGGGCTGAGGCGGCGGGAAGCATTCGCGCAACTCAAAATGTCGTAGGACCCGTGAACGTTGGTTATCAGGCGATGGAAAACATCGTTCCAATCAAAGCGGGAGAAGAGATGCGTCGTGGTGGAATCCGGCAAGTTGCAAAATTCCTATATCGATTCGGTGCGCAGGGGCTCGTTGTACTGGCGGTTTTCTTCCTGGTCATTGGACTGTTTTCACGTCAGTTTTTGGAATTCTTTTACGGCCATGAAGTTGCAGTCTATGGCGCGGTGTTGGACTTGCAATTGGTATACTTCCTGCTCTTTTGGCCACTGCGACAACTCAGCTACTTGTTCCGCACTATTAACCGTACGCCGGTCCTCCTCATGGCGTCCTTTTTCGCGGCTTTGGCGAGCATGCTGCTGATCTATCCATGCGTGAGGAGCTTCGGCGACATCGGTATTATGATTGCCGCAGTCGCAGGGCAGGCTGTGAATCTTATTTACCTGGCCTGGATGTGGTTGCGCATACGATCGTCGCTGGAACTTGCAGATGGAACTCTTGATGCGGCGCCGCGGCTGGTTGCGTCGAAGGTGGAATAGAGGTGTCGCGCTGTTGCACTCCAAGTGAAGCGGCGCACGCGCGCAGGGCAATTGGTGGCAAGTTCGGCTCGCATTTCGGGATTGTTCCCTATGTTGATCATCGCCGCGGCAAGGGTGTGGTGAAGAGAGGATTCAGATTGGTTGGCTGTCTTTATAACAATGCCGCAGGTGGAGTCAACAAGCGTTCCCGGGCCGCCGAGATCGAGGCAGATGACAGGAAGTTGTGCGCCAAGGGATTCCAGCACCACGAGCCCTCCGGAGTCGTGCAGGCTCGGGAAGACAAGAGCAGTATGTTCGAGATATGTGTTCGTGATGTCGCTGTAAGGAAGGTGAGGAATCCAGTCGATATGGGCAGTCACGCCACAGTCTTCTGCAACTCGCTTGAGCCATTGAGCATCTTCTCCTTCGCCGATGATAGTCAAGCGCGCATTGGGAAGGTGGCGCAAGACTTCAGGCATTGCTCGAAGTGCGAGATGAATGCCTTTCCAATACAGAAGACGTCCGACAAAGAGAAAACGCGGATGGGATGGCGCCCGGTGAACCGGTTCTGTCATGATGTTGATTCCGATCGCGGGCAATACGGTGCATTTGGAATGGAACCGTCGCGGGATGCGATGAAGGGTTTCCGGCGTGGTGCAGGCAATCAACGCGGCCTTCGAAAACGCGCGGCTCATGCTTGGATCTATTTTTACTGCGTCGATGAGTACATCACGCAATGCTTCGCGCAACCTTCCGGAGTGGCTCAATCCTGCTCGCAGCGGACGAGGAGATGTCTCGCCACCGCCGACAGGTCCAAAGATGAACGGAATTTTCAGCCCGCCCATAAAAGAGGGTTGGCGAAAGGTCACAAAAGTGATGTGGTGCACCAAATCAAACGGATCGCGTTTGTGGATTCCGCGAGCGCGGCGATAGGCGCCGAACTGCCAAACCAAGTAGTAAACGTACAGCCCGCCGGGCCAGTGCTTAAAATCTCGACACCACGCGGGGAGGTCATAGGCAATCGTAGTGAACTTGAGTTTGCTTTTGGAGCGATTTGCCTCAATACCCGGGATATTATTTTCACGCGTAATCACCGAGACGTCGTGTCCCATCTCGGCGAGAGCCAAGAGCCAATTCCAGCCGACAGCCGGCTCGGAGCCCTTGCCCGGCTCGCATGCGTATGCAGACAAAAGGATCTTCATAATCGAGAAATGCTAACCATCTCGGTGGCTCTAGACAACTCTACCATCCGCTTCGATGACGATTGTGGGGTAGGGGGGAGCGAATGAGCACGCCGAGGATCCAAATAGGATCGGCATCTGAATGCGAATTGCTGGGAGCCACTAGTGCGGGGGGAGCTGCGCGCGCGCAGGTAGCCAAGATGCTCCTCAAAAAGCTCTCCGGGAGGTGCGAGCGGTATTGCATCCTCGCTGGTTACGATGATCTTCCAGACGGCTTTCACACCGATATTGACTTTATGGTGTCTGCCACTGACTTCGAACGCATTCCCAGGCTGGTTGATGAGATTGGGAATGAAGTGGGCGCTAAGTTGTTTCAAGTGATTCCTCATGAAATTTCGGCGCAAGCGCTTTTCCTGGCGGCGGAAGTCGGGCCTAAGGTCGCTCTTCTACAGCTTGACTCCTGTTCCGACTATCGTCATTTTGGAAAGCTATGGCTTAAGGCCGCGGAGGTCCTCGAAGCACGCCGATGGCATCCCAAGGGGTTCTGGATTCCCGCGGCGAGGCATGAGTTCATCTATTACCTCATTAAGAGATTGAACAAGCGCGACCTCGGAAGTGTTCACTGCGTCCGGCTCTCGCGCCTGTATGGCGAGGATCCCGCCGGTTGTTCTGCAGCATTGCTACGCTATTGGAGCAAGCGATCAGCCGCGGAGCTTGCTGAGATGGCTGCAGAAGGGAATTGGGATTCTCTAATATGCAGTTTGCCGCGATATCGAAGCGAACTGAGGCGAAGTTCGACAGAAGGGCTCGCTTCAAAGATTGCGTCCTGCTTTCAACGCGCAGAACATACGTGGCAGCGGATAACGCAGCCCACCGGCGGCTGGATTGCATTTATCGGGCCTGATGGATGTGGAAAATCCTCGATTATCGACGCGATTGCTCGCGGACTTGCTCCGGCCTTTCAAAGAGTTGTGAGATATCATTTGCGGCCAAAGGCACTGCCGGCGCGCACTGCGACCGATGCACCGGTAACAGACCCCCACGGGCGACCGTCTCGAGGTGCATTGGTCTCGGCGATGAAGTTGCTCTACCTGTTTGCCGACTATTGGATCGGATACCCCCGGAAAGTGTGGGCTGCAATTGTTCGGACAAAGCTGGTGCTTTTTGATCGATACTTCTATGACATCGTCGTAGATCCGAAGCGAGTCCGCTACGGTGGTCCGCAGTGGCTCCTGAAGTTGCTGGCTCGAGTTGTCCCACGGCCGGGATTGGTACTGTTGCTGGATGCTCCACCAGACGTACTCTGGTCACGCAAGCAAGAAGTTAGCTACGAGGAAGTAGTGCGGCAGCGGCAGCAATTTACCTCTATTGCGAGGGCATCTGCGCGAGCCGTTGTGATTGATTCCGCGCAGCCGCTTTCTGAGGTAGTGCTTCAGGCGCAGTCTGCTGTAATTGATCACTTCTCGCGCAGAACTCGCAGGCGACTTGGATTGGGTGCACTTCGTGCGAGTTCAGATGAGGCTACAGAGCCTGCCAGGGTGGCTTGCGCATTGCCTTCAATATTCTCGGGGCAGGCGGCGATTGTCGCACCGGAATCCATCAATGTCCGAATCATCTCGAAGAGCGGATCCCCCAAGTGGATTCTCCCTGAAGACGCGCAATGTGCAATGCCCGTCCTTAAGAGCTGGCGTCCCTATGGCAAGGTTTCAAGAGCAAAGTGGAACGTAATCACCTTAGCGTGCCGGCTGAATGCCATTTCGATGCTGCCGGGGGTGAGATCCGAAACGCTCCTATGCGATTTAGCATATTGGCGCGAGCGGATGCCTGAACTATCTGACGCGTGGTGCATAACGGGGTACATCGGAACTCCGTCACCTACCCAGAAGGCTCTGCTGTTCTTCATAGACCCCAAGGAGCAGGTCCGCGCGGTTGCGAAGGTGCCGCTGACACCCCGGGCCGGAAGCGCCGTTCTGAATGAAGCAAACATACTGGAGAAAGTGCGCGATCTGCTTCCCGCTCCGCGGATTCTTTTTCGCGATGAGCAGCAGGGAATCGCAGCCCAAACCTGGGTAGGCGGGGCAAATGTGGCGCGGGGATTTTCGGAGGAGCACCTTCGCCTACTCACAGACTTCGCGTCACAAGAGGCTGCCGTGCGATTGAGCGATTTTCGCAGCGAAATCATGAAGCACCTTGCGGATAAAGGTCCCGCGGTCGCGCCGGCACTTTTAGATGAGGCATTGTCATCACTTGATCAGAGCGAGCAGTTGAGATCCTGCATCGTGCATGGGGATTTCACGCCGTGGAATTTACGGCGGCTCTCCGACGGCCGGTTGACGCTTATCGATTGGGAGTGGGGACATGAGAAAGGCTTTCCCTGGCAGGATGTGTGCCGGTATTTTTATCTGCAGGATTATCTTTTCCAGGAATCTGCGAACGTGTGGCGGACCCTCATGAAGGAGCCATTACTCGCTGAATATCGCCGCTTTTATGGGTTATCGACTGAGGCGACCCGCGGGCTCACAATTTACTATTTGCTGAACTTTCTTTATGAGGAGCAAGGTGACCAAGATCGCGCCGAATATGCGGTTCGAAAGATCCGAGAAGTGCTCGACTAAATAGATGGTTGCATTTATTCGCGAGGGGGGCTCGGAAGGACATTGGCGGCGACTGTGTTTCGCCGCCGCCAACATAGGCTATGGAAGTCTTGCAGTGCAACTTGTCGAAGCGGTGAGTTTGCACCACAGGTTTTATGCCGGCCGCACCGCGACCTTTACGGTCAGGGTCCTTCCTTGTCCTCGCTGTCTCCGGGTTGCTCACCGACCACCATGATGGGTGCGCGCGTGTTCTTGGCCGGCGCTCCCGATTCAATCTCACCGAAGACCGCCTGTGTGGCTTGTCTGTACAAATCGCAGCCGCGGCATTGTTGGACAGACTGCCGAAGAACAGCTAACGAGTGATCCGGGGGAAGATAGGAATCCGCGGTGGCATCGATTTTGCGCGGCATCATACGTCCTCATGGGATTAGATGCGCGCAGCGTACATCTTCTACAAAATGAGCTGCTTTGCCTAAGAATCAGCATCGCATTAGAAGTATGAGGACAGCTAAGTGAGCAACCAGCCGAGAATGGCGACACCGGAGCGCGTTCTGGTGCTCGCTTTTATATGTGTTCTTGTTCTGCTCTTTGTGTGGTTCGAATGGAAACTCATTTTTCTGGCTTTCGCGGGATTGCTGCTGGCATTGCTGCTGCACACCATTACCACCTGGATTCAGAAGCGCACGCACATGGGGCCGGGATGGTCGTATGTGGCCACACTGATGCTGATCGCGATCGTCGTCGTGGGGGCAGGAGTACTGATTATTCCGCGGGCGGTCACGCAGGTTTCGCAGATTGCCACGCTCCTGCCTCAGTCCATTGCGCAGGTGAAGGATTTTCTTGAGCAGAAATCCTGGGGGGAGGAACTGCTGGACATGGTTCATCGCGGAATGCGGACAATGGATCTGGGATCGAAGGTCAACGCGATTACGAGCGCGGTGGTGGGCGGCGTTGCGGATCTGATCGTGATCTTTGTCATTGGATTCTTCGGCGCGCTGAATCCGGAAGGGTACAAGCGGGGCGTTCTGAACCTGTTTCCCGTGCAACATCGGGCGAGAATGCGTGAAATCGGGAACAAGCTTCTGGATACTTTGCGCTGGTGGATGTTAGGGCAGATGGTTCCTATGGCGGCGCTCGGCATTGCCAGCATGGTCGCGCTCTCGCTGCTCGGCGTACGCCTCGCCTTCACACTCGGACTGCTGACGGGTGTGATGGTATTCGTACCTTATGTCGGAACAATTCTGGCTGGTATTCCGAGCGTGCTTATGGCATTGCAGCGGGGGCCGTGGACGGCGCTTTGGGTCGTGATTCTGTTCTCGATATTCCATGTGCTCGAAGGGTACTTTCTTACCCCCTTGGTGCAGAAGCGGGCGGTGCGGTTGCCGCCAGTCCTGACGATTCTGGCGCAGTTCTTCATGTGGAGCTTCGCCGGCATTCTGGGCGTGGCGATCGCTGCTCCGCTCACCGCTGCAGTGATGGTGCTGACGAGAGAGCTCTATCTGAAGCCGCGAGACCGCGGGGCGTCCCTGGCGAGTTAAGCCACTTCGGCCCTTTACTTTTGTTTCCGGCGCGAATGACGGACCCAGCGCCAGATTGAGAAGGCGCTCCCGCCGACGCAGAGGAATATGAAAGCGGCCACGCCCCATTCGAAGGCCGGTGTTTTTGCAATGCCCAGTACTTGCTTGCCGAACCTAATGGCCAGCCACGCGATGACGGCGAAGCGGGCGGCGCGAGTGAGGAAGTTGATGATAAGGAGCCGCCACAGGGGATAATCGAGCGCGGCAGCTGCGGCTATCACCATGGTGAAAGGAAATGGCGGCGGTGCGAGCCCTCCGATGGCGACGGCTGGGCCGGCGTGGGCACCGATGTGGTTCTTTAGTCGCTTGTACTGGTTCTCTCCGGCGAGTTTGCTGATTCCTTCTTCACCGAGCTTCCGCGAGACTAACGCCAGCGCCAGTACGCCGAGCGTGGAACCGCAGGCGGCGGCGAGCACATACCAGGGAGCGCCCTTGTGATGGTTGGCAACCAACGCGACGACGAGCAGGTCGTTGCCGAAGGGCAGGAAGAGGAACGATGAGTCCAGGACCCCCATCAGGAGCGGGCCGAAATAGCCGATGTGAAGCAGGAACTGCAGTAGCGGATGGAAAAATTTCACGGACCGGCACTCTCCAGCAGTTCAGTACCGCTTGACGGCGGCCACTAACACGGTGAGATTCAGAAAGCGGGCGGAGAGGCAACTCATTTGTCTGATTCCAGCCCCTTCATCGAGGGGAAGATACGGTTCTCTACAGTGGGATCAACCACTTCAAGCACCACGACGCTATGTCGGGGTATGCTGCGTCGAAGTGTGGAGGCGTCGGGAGCACTGCTCGTCGCTGCTGGTACCAGTCTGGTTCTGGGAGTGAAGCCGAAGCTGGGGCGCTGGGCGTGGTCGGGTTCCTGGCTGGAGCGGCGACAGTCTTCCAGGACTTCTGAAACGTGGAAGACCCTGGCTAGCGGCAGGGGGAGCTGATCCACTTTGGCAAAGACGTCGCGATGGCCGGGGCGGCGCTGGCGATCCTAGACTCAGATGAGCTCTTCCCATCGTGCATTGTTTTGTTGAACTTGCAAGTCGAGCGTGCGCGTAGGTGAGTTTGCAGCTAATGGCTGAGCGTAAGTGGCAACGGTTCAATCAGATGCTAATGATAGTTCGCCTTTTGCTCGAAATCCTTAACATCGAGCTCCGCAAAACTCAAATACTATAACGGTCCTTCGTTCTTTTTGCTGCCGACTCGCCGAGACCTGATATCGTTGGCATATTATTGGCACGGAGTTGGGCGGAAGGGGTCGTCGTGAACGGCTTCGCAG
>DASZAG010000070.1:0-26562 GCA_035945555.1 Acidobacteriaceae bacterium
CGTTGGCCGGCGTCAGCGTCGTCTCAGTCGCATTCACGCCATCGCGCGCCGCATCGTACGCCTGCGTCAGCACAGGCGTCGCGGTCTGCGCCGCCGCCACACCGCAGCACGACAGCACCAGCAATACCCCGAGCGCCCTCCAGAGGCGCATTCCTAGCCACGGTCGCCCCGCATCCATTGCCTGTCGCGGATGTGAAGGTACGTACGCCAATTGCTGAAGGCTGGAACCAGTAGGCAGAACAGGTGCGCAGTCCACGAAAATCTCCTCGATCAAAGCCCGCTCTGGTGTGAGGGCAGGAGCGGTGCAGGTTAATCACTGGGGGAATTGGCAGCGACATCCGCGAGTGTTTGGGGAGGAGAGCCCGGTGTTGACAGCGTTTCGGCGCCTTCAATACGCCCTGGGACTGCTCCCGCCAGGAGGCGACCGATAAGGAACGTAATTATTCCGATACCGTGTCCGGAGACATTCGATTCATTGCGAGCCTCAGCAGCGAGGGGACAGACCGCGATAGCAGCCGCGAGGAGCGATCAAAGGAGAGAGGCCGCCAATTGCAGGATGCGGGACAGCATGACACTGCATCGGTAATCAGCGCAAGGAAACGATAGTAAGCGAGGCGTAATTCAAACCCGCGCGAGAACGATTGCGATTTGTTCTGCTCGCTAAGCTCGTCTGGCAAGGAACCCCTGGCAATGGGCGGCGGAAATCGATACGATGCAGCTTGTCAAATATCCATCTTGCCGGGAAGCCGGGCCCCGTATGATGGGAGCCCATTGAAGAACACATCTTGCTGACCCGGCAACAGTTGCGAGGGAGACCTGGGTTGAACAACATTTTGGTGACAGGAGCCGCTGGTTTCATCGGCCGCTCGATCGCGGCAAGGTATCTGGCGCTTGGTCATAAGGTTCGCGGGGTTGATAACTTCATTACTGGAAAGCGTGCAAACCTGGTCGGCCTCGAAGCGATGGACTTCATTGAGGGCGATTTGACGAACGCCGACCTGTGTCGAACTGCATGCACGGGCATCGACGTTGTCTTCCACGAAGCTGCGCTCGCTTCAGTTCCGCGGTCGATTGAGAACCCCCTCGAGACCAATTCTGCATGTGTCACAGCGACTCTCAACCTACTCATCGCTGCTCAGGCCACCGGGGTTCCGCGGTTTGTGTATGCCGGATCGTCATCTGCTTATGGAGACGACCCAACCCTCCCCAAGCTGGAGGCTATGCGCCCTGATCCGATTTCCCCCTATGCAGCCGCAAAGCTCGCCGGCGAATATTACGTGCGCTGCTTTGCCCGAGTCCACGGCATGGAGACTGTGACTCTGCGCTATTTCAATGTGTTTGGCCCGTACCAGGCTCCGGATTCGCCGTACTCGGGAGTTCTGTCGATCTTTTGTCGCAGGATGATTGCTGGAGAGGATCTGGTCGTCTACGGGGATGGGGAACAAACGCGCGATTTCACCTTCATCGATGATGTCGTTCGCGCAAATGAATTGGCAGGCGGGACCGATGCAGGGCTAATCGCCGGCAAGAGTTTCAATGTCGCAACCGGGAAAGCGAGTTCCCTGAACGACGCCATTCGTGCCTTGCGAAATCTGACGGGGTACAAAGGACACGTGCACTACGAACCCGCACGGCCTGGGGACGTTCGCCACTCGCAAGCGGATATCGAGTTAGCGCGTCGAATTATGGGGTTTGAGCCGCGGACCACTTTCGAAGACGGACTGCGCAGCACCGTGGAATGGTACAGGAATTACGCAACTGTCGCCTGAAGAATGCATCCATTGAGGCGAGAGAGCCTCGCATTCATTTTGGCATGCCAAGTTCGCCATCAGAGCGAAAAAAGGCAGCTCCTGGTGAGCTGCCTTTTGTCCGCTGAGCGTTATGGAACTTCCGGCTACTCGCCTCCGGAGCCCTGCATTTGATGAGTTGCAATTCGCTCGGCGAAAAGAGGGCCTGCCGGTGCTTCGCTGGTTGAATTAGCAGCAAGATATTCCGCTGCTCCCTCCAGCCAGCCGCTACTCCAGTCGTGGTGCCGATAGCCTCCCTGCGCCCAGGTATGGGGGATGGACAGAGCTGTCAGCTGGGTGTGCAGCTTGACCATATCGGGCGTAAAGATACCCTTGTCACCGCTGATCCATAACCTGTTCCTGTGCTGAAAGTCCGCGGCATGTGCGGTAATCAGAGGCGGAATCTCGTACACATTGAAATTCGCCTGGTCGGCGAAGTTACCGTTCAGGTCAGGAAAAGCGGAAATCTTGTCTAGTTCCGCCGGAAAATCCCAAGCCGCGGTTGCCTCGAAGATATCCGGATGCCTGAGAATCAGGGTTACTGCGCCGTATCCCGACTTGCTAAATCCAATGATATAGCGGTGTCGAAGCTGGCCGGAAGGGCTAAGCTTATCTGCAAAGGGCACAAGGTCGCGGACAATGAAGCTCTCCATGCGCCGGCGCGGATCGCGCTGGTGATCGCTATACCATGGGACGTAAGCAAACGAGGGAGCGATCAGGGTCATGTTGAAACGGTTAGGGACATCGAGCAACCGCAGTTGTTCGAGGCCATCGCCCCATTTCGACGAGAGAGTGTCTACACCGGGGTCGACCGGCAACACGTATACCGTCGAAGGCTCGAGTCCCGGGCGTGGTTGGGTGGGCCGCAATACGCGGACAATCTGCTCCCGATAGCCCTGGTAGGCCGATCGCACCGGATAGTAAGCTACCCCATGGTTGTCGGTTGTCGGCGAACCGACATACATGGACGCAGTGTTTTCAGCGCGGGACCACCCGCTTTCGTCAATGTAGCCCAGGCCCGTAAAAATGAGCAGGAGACAGCCGAGGATCCATACTCGGTGCCTCCTCGACTGTTGCACCAGGCTTCGAGGAACAGGCAGGGTTAGATCGGCCGCTGCGGCGCGGAGACGAAGGAAAACGGAAGATTGTTCATTCAGTAGAGTCGGCATTTTGTCGAATTCAGATCACTGCCGTGCCGCAATGAACCGCGTGTAAACGGCGCCGGCGAGCGTTACCTACTTGCTGGATTCAGGGATTGACATTGTCTGTACGTCAGGTGAACAAGGCGGCTTACCGGCCGTAGTGACATAGCGGTCGGCGACCTGCCATTGTCCATGGTTAACTTCCCATAGATCTACGATGAAGTAGTGCTCGACCTGATTTTTACCCCCGGCTCGGTCGCTTCGCGTCAGTTCGAAGCTAACCACCGCCGAACCGACGAAGGCGCGAATGAACATCGCTCCCTGGCTAAATGTGCCCGTCTCATCGTGTGTTAGCGAGTGCTGCAGCCAATCAGCCCGCGCTGTGGGTTTGTCGGGAGCCTGCGATGTCCAATAGATGAACTCCGGCGCGAGCAGCGCGTCCAGCGCATCTTTGTTCTTCTGTTGCACAGCTTCGATCCAGTTGCGCTCCAGCTTCTGAAAGAGCTCCTCAAAGCTGTGTGCATCCGCCGCCGGTCTCTCATTCTCGGGCTTTTCAGCCTTTTTTTGAGCCGAACAGGGCAAGACAGGCAAAAAGAGGCACAGGAGTGCAAACGCTATTATTCGTTGCATAGCTTTCCGCATAAGGAAAGAGTACAGGCGCAGCGCCGCGAGCGGGAGTGGCACATCTGGTGTTTCAGCGGCCAATCTGGATACGCGGGCGGTTGGCAGCAATCTCCGAATTGCCTCTTGTAAGCAGCGACCGAATGCGCCCGGATAGACCTAAGTCCATCCAGGCACTCAGCGGACTGATAAGCGTGAGCCGTCAAGGTACAGAGAGACAGCTTCCTCCGGAACATGAGCGAAATCCGTCCCGCGGAGATAGTCGCGCATGGTTGTTCCCGTGCACTCCGAATCTATATTCGGCGCACCAGTCTCGGACCATACGTCGTCGAGGTGAACGGTGCGGAAATCGATGCTGTACCTGGCTTCGCCGGATTTATTCGGCACGGTAGAGTGCAGCTGAGCCGCGGAAAACAGGAACATTCCCCCCACGTCAGGCATAATCCGAATTTCAGAGTCCGTCTCGATGGGCTCTTCCGGCCGAGGCTGCACGCGCGTGTCGGTCTTGATGTGCTGAGCGGCGTTCTGCCGGCTTTCCTTGTTCCAGCGCTCGTAGTCGTAGCCGCTGGATCCATTCTTAACCGGCCTGTGCCAGTACGGCGGATGGAATGCCATGCAGTTGTCCGAGTTCAGCTCATAGATGGGCATCCACCAGTTGATCTGACAGAACGGCGCGGAATACCAGGTATCGCGATGGGCATGAAAGGCATAGGCGATACCAGACGCGAGATAATGCGACGGATATGCCGACCGCAGCCGCGGAACATCAAAATACGTCTTGTTCAGATCGCAGCCGCGTTCCGCCAGCAGGTCCTGAATGAGCTTTTTCGACGTTGGGTGGTGAATGAACTTCGGCTTCAGTTCCGCGAGTATTTCGACACACCGCTCCACGGGAAGATGTTCGTGGATGGTGCGCGGGTCGTGCGGCGCGAAGGCCGCTTCGACCAGTTCGCGCGCAAACGCGCACAGCTTCTGTCCGGCCGGCGAAGGCGAATAGAGGAAGATGGATCCGCCGTACAGCTTTTCGCGCCGTTCCGTATCGTTCAGTTTGGAATCGCAATAAACGTTCATCGAAGACCCTCTATTCTGCGGTGATCGCTCCAGGGCGGAGGCTGTCCGTCGGGGAGATCGCCGGTTAGTGACCGGAATGCTCGCCTTGTCTTAACGCAAACTGAAAGCGAGCCGGATCAGCAGGACCGAGCGGGGATTGTGTCCAGCTGTGAATCGTTGTGCAATGCGAAAAGTACTGGTAGTCGAAGTGTCGATTCCGTCCGACCTGACCGTCATTTCGGGCGTACAGACATCGAGCGAATCAAAGCACTGCTTTGCGGCAGTAAAAAGCTTCGGCGTAACCGCTGGGCGATGCGCATTCCATGCCACGGAGGCGCATCAGAGAAGTGAAGGTTTCCGGCTCGAACCAGTGTTTCGATCGCTGGGTGCCGAAGGCATCCATCAGGTGTTGCACTTTTGTCTGCGAGTGTTTCGTCTCGAGAGGCACAAAGAAGCTGGGGCGGCCCATGTCTCCGTCGTACTTCGGAATCTCATACTCCAGGATGAAGTGATGACGAAAGGTATTCCAGGTGAGCTGCGACAGCAGCCGATGATCCTGATGAGCGTCATTTCCGTTATGAGTAAAGACGATGTCCGGAGACCGCTTCTTGATCTCCGTTTCGAAGACATCTTTTACGTCGATGCCTGTCCAGGGCAAGTAGCCGTCGCGAAAGTCCCTGAGCAGCAGAGTTTCGAGCCGGGGCCCGGCGAACAGTTGCGCGGCGCGGGCAGCTTCGGCGCCGCGGGCGCCGCTGGCGCTAAAAACAACCCAGTGAAACTTGCAGCCAGGATACTCTTCGGCGAGCCGCAAAATGGTTCCGCCACACCCGATTTCAATGTCATCGGAATGAGCGCCAAGACACAGTACGCACAGGCCGTCCGATTTCGGTCTTAGCTTCAGGCGCATCATACCCGGGCAGCAGCCGTCACAATATCGCGCATACCATTACCGTTGGCTCGGACATCTGCCGCTGGCGCGTCCACCGCGCGGTGATTCCAAACCTTCCATGGTGCGCTGCTCACATTCAGCTCGTCCAAACGCTGTTTGTCCTTGAATGTGTCCATGCACTGCCAGAATCCCGTGTATTTGTGTGCCAGCAGAGCGTTCTGGCTGATGAGTCTCTGGAACGGTTCACGCACAAGTTCTTCGCCGGGACCGATATAGCTGAACATCTCGTTGCGCATCACGAAAAACCCGCCGTTGATCCAGATGTCGGTCTCGGTGATGGGGCGGACCTCCTGCACAGTTCCTTCCGATCCGGTGTACACGATATCGAAGCTGGCCGTCGGCTGAACGAGCAGCATCGACGCGACGGCGGCGCTGGCGCGGAACTTCTCGATTACACCGGGAAGCGGCACATCGCTGAGACCGTCTCCGTAGTTTGCGAGAAACATTTCTTCGCCGCGCAGGTAAGGCTCGACTGCCTTGAGCCGCTGGCCGATATTGGCGTGCTCTCCCGTCTCGACAAAGGTGATCGTCCAGTCGTCGATATCACGGTTGAGGAGTTCGACCTGCTTGCCACCCTTCGACCATACGAAGTCATTAGAGACGGATTCGTCGTAGTGCAGGAAGTAATCCTTGATGCAATTGCCCTTGTAGCCCAGGCAGAGGATGAAGTCCTTGTGCCCGAAATGGGCATAGTACTTCATCAGATGCCACAGTATTGGCCGGTTTCCGATCTGCACCATGGGCTTGGGCATGTCATCGGCATAACCGCGAAGCCTCATGCCGGCGCCACCACAAAACAGGACGACCTTCATAATTGCTCCTTCCGTTACAGAACTGCCGCCTTTGGAATCGGCACGACAAACCGGCCGCCCCATTCGCGGATGTATTGCAGCTGAGACATGATTTCGTTCTGCAGATTCCACGGCAGAATCACCACGTAATCCGGCCTGGTTTCGCGAATGCGATCCGGATGGCAGATGGGGATGTGCGTGCCGGGAAGGAACCTGCCCTGCTTGTGCGGATTTCTGTCGACCGTGTAGGCGATCAGATCCTTCCCGATACCGCAATAATGCAGAAGCGTCGCGCTCTTCCCCGGTGCCCCATAACCGGCCACCGTACGGCCCTCGCGCGCAGCGCGCAGCAGAAACTCCAGAAGCGCCAGCTTGGTTTCCTTCACCTTCGCAGCGAACTGCTCGTACCCTTCAGGGCGATCCAGCGCCGCGCGCGCTTCATCATCGAGAACCTTTGCCACATTTGCCTCGACGGGATGAGTCTTCGCATCTGCGCGGCACGCGAATACACGGAGCGATCCGCCGTGGGAGGCGAGTTCCTCCACGTCGAAGACGCGCATGCCATGCGCTTCCATCAGCCTGACGGTTGTCAGCAGAGAGAAGTACGAAAAGTGCTCGTGGTAGATAGTGTCGAATTCGTTGTGCTCAATCAGCTTCAGAACGTGCGGGAACTCCAGCGTCAGCACGCCTTCAGGTTTCAGCAGGATTCCCAGTCCTTCCACAAAGTCGTTGAGATCCGGCACCTGAGCGAGCACGTTGTTGCCCAGCACCAGATCCGCGCTCTGGCCTTCCTTCACCAACTCGCGGGCCAGCTGCGCTCCGAAGAACTTCACCAGGGTTGGGACTCCCCTTGCGGTTGCAGCTTCGGCAACGTTAGCAGCAGGCTCGATACCCAGGACGGGCACACTGCGCCGCACGAAATACTGGAGGAGATACCCGTCGTTGCTGGCTACCTCCACGACAAAGCTGTCGTGGCCCAGCCCGAACCGCGACTGCATTTTCTCGCAATATTTCTCTGCGTGCCGCAGCCATGAATCGGAAAAAGACGAAAAATAGGCGTAATCGCTAAAAATGCTTTCTGCGGACTCGTACTCCTCCAGCTGAACGAGAAAGCACTCGTCGCAGACGTAGACGTGGAGCGGGTAATACGTCTCGCCCTGATTCAGCTCGGCCGCCGAGGGATAGGTTTCGCACAGGGGAGACATACCCAGATCGACAAATGTCCGGTGAAGCGCGGCGCCGCAGAAGCGGCACGCTTTCGTCCGCTGCTTCACATCGATTTCCGGAAGTAAGGAAGTTGCAGTCATGGTTCGGGATTCCTTTCAGACAGTCAGAGCAGCTTCTGCGCGGGTTCCAGTCCAGCGCAGGTCGTTATCGAGCATGTGGGACTGCTGTAAGCGGCGGATCTCGCCAATCCTGAGATAGCGCCCGTTCTCCACATCGGCGGCAGTGAGGCCGGCGCTGCGGTAGGCGTCATAGAGTTCCTGTGCTCCCCGCAAGGCCGTCCACTGCGGCTTAAAGGCGGGGAGAACCCGGCCGATTTTGTCAAAGCTCACGCGGTAGCAGCGAACATCAGGGCCGCCACCGGGGGCATACTCGATGCGGCAGCCGGGCACCACCTGAGCGACAATTTCAGCCAGCTCACGAATCCGGAAGTTCTCGTCGTTGCGGCCTACATTCAGCGTTTCGTTGCGGACCAGGTCCGCAGGCGCGTCGAGAACCGCGATCATGGCAGCAGTAATGTCGCGGATGTGGACGATCGGCCGCCACGGTGTTCCGTCTGACTTGATAAGAATGCGGCCGGTGGTGAACGCCGATGCAACCAGGTCGTTCAGCACGATGTCCAGCCGCAGGCGCGGCGATACACCATAGGCGGTCGCGTTCCGCATAAAGGTGGGCGCGAAGCTGTCGCTGGCCAGCGCCGCAACGTCGCGCTCAACCGCCACCTTCGACTCGCCGTAGGGCGTGACGGGATTCAGGGCTGAGGTTTCATCCAGGAAGTCGTCGCCCGCGGCTCCATAGGTGCTGCAGGACGAGGCAAAAACGAACCTGCCGACACCGGCGGCTTTCGCGGCCCTGGCGAGGCGGACCGATGCCAGATGATTAATGTCGTAGGTGAGCTGCGGATTGAGATTCCCGATGGGGTCATTGGAGAGCGCCGCCAGATGGACGACGGCATCGAAGCCGCGCAGATCCGACGCCTCTACATCGCGCAGGTCCTTACGAATTTCCGGGATAGTGTCCGGCCCCTCGGCAAAATCGCAGCGCGAATAAAGCCCGGTATCCAGTCCGACGACGCTATGCCCCGCTGCGGACAACATTGGTGCAGCCACAGCCCCGATGTAACCCTTATGGCCGGTCAACAGTATTTTCATGAGGTCCCCTTTTGCTGCTTTGCTGTGCCATGAATCAATTCAAGACTTTGAGGTGAGAAGGCCCGCTTCGGTGAGCACGTCTGCCGCATCGCGGATTGCCGAAAACGGGAGCGCGGATCGCTCCGCGATATCCAGTAGAGAATGGCTGCCGTCTGAGAGGTTCAGCACCCAGAGGCGAGCCGTAATTTCCTGCGCGATTGACTCGCCGCCGGTGGAGCGGTAGAGGCCCCGCTTTCCCAATTGCGGTTCGCACCACGGCATCTGGTTCACGCAGGTTCGGTTCTCTTCCAGAACTTCGATGATGGAGGCGCAAACCCGCAGAGAGCCAGCCAGAGACTCGGGCCTGATGAAATTCAGGTTGTCCGCCGAGGTGTGATATTCGGGACAGGTGCCCCACACGCTGCGCATCAGGCAGCCGACCGGCAGGTTGAATCCGGGCGAGCAGTATTGCCGCTCATCGTATCCGTAGGGCGAAAAATCCAGCACTTCAGAGGCTTCCCCGCTGTGCCGCAGCACGAGTGCCGCAGCACGGTCGACCTCCGCATCGCCGCGACGGCTCTTCTTGTAGTGGAATCCACCACTGTCCCCGATGCAGGTCAGCACCAGTCCGTGCCGGATGCGCGCGGCATTTTCACGGTTCCGCGCGAGCCACGTAATCGCTCCGATAGTTCCCGGAATGAAGAGAAAACGGTAGGAGTAGCGAAGCTCGCGTCCCATGAGGTGCTGCGCCAGGAACGTAGCGACAGAAAGGCCAGAAAGGTTGTCGTTCGCCAGCGACGGGTGGCACGCGTGACAGGAGATCAGGACCTCGTCTTTGGTACGTCCAGGCAGATACAACTCGCCATAACTCAGGCTGCCGTCTTCCAGCGTCGAATCGATGCGGACCTCATATTCGCCCTCTGTCAAAGCCAGCAGCTGGTTATGAGAGAGGCAAAAGCCCCAGTCTTCCTTGTAATAAGAGGTGCGGTACGGGATCCAGTCAGGGTGTCCCGGGATCGTGAACAGGTGCGGCCTCAGTTCGCTCAAACTGAGCTTCGCATGCACGGGACGGCTGTAATTCACGACGTGGAGATTCGAATTACGGAAATCAACGACGCGCTCGCCTGTCGGGCCGGCAATGTAGGCATCGCGGATGTTCCACTCTTTAGGAACAGTCCAGTCGAAAACCGCGGTTCCGGTCGGGACTTCATGGACAGTCAGAGGAACGCGTTCCCGGATGCGGGAAAGCGTGCTGCGAAGGCCGTCGCCGGTGATGCTGCGGCAGATCGGATACAGCTCCGATGCAAAGGCATGGAGTTCTGCGCCGACCTCCGCGCGATCGCGGCAGCTCAGCTCTGTGGCCAGACTCTCTGAATTATTCAAAGTCAGGGTAGCTTGCATCGCGTTCTGAGATTACCGCTGTCTCGATCGGCCAAACAATGCTGAATGCGGGATCATTCCAGCGGACCCCGCGGGCCGATGGGGAATCGTAGAACTCCGACATCTGGTAGAACACTTCCGTCCCGTCCTCCAGAGTGATAAACCCGTGGGCGCACCCCTCCGGGACATACATCATGTTGCGGTTCTCTGCGCTTAGCGTGACAGCAACCCACTGCATGTAACTCGGAGAGCCGGCGCGAAGATCGAGGACCACATCGTAAACGGATCCACGTGTGCAACGGACCAGTTTGGCTTCGGCATGAGGCGAAGCCTGAAAATGCATCCCTCGCAGAGTTCCTTTTCGCTGATTGAAGGAGACATTGCACTGTACCAGCCGCGGATTGAAGCCGTGCTCTTCAAATTCCTTCTGGCACCAGGTCCGGGCAAAAAAGCCGCGCTCGTCGCAATGCGGCTCGATCCATATCTCAAAGACTCCCGGCAAATTGGTTGAGAAGAACTGCATCGGCCCTTCGTCAATGATGGTCTTCGTCGAATGTCTGGCCAGTGCCGAGAGTGCGGAGAACTGGCCGCAGACTAGGCGATGGTCTGGTTCAGGGTGCCTTGTGCGGCCCGCGTCTTCAGGTACTCGAGGATACGTCCAAAGGAATCGAAGTGCGACAGATCGTCGATATCAATCGAGATGCCAAACTCTTCTTCAACTACCGCGATGAGAGATACGGTAGTCACTGAATCCCAGTTCGAGGCATTGACAGCGCTGGCTTGCGGAATGTCTTCGGTGCTGAGCTCCGGCATGACCGCCAGAAAGCATGAGATGAGTTTTTCTTTGAGTTGATCCATCGAGCGGTTCTCCTGAGGAACAAGTGTTTTCGTTGCACCGGGCCTGAACCCGGGTTAGTTCGAAACGAGGCTTTCCTGCTCCCGCGGTGTACTTCGTGTCAGTTCCCGTAGCAGGTCGAGGTAGATCGCCTTTTGCCCTGAGGCAAACAGGACCGAAACGAAAATCACGAGAAGGACTGTGGTTTCCAGAATCAAACGCGGGAGAGGCGACAGCGCTGCACCATAGGCTGCACGCAATGCAAGAGCCAGCGCTCCGGCCACGGCGCCGGACAGCAGAGGCTTATAGGCGCTGCGCATAACGTCGCGAAACGTGATCGAAGTTCCGTGCACGGCCCATGCAATCAGAGGAAAAACCCATGCCAGCATCACTGCGGAATAGGCGAACGCAACGCCCTTTGGCCCGTAGGGGAGGCCAAGCAGATAGCTCACCAGCAAAATCGGTGTAATCACCAGAGTCATCTGCAAGCTCCGCTTGAGTAGCCCCAGCGACATGAGCAGCCATGAGAGAGGGTTGGCAACAGCAAAGACCAGGATCGTTGGCGCCAGCAGCCGAAGAAGTGGCGCCGCCGCGCTCCACTTCGCTCCAAGGCAGACGTGAACAATATCGCCGGCAAACAGCGCACACGCTGCCGTGACGGGAACCGTAACCCCGAGAATCAAATCGTATCCTCTCAAAAAGTAGCGTCTCAGGCGACCGGGATCATCCTGCACCCGCGACAGCGCCGAGAACGCCACTTCGCCTGCAGCGCTGTTCAGATTGGCGATAGGGATATTCACCAGCTGGTAGGCGCGGCCGTAGATGCCAATCGCATCGGCGCCCCAGAAGCGGCCAAGCAGCACCTTTTCGAAGTTCGTGGCAACGTACACGGCAAGACCGTTCACCGTGAGGATGCCACCGAAATTTACCATCGAACGGACTCCAGCTCCGCGGCGCGGGAGCTGTGGGACCCACCCGGTGACGATCCAGTAGGCGATCGTGCCGACCAGCGGGGAAACAATAGTCATGACCACCAAAGCCCAGTATCCGTAGCCTGCGAGGGCTCCTGCGATACCGGCAGCAATACCCACGGCCTGAGCGCCGGTGTCAATGAGAGCCAGCGCGCTGAACCGCATTTGGCGTTGCAGGACCGCGCCATGCTGTACCCCAGCGGCGTTAAACAGGAATCCCACAGCCAGCACCGCTGTCACCGCTGCCAGGCGGGGTTCGTGGTAGAAGGCAGCGATCTCCGGAGCAGCAGCCGCGAGCAACAGTCCGAGTCCTGCACCAGCGACGAGGTTAATCCAGAAGAGGTTGGAGATCTGCTCTTCTGTTACGGTGGCGCGCTGAATGGTGGCACACGACAGGCCAAAATCCCGCAGGAGTGTCAAAACTCCGGTAAACGCGGCGACCATCCCTACCAAGCCGAAATCGGCCGGCTCGAGCAGCCGGGCGAGGATCATCAATGAGCCCAGGCGCAGAGCGAATGACGCTCCCTGGGCCCCCAGCCTCGCAAAACCGCCGCGAATTGCTTTTTCCTTTAAATCTTTCATGTGGGGACGAAGAGCTATCCGTTCTGGCGTGGTCTGCAGATGAAGAAGTGTTCCACGGCAAATTTGCGGCTGACGAAGGGGATGTTGCGATTGAGGTGCATGTGCACGCGTTTCATGATCCGCCCCTTTGGCTCCTGGTGCCGCCAGCGGACTGATGTGGGGAAATATCGCTCGATGCGAAATGCCCGTGCCAGAGATCCACGAAACTCCCCGAAGGATTGCACGTTGCTGTACGGCTCGTACAGGCTCTTACGCAGGTGGTCGAAATTTACATAGGAGGCCAGAAAAATGCCATCCGGCTTAAGCAGGCGCGCTATCTCGGCAAGCTTTACGTCCTGGAACCTGCCAACGTACTCAAAGACGCCCTGAGCCACGATAATGTCAAACTTCAGATCATTGAATTGGATTCGCTCTTCCAGGAAGTCGTATTGCCGGAGGTTAGGCGCCGGTTGGTGTATGGCTATATCGATTCCATGATAGCTGATGTTTCTGTCCAGAAGCCTGGCCAGCGTCGCCGGCCCGCAGCCGACATCAAGAAGATCGCAGCGCCGGCCCCGAGCGAGGCGATTGACAATGCGGGCAGCTTTCTCCAACCGAAAGTGCGGCTGAGCATAATGCATATTCTCAGTCGCCCAGAATTCTTCCTTGTAGTATTTCTCAGTTACCTGTGCCATAGAATGTGCCGGGACTGCCTCCGTGAGCAGCTACGTCGTTACGCTGTATGAGCCGAATGCAGTAATGTTGCGGCCTTCACGATGCCACGCTGCTCGCTGCTTTGCTTGCTTCCGCAGCCCAGAGCTGTTCGCCTTTCGGCCATATTACCTGCAGAAGCGATCTATATTGTTCGTCCAGGGCGTTGCGCTCTTCTTCCGCCTTAGTCGCCACCATTGCGGTGAGGCTACCAGCGTTCTTCTCCAGCCGGCAGAATTGCTCGATTAGACCGCTTAGCCTGAGCGTTTTCATGTCTTCGCAGTACTCTGTCAATCCCATCTGGCTCATCAGAGAAGAGCACTTGTGATGGAACGAGATCGCGATGGTCGACTTATGGAGAAAGAGTGACAAGAGCACGTTGTGGAATCTGGTCGCGACGACAAAGTCCGTTTCGGCGATTTGCGACAGCAGCCCATCAACAGATTCAATCGGCTCAGCGATAATGCGTTGCCAGTCCTGCTTCGCGATGCGCTTCGCCAGCAATGACTGAAACTCTGCAATGACAGGCTCGTCGGTGAAATCGCCGATCAGGAGCCGCACATCGTGATCGTGGGCCAGCAGCCATGGTACGAAGTCCGCGAGTGTTTCCAGGTACGCATCATGAACTGCCCTCTCAGGCTTCTCGGCGCTGAGCTTGCCGGCATATTCCATCAGACCCAGAGCGACCACCGGCCTGCCGTTCCGGCCTTGGCGCGGCCGCGGCAAGGCCCTTTGAGGCAAACTGAAAGCCAGGTCCGGGGTCATCGGATCCCGGTCGCTCCGGAAGCCGATTCGTTGCAGCCACTGCCTGGCAGGTTCCTCGCGGTAAGAGCGATAGTCCGCGAGCGAAAGCGCGGCTTTGACAAAGAAGCTGCCGGCGCGGCTGTAAAACGGACCAGCGCCCACGCTGACAAAGAGCAGCTTGCAGCCGGCCAGCTTCGCCACGACAGACCAGCGAAACATGTCATACGGGCCCCAGTTCATCAGGGTGTAGGCGTCGGTGAGCAATCCAGTTCCAGGTATGATCAGCGCCGCTGTGCCTCGCAGCATTCTCACGCCCTGAACCCAGCGCCAAAATTCGCTGGGAATGCCGATCAGAATCTTCCTCGCCCATCTCACGAGCGCATTTTGAGATGTCCATGGCTTTACAACGTAGTCTCTGATCGGCACGGCGGTGATGTTGTAGTCCGCCGCAACACCTTCAGGCCCGGTACACAAACAGGTGAATTCCGCGTCGGGCACCAGCCGGCGCAGGTTCGAGAGCATGGCCTGGAGGGTCGCCTCATTGCCAAAATTCTTACGGCCGAAGGAACCAAAAAAGGCGATCCTGGTTCGGCTGGGTTTAGCTTTTCCGATCATTCGGCTGCTCACGGCTTTCCTGGATACGTTCTCAATCCTGTGACCGCGCAGGCGACCGTAAGAAGCCGCCGGACGGCGACGCCCACACTCCCCGACCGCACGAGGACGTATTTGGCCCAGGATTTTACCCACCACGGACGAAGCTTGAGACTCGCGGAATACGACCGAATTGCCTTCGAGCGGTCGCCTCTCCAAAAGGCTGCGTCGCCTATTGCAAGCGAAAGACGCGCCCGCAGATCCTTCTCGTCCCTGGCGTCTCTGCTCTTGTTCTGCACAAGCGCTTCTACGTCGGACTCGCTCAAGCCATGCGTGGTAGCGCCTCCCGCAGCACTTGACCTCATCGCCTGAACAACATGGCTGGCAATGGAAGCGTTGCACGCGGTCCGCAACGAACGTAGGCCTGCCAGTTCAGCCTCCCGGGCGACCGTGGAGATCACATTAATCTCGTCCGCTATGCACAGCTGTTCGTTTCGACGATTGAACGTCGCCGTGAGGCTCTCGCCATGAACCCGGCAACAAGCCATCGGTTCCGCCAAATAGGCGACGTCGTAGCGCAGCGCGAGGGAACACCACAAATACCAGTCGTTCGCGTGCGGCATCTCGAGAGAAAACATGCCGACGTTCTCGTAGCATTCCTTGCGTGCCATGACGGAAGACATAATGATGCAGTTATTCCGAATCAGCCGCCGGAGGAAAGCGTGCCCGTTCCAGATGCGGTCCTGCTTCCCGGCGTAAGCCCAGTAAGGTATTTCGCGTGTATGGCTGGTGTCCTGCGCTGTGGTGGCGCAGGAAAAGACGTAGCCTGCATGTGGATTCCGTTCCATCACCTTCACATACCGGGCGAGCGCATGCGAGCTGATCAGAAAGTCATCAGCGGAAACGAGCCAGACGTATTTGCCGCGCGCCATCGCGATTCCCTTGTTGAAGTTGCGCACATGCCCAATGTTCGTCTCGTTGCGGACGTGTTGCAGTCTCGGGTCCTGAAATGACTGCACAACCTCAGGCGTGTTGTCCGGCGAGCAGTTATCCATCACCAGGACCTCAAAATCCCGGTACGTTTGAACCAGGATGGAGTTGAGGCATTCGGGCAACAGATGTGCCAGGTTATAGCATGGGACAACGAATGTAACTAGCGGGTCCACTCAAGACTCCTTAGAGTTCCGCGCCTGCAACTCTCGTTACCAACGACCGCCACCGATAGCCGGCTGCCAAAGTCGATGTCGAGCCTGTCCACCTGCTCCGAAACTCCGCTTCGCAAGCTACGCTTCATCGGCTCCTCCGACACGGGTGAGCGCGGGTGCGATCGCATCACGCCACTGCTGGATACACTCCGCCAGCCCGCCGGCGATTTCCCAAACCTGGACCTTGTAATAAAACCTCCGGTGCGCAGTGAGAGACAGGCTCCACCCCAGAAGTCTTGTTGGAAGAGACGCGACCATCCGCGCCACACGAAAATAGCGGCGAGGAATGCCCCAAACAGGCTGGGTGTTCGCAATCCGCGCGCCGCTGCGGCCGGCATTGAACCAGAATCTGAGGAAGTAATCTTTCGACAGCTGGTATTCCTCGACAGGGTGGTAAACAACAGCCATCGGCTCGTACCGCAGCCGTTCTCCCGCAGCCCGTATCCGCCGCGCAAACTCCACCTCTTCGCCAGCCAGCAGGACGTCGCCGCGACGGCCCAGATCAGTTCGAAAATTCCCGTACTTCTGAAATACTTCCTTTCGAAAGGCCATGTTTGCGCCCGCTGCAAAATCCTCGAGCTGCCCCTGCGCCGATCCCTTATCAAAGGTGAAGATAGGGAAGGCCATCCTTTCATACCGCCCCTGAGTCGACAGCCACTTTGGGGCGGCGCAGTTCCATCTGCGGAGGATTCGTCCTCCTGCGCCGGCCCACTCTCCCGTTTCCAGTTCTGAGGTCAGACTTTTCAGCCAGCCAGGCTCGAAGGTCACATCATCGTCGGTGAATACCAGAATGTCGCCGCGAGCCGCTTCCACACCCGCGTTGCGCGCCTGGGATAGCCCCTGGCGTGGTTCAAAAAGGTACCGAAACCGGCCGGGATATCGACGAGAAAAATCCTCCACTACCTCCGGCGTCCGGTCGCTCGAATTATTGTCGACGACTAAGACTTCCCATTCGACTGGCTGATCGAAACGCTGGCACGCGATGCTGTCGAGCGTTGTCGGCAAGCTCCTGGCCCGGTTATAAGTGCATACGATAACGGTTATGTTCATCTTACGAACTCTGTTGTACTAGAGTTTTCGCAGTTGCCACGCTTACTGCGCCTGTGACGCAGCGGCCCGCGCGCCGGTACCCAGCCAGACTTGCTGTTCGGGATCAAATTGCTTCGCCACGCGCGCAGGGTTCCCGACGATGACGGAATAGGGCGGGAAGCTGCGGGTAACCAGGGAATTCGCGGCGACAATGCAGTTGCGACCGAGCACCAGCTCGCCCTGGTTGCAGACGATGGCGGCGCCGTGACCGATCCAGCAGCCCTGCTCGATACGAATGGTACCGCCGGGGCTCGCACCCTGCTGCTGGATTGGTCGGGTGACATCCTCATAGGCGTGATTGTGATCCATGATCAGCGAGCACGCCGAGACCATCACGTGATCCTCAATATGAATTCGGTTTTTTGCCGAGATGACGCATTGTGCGTTAACGACGGTGTGATGGCCGATGGTGATTTTGAGATCCCCGGGCCCTGCGATATCGAAGCTATTCAGCCATGCGTGGTTTCGGATGATGACGGAGTCGCCCAGCTCGATTGCCGGCGCGATGGTTCTGCTCAGCATTGCGGAGGGGTGGATCCAGACACCGCGTCCAAATGACGCGAAAGGATACGTCGCCTTCCGCCACAATGTGTGGAGCTTTGCGACAGCCGCCGCGACGGAACTTAGCGGGTCCTCGAAGGGAACCGTCCTGGATGGAACAACGTCGGTCATCACAAACGTTTGTGGTGTGTCACCGGACATCAGGAGTGTGCTCCATCCGCCGAATCCTTGCGGAATATTGCGTGAATGGATTCACCGCCGCCGGCCAGCGGCGCCATCGCCAAAAGAGCGCGCAACAAAGTCATGCGGACCACTTTGCGGGCTGCCCGCCATGGGAGCCGCGCCTCCCGCCGGTACGCTACGGGAGTCTTCGGGATGCCGATGGACCGGCATACATCATGCCAGACATACCGGAGGCTGGTTCCCACGGCCGGATTGCGGCGTGTTTCGACCGATAGCTGCCTCAAGCCAACGGAGTCAGCCAAACGTGTAAGCGAAGCAGGACAGTAATGAAACAAATGGCGAGGCAGCTCCAGCCCGTGCCAATAGCTGCCGAACACGCGTCCTTCGGCGGAGTCAATGTTCGGTACGAGTACGTAGAAAATTCCGCCGGGCTTGAGCCATTCAGCTACTTTGCCCATCACGCGCCGGGGCTCGTACAGATGCTCCAGGACATCGAAGCACGTGATTACGTCGAACGATGCGGGCGGGAAATCGGCGTCGAGGATATCTCCGACGAAAACCTTCGCGCCGGTTCTGCGCTGCGCTGCTTTCGCCGACTCCGCGGACATCTCGATGCCGTATAGCTTCCAGTCGGCTGCGGACAGCGACTCGAGAAAAGCGCCTGAACTGCAGCCGAGGTCCAGGATGGAGCCGGACTGTTTGTACTGCGTCAATGCAGCTTTGCGATCCGCCCAGCGGAATGGAGAATTCTGGCCGGCCGCGGAGATGAGGCGATCATAGGCCTCGGTGTAGTGTTCGCCCATCTCTTCCGGCTTTGGCGGATTGGTGAGCCAGACGAGAGAACATGAGGGGCATCGCAGGAGTGTGTACTCCACCTCGCGGCCATGAAAACGGTCGGGAGCGCGCAGCCAGAGGGCCGCTCCCGCATGTCCGCAGATCGGGCACGAATCTTCCGCCGGGTCGGCAGCGGCAGTCTCCAGCGTGGCGACCGTTCCGGAAGCCCGCATTTCAGCAGCAGGGGCGGTCATCGAACGGCCTCGAATTCCTGGGCAACCGTGGCACGCGCTGACGGGCCGGATTGATGACCGGCGATGGTTTCGCGATAAGCATCGAGCAGGACCCGACCTGCAGCAATCCAGGTGATTTCTGGGGCGGTCTGGAGAGATGCTGAGCGCAGTTTCCTGAGTAATGCCCGGTCTTCGTGCAGCAGCGTGATTTGCTGGCTCAGGGTTTCCACATCTCCGACCCGATGCATGAGCCCCGTCTTCATGTGGCTGCAGATTTCGGTACACGCCTCCGAAGCCAGAGGGACGCATCCGCTGCCCATCGCTTCGGTGATGACGAGGCCAAAACCCTCCTCGATGCTGGGCAGAACCAATATGTCGCTTTTGCGCATCAGGTCCGCTACATCATTGCGATGGCCCAGTACTTTGACGCTCGGATGCGCGAGCATCGGCGCGAGCTTTTCCTGGTACGCCGGCAGGAATTCTCCTGCGATCAACAAAGTCCCATGTTCGGACGCGGGCGATTTTAGCCACGCCTCAAGCGCGTAATGAACGCCCTTGCGGACGGCACACACGCCTACAAAAAGCATCGTGAGACCCTGCTCTGGATTGCGTGGCTCTTCGCTCGGGTAGTAGACCTTCTCGTCGTAGCCGTAGATGTGCCGGACCAACTGCTCGTTTGCGAATCCACGCTCCAGGAACGTTTTCACCACGAAGTCCGAAGGGCAGAGAAGCCGAGTCGCCAGACTGTATTCTTCTTCCTCTTTAGCCAGCTTCTTCGTATCAAAGGCGTGCTCGTGGCCCGGCGGAAGCGCAACTCCGAGCTGGTCGCACTCCTTCTGCACGACCTCCATAGCAAATCGGGTGTGGGCGTTTGGACGTTCGAGCACGGTGGGAATGCCAAGTCTCCTGGCGGCTTTGAGTGTTTCGAGCGCGCCGGTATTCCACACATGGACGATGTCGATTTTCCCCACCAGCTTCCTGAGCCGCCGGGCAACAATGTGGTCGTGCATGGCCACAGCGCGCATCGTGCCGACCACCCGGTAGGGAAGGCGGAAGGTGCCCGCTGCCAAAGTGGGCGAGACCCGTACACCCGAAGGAACTGCCCGTCCTAACGAGGCGGGCATCACAAGCAGATCGGCCCCCGCAGCAGCTAAGCCGTTCACCTGCTGCCAGGCGGTGTAGCAAATTCGATCGGCGCCCAGCCTGAGCGGGAAGCTATACAGGACGCGAACGGGATTGTTTTGGGAGTTCACGTTATTCAGCCATTCAGCTAAAGACGCAGGATCGCGGTCCTGCGAAAGCTCACTCACGCGTTGAGATCAGAACCGATCGAAACCGGCACCGCGGGGCGCGCGGAGCCCGTCACCCAGGCTTTTTGGGCTGGGTCATACTGGCTTGCGACGCGGGCAGGATTGCCAATGAGGACCGAGTATGGCGGACAGCTCCTGGTCACGAGCGCGTTCGCGGCGATCACGCTGTTCCGTCCGATGACCAAATCTCCCTGGTTGCAGACAATCGCAGCGTTGCGTCCGATCCAGCAACCCTGTTCGATGCGAATGGTCCCGCCGGCGCTGAGGCCCTGGTCTTTGATTGGAAGTGTGACGTCCTGAAACTCATGATTGTGGTCCATAAGGAGAGTTCCGGCCGACACAATCACGTCCCGCTCAATGTGAATGCAGTTTCGAGCGGAGATCTGAGCGCCTCGGTGGATTCCGCAACCATCCTCGACAATGATCATCGGTTCGCCGGACTCGCCATTCGGACAGTACGCGCCGAAATGGACGTCCTTTCCAATCAAAACAGAATTTCCCAGCTTCACGCGGTGCGCGCCATACCGCCGGAAATCCCACGTGTAGTGAAATCGGACGTTCTTCCCAATCGCCGCGAAGGGATACGTCGCAGACACCCATTTGGAATACAGCCAAACGGGAAACCGCGCCAGAAGCCGCAGTGGATCTTCACGCCAAACAACACTGCGAAAAACCCGGGCCATTAGATTCGATCCTGCCTGCTTACCGAAAGTTCGCTACGGCTGCAGCTGACTGTCGATCCGCGTGAGAAAGAAGGCGCTCGCGGATCATGTCTGCGTTCCAGATTGCGAAGCCAGCGCTCAGTCACGGTCGTATCGCGGTCGCCGGGATCATCTGATTTGCAGGAACCGGTTCGGCGCTCGTGGCTGCAGGCTCAGCGGGCAAAGCCGGCAAGCCTGGCCTTCCAATTTCTCGCTTGCGTCTCTGAGTTGCCACCTGAATACAGGCGATCAGCACGAAGAATCCCATAATCAGCTGAGCCGCGTAGTTGATTCCAAAGTGCGTAACGACTGTAGCAAACAAGGTGGATCCGAAGCACCAGAGAAACCATTCCTCCCTGCGATCGCCCGCTGCTCTTGCGCGCGCTTTCCCGATGGCGCTAAAGCCCTTTTTGAAGATTGCAATGTAGAGCCCGAGCGTGAGCAGGCCTCCGGTCAGCGCAACAGCCACGAACTGATTGCAAAGGTCCCAGCTATCCCATGCCCAGTTCACGTAGCTTGGAGTGCCGATCATCCACCACTTGCCAAAGTTGCGGATCGTCATATCAACGAGCATGTACCGGTGGTAGCCCGACGAGGAACCGGTAAGGTCAATGCGACCGATCAGAGCCCAAACCGGCGCCTTCATGACCAGTTGCAGTCCGACCAGGCCAACCACGATTGCCCATCGCACCAGACGCATCCGCTTGCGAAGCGGCCAGAGAACAAGACCTACGGCGCTTCCCATGAGCGCCATCCACGATGTGCTGGAATAGGAGGAAGCGACCATCGCGGTAGCACCCACAAGCCCCGCGATGGCTTTCCAGCGCGATTTCTTGGTGGACCAAAGCCAGAGGAATTCCGGTATCAGAACTCCGGCGAACGCACCGGCATAAAGGGGACCCAGAGTTGCACCCGCGCGAACATGGCCATCTCTTACGGTAGCTGCTCCGTTGCCGCCCGCGAGAATTCCAAAGAAATTAATGCGAGTGAATTGTTCACCAATCATGCAGATGGCGAGAATGACGCTCAGGACGGCGAGAGCTCCAACGGCTTCTAACAATGCCTCACGATCCGGCACAAAGTACCTCACAACGAGATACCCTCCCAGCGTGTCGACAAGGACGCCAAATCCATTGATCAGTGCCTGTGTTTGCGGGAACTGCAAATAAAGAGCTACTACGGCCCATACCGACCAGAACACCACCATCTTGTCCAGGCCGTTAAACCCGCCCGCAAATCTCCGAACCTTTTGATCACCCGGTATCATGCGGCCCAGACTTGCCAGGATCAGAACCCGCAGCGCCGTGAAATGAAATCCTCCGATCACAAGCACCTGCTCGATCGGAATCGTATAGAACGCGAGCAGAAAGGGGACGATTGCCTGGTTGCGCCGACGTGTCCAGATGATGCAGATCGCCAGCAGGAGCCACAGCGCTATAACCGGTGTAAGTGCGGTGTCGGCTGCGCCGCCTCCGAATCTAAGATTTGCTGGGGGCATGGACGTTCAGGTGGTGGTCAGTGAACAGTTTCCCTGCTTATGCCAGTGTTGTAACCGAGAGCGCATTCACGGGAGGCGCGCCGATGAGATCAAACGCGCACAGCGTGAGGGTGGTGACCAGAAGCCCGTCGCAGAGCTTGCTGTCGCACGTCTTCTTCGTCCGACAGCAAGCTCGCGCAGAAATTGCTCGTAGTTCGCGGGCGGCGATTATTTAAGAACGCCGGTTAAGCCCTGGGGAATGCCCAGAGTGCCCGCACTGGAGAATTGGTACGCACCGGCATCCCACGCGCCACTGGACGGACGAGCCGCCGGCGTTTGCGCTGGACAAGTCATGGTGTGAGTCGACGTATTGTAGGCACAACCGTCTGTCGTTCCATACCTGCAGGCATTCGCCGCATCCGTCGCGATCGCCGTTTCACCCGTGTAGCCGGCCAGCCGCGTGCAATAAGCGATCTCGTTCAGTGCGGCCGTGACCGTCGAGCCGCTGCCGGCGGTCGGCTTGCATGGAGACGCCGATTCATTCGAACAGTTCATGTACCCGGAATTGATGGCCCCGCTCGATGTGGTATAGCCCTGCGTCGTAGCGGTCGCATCGGTCATCGCGATGTTGGAGGCATCAGAGATGCCGGTGCAATTCGTCGATCCGCCACCCTGGAAGGGCGTGTTGATCAGGTGCTCGTTGTACACCGTCAGATATTGGCCGCCGTGCGAAACCGTGCTCGGGTTGCATACCTGCAGCGCGTCCACCAGCGTGTTGTTGAACATGAACTGGCCACCGGTATTCGGACAGCTATAGGTATTCGGACCTGCATAGGCCCACAAGTCACCGTCCCCGCGCCCGCCGGTATCGTAGACGAGATTGTTGAACCAGTATTCCGGTGCGGTATCCGGACAGAACCACCAGCCAACTTGTCCCGAGGAAAAGAAGTTCGGATTAATATGCCGCATGACGTTGTTGTAGAACACATTTGGCGTCGAACCGCTGGCATCGCCATTGCATTCGAGAATGTTCCCGTGGGTCGGCAGGTTGGGGTTGGAAATGTACTCAAATATGTTGTCGTGGATGTCGTGACACCCCTGGCCGACGCCCTGTGTCGTGTAGCGGATCACGTTATCCTTCACGTGCGTGAACATCGGGAACGTTCCCCACGCGCAGGCGCCGGCGTTTGAATCGGAACCATCGATCACGTTTCCGACGAGGAACTGCTGCGCTGTGCTCTGGGTCGATCCTCCGAGCAGCGTGCAGGGAATGGTGCTGTTCGAGGTTCCCGCCGTCGTCGTTGCTGTCCAGCCGTGAATGTACAGATTTGTCTCGAAGATGTTGCCGGTGCCGCCGTACGAGATCCAGAGATCCTGGCCGGGGATTGTGCTTGCGGGATTGCGCGACGAGCAGAAGCCCGTCATCTCGAAATCGTCAAAATATTCGCCGTTGAATATCTGTACCGCGTTGTTGTTGGAGCCCACCTGATAGGTACAGGATCCGACCAGCGAGGTGGAAGTCGGGTTGTCCCCGTTGAGAACCGGGCGCGTCCAGCCGCTCCCTGAATACCAGGTCTTATCCACACCCCAATAAATACAGCCCGAAGTCGTCCCTTCGTAGTTGCAGGTCCCTCCAGCCCAGTTGCCGATATTCCAGGTCCCTCCCGTATAGGGCGATGCGGACGAGTTGCCGAAATGCCATGTATCCCCGCCGCGTAAAATGAACCCTTTACCTGCGGAGGGCGCGACCGCTGCACAAGCCCCTGAACAGTTCGGCATACCAGGTGCGTGAAGCCATGGGGTCGATTCACTGGTGCCGTTGTTCGAATCAGATCCGTTTGCGGCTATGAAGTAGCAGTTGTTTCCGGTAACCGGAAGCCCGGCGGGGCATGCTCCCTGGCCCCAAGCTGCTGAGGCCGAAAAGAGGCATGAGGTCAGTACTAGCAGACTCATTTTCCATGAAATCGGCTGCAATTTTGACATCGGGTTGACTCCACGTTCGGGGGATTGAACAGACGGTAAGCGCGAGGGAAGGAAACTGCGCGGAGCACGCGTGCGGATCTTTCTCTTCCTCTTCCTGTTCGAGAACGTGGTTATCCTAGCACGGGGGGAGATTACTGGCAACGTTACTAACGTGCCATTCCCTGTTACCGGGCTGAGCTGTCTATGTTCAACAATCTAAATAACATCCTCCTCGGAAAGACATTGCAGCAACCAAGAAATCACTCGGTCTCGCTCTCCAGGAACTCAACCAGAAGCCGCTTTTTCGTAACCGCCCAGGCGATCCGACGGCCTCCAAAGGCTACTGCCGGAACCGGCGATTTGATGACGATCGTACCCGTCGATTTGCACAACCCCAGGTGCTCCTCGAGCGCGTCGACCTCAAAACAAAGGTGATGCAGACCGCCTCCGCGCTCAAGAAAATGTGAAACCGGAGATCCAGGGCCCGCCGGCTCTACCAGTTCGACCGTCGAATCCGTGGCGCTCCCTCCCTCCAGGAACGTCACCCGAACGTTTTGGATTGGGTCAAAGACAATCTTGCGGTCCCATTTTGCACCAAGAGCGCGAGCGAATGAGTCGCCACTCTCCTCAATGGACGCCACGACATAGCCGACGTGGTGGAGGCGAACCCGGCCAGGCGACTGCGGGAGCTTACCGTTATTCATTGGAACTCAGCACGATGGCAGCCTTGGCGCTTCCGGTCTTTTGCCGGGCATGTGCAACGGGTCCGCCCGACGACCAGCTGGTAAAGGCCCGGCCAAACAGCTTGTAGGTTCTTACTAAACCCAGCGCATGGAACGGCGTCCTCTGGAATGCCGCCAACTGCGCTCTGTTCCATTCGCCGGTGTCGGCAAACGCTCTCGAGCAACCCTCCGCAGCCAGTGTGCAGAGGATTTGATTCGTCAGCAGCCAGTAGAGTGTTCCCCCCCGGAATTTCGGAAAGATGTAGAAATCAAACAGCTGCACATCCTTTGCGCCCAGCGGAAAGTAATAAGGCTCGATTGCGGCGCCTTCGATCGTCCAGCCGAAACCGGCCAGGTGGCCATCCGATTCGACCAGCCACAGCGACGCGTGTTTCTCAAACCGTTCCCGAACGTTCTGCCGCGACAGCTCTGGATTCCAGAAGCTGGTTATCTCCTGAAATCGATCCGAGCCAAGCTCCGAGAGACTCCTGACCCGCCGCACGCAGCAACCCGCCGGTGGATGCATCGGCTGAAGCTTTCGCGAGGTCAGATCGCAGTAGAAAACAACCATTCGACCGGCAAAAAGCGTCCGTTTCACGCCGCTCCCCGCGCGCTGCAGCGTGGCGACGACGCCGTGGCGCCGGTAGTACTCGGACAATCGAGACACAGCAATTGAAAAACTCATGACGTGCGCTGCCTCAACTGCCGCTCGGGGTGGCGCCGTGCAGGAGTTCACGGAGACACGCGCCGCTTACCTGTTTCCGCACGCCGTTGCTCGTTCTGCGCGATTTGAATATTCCGGACACCGTTGCCGTTGTGTAGCGCACCAGGTGGTGGAACAGCATGATGCAGCGGATTCCAAGAACCTCAACCCGGCTGTGGTGTTTTTTCCAGTAGCGCAGGACCGAGCGCTGCTGTGCGACGGCAAATCGAACCGGATACGGCGCTGTCGTCTTTCCCCGGTCATGAATGGCTCGCGCGCCCGGATAGAAAACCACCTCCCAGCCCGCGTTGCGGGCCCGGCGGCACCAGTCGACGTCGTCTCCATACATGAACAGCCCTTCATCGAGCAGTCCGACTTCCTCAAAGGCTTCGCGGCGAATCATCGAGAAGCAGCCCACGATCACATCCACCGGAAGGGTTCGGTCGTGCGGGAAGTAAAACATATGCTCGCCTGCAAAGAACCGAGAGCCCTTGAAAATTGTTTCCAGTCGCGTGGCCGAACAGAAATTGTTCCAGAGCGTTGGGAAACGCCGGCACGTACTTTGCTGGGTCATGTCCGGATTAAAAACCCGGGGACCCACATCGCCCACTCTTGGGTTTTCGTCGAGGAAGTCGGCAAGCGCGTCCAGGCAGCCAGGAAACACAATCACATCCGGATTCACCAAAGCGATATAGCGTCCGCGGCACTGCCGGATTGCCACGTTATTTCCACGAGAGAACCCGAGATTCTCGTTGCTCTTGATGAACTTGACCCATGGATAGGCCGTTTCGACCATCTCAGCGGTGCCGTCGCTGGAGGCATTGTCAACCACAAAGACTTCCATACTGCGCTTCGGCGGAGCTTCTGCCAGGCTGTTGAGGCAAAGCTCGAGGTAGCGCTTCGCGTTCCAGGCCACGATGACGACAGAAATTTCCGGTGTCCCGGTGAACGATGTCATGCTCTTGCTCCCGGGGCGGCCATCGCGTCGGAGCGCATCGATTTCAGAGAGGTCTGGGCTCCCGCAAGCGTGCGCTGGATCAGCAGGCCAGCTTTCACCAGTCCGGAAGATAAGGCGCTCTTTGAGGCACAGAGCGCTCCGATCTGACAAATGTCCGCGCCGGAAAGGCCTTTCTTAAAGTGAAAGACGCCAGGATTTGCGTTGGGATCGATTCCGCCGAGGTCGTAGTAGCGGATTCCCCGTTCTTTCAGCCAGGA
>DASZAG010000071.1:0-36605 GCA_035945555.1 Acidobacteriaceae bacterium
ACGATTGCGATGGCTGCGACAAACGGCAGGATCACTCGCAGTAATGCGTAGACGAAGAACGGCGCTTTCTCAGATCTAATACGCGTCCAGACGGCGGCCCAGGCCTCGCGGGCCCGCGAATTGTCCAATGCATAGTGCGGCAGCATCCAGTCACGAAGAATGAGGTCGACTGCAATTCCGACGAACACAAAGATAAGGACGAGCGGGATCAGCGGCAATGCGAGAGCAAGAACCTGTCCAATATCGGGGTGCGCATTGTTGCGGAAGAGGTGCCAGAAGCCCAGGACGAATGGCGTTGCAATGAGCGCCATCAATAGCAAGAAGCAGAGTCCAACCACGACGTTCAACCAGAAGAAGCGTGTTGCCGGAGCGCGATAGAGCCGCCAGCCGGGGCGAATCTGCTGGATGTTGTGGATGAGGCAATGGAAGTAAGCGAAGCGAAGGCGGGTGATCAGGTAAACCAGGAAGAAGCTCACCAGGGTAAACAGCACCGCGGCAACCACGATCACCGCGATCCATGCGGGCGTGACTCGGTGCAATGAATAAAAGGCGTACTGGGTGCCGGACGAATGGGGCGACGAATGGCCACCAGGCCAGGAGAAGTTGAATCTGCTCCCAAATCCTTCGGTCAGCACGGCGACCAGACAGAGCTTGAAGTACGTGCGCCACCGGAACGGATTGAAGAGGAATGTCCGGGTGCGGCGAATCGCGGGCGATATTGCATCCACTGCTGAGATGGATGGCATGCGGGCCTCTTTCCGGGGATGGGCAAGTATAGCGCGGGTGGGGTGATGAGAACCGTTATCCATTCGCAAACGCCGTGGCGGAGCCGTCTTGAATACCGGGTAAAATGGCGTGGCGAGGCCAATCGCGTCTGCCAACCTAATGAAAAAAATTGCCTTCCTGCTCGCTCCCGCTCTCTTTGTGTTTTTCGTCACCGCTTCTGCGCGCGCGGAGGTCAAGCTGCCGCATGTGCTTTCCAGCCACATGGTTTTGCAGCGGGATCGTCCGATTCATTTGTGGGGATGGGCGGATCCCGGCGAGCGCGTCACGGCGTCGCTGCATGGAGCGAGCGCCGCTGCGACGGCCGATGAGCTGGGCGAATGGAGCATTTATCTGCCGCCGGAGCGGGCGGGCGGGCCTTACACGGTCACGATTGCCGGGAAGAACACTGTCACGATCGATGACGTGATGATTGGCGATGTGTGGTTCGCGTCGGGCCAGTCGAATATGCAGCTTCCGTTGATGGGCTTTCCGGGTAGCGCGGTGGTGAACAACGGCGACGAGGAGATTCGCAACGCCACGCACTCTGATATTCGGTTGCTGCACATTCCGCTGAAGGCTTCGGCTTATCCGCTGCGCGACCAGGGCGCGTCCTGGACACTCTGCACACCCGATACCGCGAAGACCTTCTCTGCTGCGGCTTACTTTTTTGCGCGGGAAATTGCGCAGCGCGAGCACGTCACGGTTGGGATCATTGACTCAAGTTGGGGCGGGACGCCGGGCGAAGCATGGATCAGCATGCATACGCTCGGGTCGGACGCCGCGTTGATGCCGGTTTTTGCATACTGGGCACACCTCACGAAAAACGAGGACGATTTCCCGCGCATCGATGCGGCCCATGAGCGCGAGGCGGCTGAAGCCAAGGCGGCGGGGCAGCCGGCGCCTTGGCATTTGTGGCGGCCGGAGAATCTTGAGTCGTGGCACCCATCGTGGCTCTTCAATGGCATGGTTGCGCCAATTACTCCGCTGGCGATTCGTGGGGTGATCTGGTACCAGGGTGCGACGAATACGAATGTGCAGCGCGCGGCGATGTATCAGCGGATTTTTGAGGCGCTCATCAAGGATTGGCGCATGCAGTGGCGCGAGGGCAATTTCCCGTTCCTGTATGTGCAGATTGCGGCGTACACGTCGGCTCCGCAGGAGAACTGGCCGGTGGTCCGCGAGGCGCAGCGGAGGACGCTGGATGCGGCCAACACGGCGATGGCGGTGACGATTGATATCGGGGACCGAGATAACGTGCATCCCGCGGACAAGCAGGACGTAGGGCATCGCCTGGCCCTGGGAGCGCGGGCGCTGTCTTACGGCGAGCAGGTGGAGTATTCGGGGCCGCTATTTCGGCAGACCGCAGTTGATGGCGATCAGGTGCAGGTGTGGTTCGATCACGCAGGCAGCGGGCTTGTAGCCAAGGGCGGCGGGCTCACGGGTTTTGAGGTCGCGGGAGCCGACTATAAGTTCGTTCCGGCGACGGCCCAGATAGAGCACTCGGGCTTTGGCGATAGTGTTGTGGTTTCCAGCCCGCAGGTAGCGCACCCGGAGTTTGTCCGGTACGGCTGGGCGAATTTTCCGGCGGTTAACCTGTTCAACGGAGCGGGGCTTCCGGCATCGCCGTTTACGTCAAACAAGGAGATTCCGCAGCCATGACAGGCCGGTGTAACTCATGTGTCATGTATGAAGTTCAAATTTCTCGCGCAGTTCTCCACAAGCCGACCTTCGCGTGAGAGTATCCTGACTGCACCGCTATTTTTCTGAAATCGACTGAGGAGACGATTGAGCATGACCCCGACCCACGCATCGAGCCCTGTCCTTCAAGCCATTGACGAGCGAGTCGCCAGCCAGCACCTTCTCGACCATCCCTTCTATCAGGCCTGGTCGCGGGGTGAGCTGACGCTCGACGCTCTGCGCGATTACGCCACCCAGTACTACCACCACGTCGCGGCGTTTCCGACCTACCTGTCAGGGGTTCACACCCAGACGGAGAACGCTGAAATTCGGCGGCATATTCTGCAGAACCTGATGGACGAAGAGGCGGGCTCGCCGAACCACCCCGAGCTTTGGCTGCAGTTTGCCGAGAGCCTTGGGCTGAATCGGGAAGAAGTAAAGCGGGCGGGACAGTGGGACGCGACCAGGAAGCTTATCGGGACGTTCCGCGAGTGCTGCGGAGAGCGCGGAACGGCGGTTGGACTGGCGGCGCTTTATGCCTATGAGAGCCAGATTCCGGCTGTTTCAGAAAAGAAGATTGAAGGGCTGAAGCAGTTCTACGGGTTTACGGACTCCGTAGGCTACAACTACTTCACGGTCCACATTGAAGCGGACCGCGAGCACGCCGCGGTGGAAGCCGCGCAGATTGCGCAGCTGGTGGATGACCCGCAGCGGCCAGCCGCACTGGAAGCCGTGGGAAAGGTGCTGGGCGGCCTGTATGGGTTGCTGTCGGCGGTGTGCGAGCGGCACGGGATTCACGACTGTGCGGCGGTAAATTAAAGGCTCAGCCCGCGTCTGGATTAGCCTCCGGACGCGGGCAAAAAAGTTCCACTTCAAGCGGGGCATTCGTTCCCGGCGATATATCATTAAATATCGGGTGGAGATGATTCCTCCCACTCGGCTCCCGCCCGGCAATTCCATGACTCACTGCTAGAACAGCTTAGACAAGCAGGAGTGGACGTGTGTGAGGAGCGCGGCTTAATTCCATCAGGCGAATTTCTATCAGCGAACAGGGGTCCATGCGAGCAAAAACAGCAGTGGTGGTCGGCGCCCAGTGGGGCGATGAGGGCAAGGGAAAGATTGTCGATGTGCTGTCGGAGCGCTTCGATGTAGTTGCGCGCTATGCGGGAGGCCATAATGCCGGTCACACCGTGATCATTCACGGGCAGAAATTCGTGCTTCAGCTTGTTCCCTGCGGCGTGCTGCGGCCGGACTGCCAGGCGGTCATCGGCAACGGAGTGGTTCTTGACCCGATGGCTTTCCTTGCGGAAGTCGGCAAGCTGCGCGAGCTGGGCGTGGCGGTGGATCGCCAGCTATTTGTCTCGAATCGCGCGCAGGTTATTTTGCCTTACCACCGCATGATTGAGCTGGCCGCGGAAAGCGCGCCAGGACGGCAGAAGATCGGCACCACCAGTCGCGGCATTGGCCCGGCATATGAGGACAAGACCGCCCGCAACGGTTTGCGGGTGGTCGATCTGCTCAACCGCAAGCTGCTGAAGACTCACATTGAGAATGCCTGCCGCGAGAAGAATACGATAGCGCACGCGCTGTTTGGCACAGAGCCACTCGATCCCGCGCAGATGTATGAGGAGTACGCCCGCGCCGCCGAGCAGATCGCTCCATTTGTTACGGACACAGGCGCGATGCTGAACAAGGCGATTCGCGATGGCAAGAGCGTGATGTTCGAGGGCGCACAGGGGACAATGCTGGACATCGACCACGGGACGTATCCGTTTGTGACCTCCTCGTCGGCGACGGCGGGCGGAGCAGTGACGGGGACGGGGGTTGGGCCTACTCGCATCGGCACTGTGATCGGCGTGACCAAGGCTTATGTGACGCGGGTGGGCGAAGGCCCATTCCCGACGGAGTCGCATGATGAGGCTGGAGAGCAGCTTCGCAAGCTTGGGAATGAGTTTGGCGCTGTTACAGGACGCCCACGCCGTTGCGGCTGGCTCGACCTGCCACTGCTGCGCTACTCCAACCAGATCAACGGGACGGAGTGGCTGGTGGTGACTAAATTGGACGTGCTGGACGGCCTGGACGAGATTCCGGTATGTACCGGATACGAAATTGATGGCAAGCGCATCGATACGATGCCGGCCGATGTGCGCGGGCTTGAATCCATTAAGCCGGTTTATAGAAAACTCAAAGGCTGGAAGCAGCCGACGGAGAACATCACCGAGTTTGAAAAGCTGCCGCAACCTGCCCGTGACTACCTGCATTTTCTGGAGCAGGAATCGGGCGCTCGCATCGGCATGGTCTCGACCGGCCCAGACCGCGAGCAGACCATGTGGCTCCCGGCGTTTGCCGATGCGTTACGCTCTCTGCAGGCCGAGCCGAAGAAGGAACAGTCATGATCAGCTTTACAGTCCGCATGAAGTTCAAGCCCGAAGACCGCCAGCAGGTTCAGGACGCGCTGCGCGCGCTGACTCTCGCGTCGCGGCTTGAGCCTGGATGTGTCGCCTACGTTCCGCATACGATTGAAGGCGACCCCGACACTGTATTCCTCTACGAGCAATATCGTGACCAGTCGGCGCGCGAGGCCCATTCCGCGTCGGGGCATTTCCAGAAGCACGTTGTGGGATGTCTGTACCAATTAATGCTGGAGCGGCACACGGAAAATCTTCATGCGCTGGCGTGATGTCCAATTGTCTCTTGCGATGAAAAATTTCGCCTCTATCGCGGCATCAAAGTAATCTGGTAGCGGGACTCCTGCTGCCCGGCTCGCAAAAATGCGTCATTCGCAAGCAAAATCCGCAACTGGGGTCTTTTTCTTTGACTCGCCTCGCGGATGCACGCTACCATCCCATACGCACATGCACCGAAATGCTCGCGAATCGACTCGTGCCTGCGTTCTGCTGGCTGTAGCCATCTGTCTGGTGATGGCAACGCCGGCGTGGGCCATGCCGGGGCATCACGGGCGGGCGGTTCACAAGAAGATCGAGGCGCTGGAAATCCAGTGGCGCGACGCCGAAGTTCATAACAACATCGGGCTGATGGAGCACCTGCTGGCCGACGATTATCTGGGCATCAGCGCCAACGGCACCGTCGAAACCAAGGCCCAGGCGCTGGCCCAGCGGCGGGCCGGGACCGTTCGAATCGAGAGCCTTGACCTGAGCGACATTAAAGTCCGCGTCTACGGAGACACGGCCGTGGTCACATCGACTGCCCAGTTGGTGGGCGTTAACGGCCAGAGCAACATCAGTGGAAACTACCGCTACACCCGCGTTTACAACAGGCGCTTCGGCCAATGGAAGATCGTCAGCTTCGAAGCCAGCCGTATTCATGATGTGGACGCCCGCCAGAGCCCTAAACACTGACCTTGGACTTTCGCTGTATAATCTGAGGGATTGCCCGTACTGGGCCAGGTTGGAGGTGTATTTCTTTGGCAGAGGTTCGCGTGCAGGAAGGCGAGCCGCTTGAGAATGCTTTGCGCAGGTTTAAGCGCAAGGTGCAGACGGAGGACATCATCAAGGAAGTAAAACGTCACTCCTTCTACCTGAAACCAGGCGAAAAGCGCCGTGTGAAAGAAGCATTGGCGCGCAAGCGGAATCGTAAGAAGGCCCGTAAGGAGCAGGATTAAGAACAGGGGTTGACCGCAATGCTGGCGGAACCCCACCACTAACGCGCCGAATGAGCCTTCCCCAAAGGCCAGTTCGGCGCGCTCAAGTCACCCCAGCGGGAACGCCGTTTGTGGTGATGGTTATTAAATCTCCGGTGCCAATAAAACCCGGAGTTGAGCCGCACTCTTCTTGTCGGCCCAGGGCCCCGAAGTTCGATTTTGAAAAGCTGCATTTGCTTCGGCCTCTCCCGCCGAAGCCGTTCCCCACGTAAATTGCGGCGGGCAAGGGACGAGTCATGGAATTTAACGATAAGAAGCTGAAGTGCGTCGATTGCGGGAACGAATTTGTGTTCACCGCGGGCGAGCAGTTGTTTTTTCACGACAAACAATTCAAGAACGAGCCAAAGCGCTGTAAGGCTTGCAAGGCAAAGCGCGCTTCAGGCAAGACGGTGCGCCCTGAAACGCGTACCACCTGCTCGGAGTGCGGAGCTGAAACGACTGTGCCTTTTAAGCCTTCGCAGGGGCGTCCGGTGCTCTGCCGGTCCTGCTTCCAAAAGAAGCAGCCAGTGGCGATGCCGGCGCGGGCTGTATAGGGATTTCCTTAGCGCGCGTGCGCGAGTTTGGTCCCGGCTGTCTTGGCGCTCGCTTTTTGCGGAGGAATTGGCTTGCTCGCCTTCACTTTTGCAGCGGGCAAGGATGAGCGTTCCTTCGCCGCGCGTTCTGATGTCTCCAGAGTGAGCTTATTTTCGCCGTGTCGTTTGCTGTCTTCGTGTGTAACCAGCAATGCCTCGAGCTGGCGCAGCAGGTCACTGGTGTTCACCGGCTTGACGAGCAGCTTGTCCACGCCTTCTTCTTCGCCCTCAGACCCTGGAGTGGGAAACGCCGTCAGCATTGCAACGGCGGGTTGGCAGGCGGCCTTCCGGGCTGCCGCTACAACTTCCATGCCGGCCTTGTCGCTCTCCATGCGCATGTCGGTAATGACCATGTGGTAATCGTGCGAGCGGAGCTTCATCTTGGCCTCGCGCGCGGAGGTGGCGGTTTCCACGTCAAAGCCATTGATTTCCAGCACTGCTTTGAGCGTCAGCAGAATCGCCACGTCGTCATCCACTAAAAGAAGTCGCCGTTTCATAAATATCCCACCCTTTTATTTGAAAACTGCGGTTGAGGAAATATGGCCCGGTTTCGAAACCGGCGAACTCGTTATTCTAATTTCCCGAAGACTTTCTGGCGATCATCGGCAGTCCCATCTAGCAAACCCAGCAGGTTGGTAGACTCGTAATGTGGAAGCATACCACGTTGAGAACTTCGGTTGTCGAGCCAGCCGCTCGGATGGAGAGGCCATTGCCGCCGGACTCCGCGGTCGTGGTTTTTCTGATGCAGAAACTGCTGAATCTGCTCAACTAATTATTGTGAATACTTGCAGCGTGACCGCGGAAGCCGACCGGACTGCGCGGGCTTTTATTCGCCGGGTACGTCGGCGCAACCCGAGCGCCAAAGTTGTGGTTACCGGCTGCTATGCGCAGCGCGCTCCCCGGGAGATCGCGGCGCTCGAAGGAGTGGATGCCGTAGTCGGCAATAGTCATAAAGGCTTGGTGGTGGACGCGGCGGCATCCCTGCTGGCTCTTCAGCCGGTTGTCGCGTTTCGTGATCTGGTTCCGCTGGCTGCGCTGACCAGCGGCGCAGCACCTATTTATGTGGACGAAGCTTTCGCTCACACGGAGTTGGCGGCTCTCCCATTTGCAGCAGATGCGCACCAGACCCGCCCGAACCTGAAGGTGCAGGACGGTTGTGGAAACCGTTGCTCTTTCTGCGTGATACCGGCGACCCGTGGGCCAAGCCGGTCTGTGCCGCTGGAAACGTGCCTGCAAAATGTACGGCGGTTTGCAGATTCCGGAGGGCAGGAGCTGGTGCTATCCGGCATCAACCTGGGCCGATGGGGACGCGACCTGAACCGGGCACTGCGCTTGATTGATTTGGTCGGTGCGATTCTGCGCGAGACCAGCTTGTCGCGCCTGCGGATTAGCTCGATTGAGCCGATGGACTGGAGTTCGGAGTTGCTGGCGCTGTTTCGGGAGTTTGCCGTGGCGGCGCACCCCAGGCTGGCTCCGCACGCGCATCTGCCGCTGCAGTCGGGGTCGGACACGATTCTTCGCAAGATGCACCGCCGCTATCGGCCCTGGCATTATGCCGAGCGAGTCGGAGAGATTCGGGCCGCGCTGCCGGACGCAGCCATTGGGGCCGACGTGATGGTCGGGTTTCCCGGCGAGACGGATGCGTTGTTTGAGGAAAGCTATCGCTTTATTGCAGCGCGGCCGCTTACGTATTTGCACGTCTTTCCGTTCTCGCCGCGACCGGGGACGCCCGGATGGGACCTGCACCGGGAGAATCCCGTTCCGGCCGGCGCCGTGAACGAGCGGGTGGCGGCGCTGCGGGCGATGGCTGGTGAGAAGGCCCGTGAATTTCGCACCCGCCTTGGGGGGCGGTCGTTTTCAGCCATTACGCTCGAAGGGGGAACGACGAGCCACACACCCGCACTCACGGCCAACTTCCTACAGGTTGACGTTGCCGGAGCGATCCCGCCCAATCGGATGGTGGAGGCGCGTGTCGGCTCCGGAACCACTGACGCACTCCTTTTGGTGCAGTAATTTCTTCGGAGCCGCCGGCCCGGTCGGCCGCATCGAAATAAACAGAAGCACGGTATACTAACAAGCTACACGGCCCTGTTCCGTGCATTTTTTGGAGGAAACCCATCGACAAGCGTTCGGCCAAACAATTTATCCGCACCAACGAAAGAATCCGCGCGCGCGAAGTGCGCGTTATCGATAATGAAGGCAATCAGCTCGGCATCCTTCCGCCATTTGAAGCATTAAAGATCGCCCGCGAACGCGGGCTGGATCTGGTTGAGGTTTCGCCCAATGCTGTCCCGCCGGTCTGCCGCATCCAGGACTATGGCAAGTTCCTGTACGAGAAGGATAAGAGTGAGCGCGCGGCCCGCAAAAAGCAGAAAGTGATAACCGTTAAGGAAGTTAAGTTCTCCGTGACGGTTGACGAGCACGACTACCAGACAAAAAAGAACCAAGCCGTGCGCTTCCTGAACGAAGGCGATAAGGTGAAGGCTTCACTGCGCTTCAAGGGCCGCCAGATGGCCCACCGTGACCTCGGGTACAACATTATTAATCGGTTGATTCAGGATATTGGCGACGCCGGGACAGTAGAGTTCATGCCGCGCATGGAAGGCACGACGCTGCACGCGATTCTGGCTCCTGGTAAGAAGGAACTGCCGAAGAAGCCCCCGGCACCCAAGCCGCCAGCCGCCGCCACGCCTGCTCCGCAGGCTGCGCCCGCTGCTCACTGAGTAACGATTCGGATAGCCCGCGCTTGTAGTGAGCGCGGGCTTTCTTGCGATTTGCAATAACAAAAATTGCTAAAGCTTGTTATTCTTGTGGAGCAGGAGGAATTTCGCCATGAATGTCTCGCTCACGCCGAAACTCGAAAAGTACGTTCATTCCAAAGTGAAAACGGGGCGCTACACCTCGGCCAGCGAGGTGGTTCGCGAGGCCATTCGCTTATTGGAGGAAAACGAAAAGGAGCATGCGCGGGCGCTGAGAGAGTTTCAAGCGGAATTAGACCGACGCATCGCAGAGGCTGAAGCGGGAGAATTGCTGGACGGCGAGAAGGTTTTCGCTCAGATCAGGGAAAAATCGCGCCTGCGGCGTAAAAAATCTGCCTGAGTCCGGTATTTCCTTATATGAGCAACTTCGCATACCTCCTTACACCGGCTGCGAGAGCCGATCTCAACGAGATTTGGGACTCGATTTCTGATGAAAGTTTGGAGGCTGCGGACCGAGTTCTTGCCGCAATCTATGAGCACATCGCGCTAATTGCAGTTACGCCGGGAATCGGACATATGCGTCCCGATCTGGCGGGGAAGCGATCGCTGTTGTTTTCGCCAGTTCACCGGTACAAATATCAAGTAATCTACATGGCGCAGAAGCGTCCACTAGCTGTCATTGGAATCCTTCACTCTGCCCGCGACATCCAAAGTCTGCTGCGCCATCGCAAGTCCAATTCCTAATCCCCGTACAATCTCTCTCAGTGCCTCTCCCATTTCAAATCCATAAAACCAGCGGACCAGCGCGGCGAGCCACCATGACGCTTCCGCATGGAGCGGTGGAGACCCCTGTCTTTATGCCGGTGGGGACAGCGGCGTCGGTCAAGGCGGTGCCTCAACACTTATTGGAGGCGCTGGACGCGCAGATCATTCTCGGCAACACCTATCATCTTTACCTGCGTCCGGGGCATGAGCTGATCCGCTCGCTTGGCGGGCTGCACCGTTTCATGAGCTGGCCGCGTGCGATCCTTACCGACTCCGGCGGGTTCCAGGTTTTCAGCCTCAACGAGCTGCGCAAGGTTACGCAAGACGGCGTGCAGTTCCGGTCGCATCTCGACGGATCGAGCCATTTCTTTTCGCCCGAGCACTCGATGGACGTGCAGATCGCGCTCGGTTCCGACATTGCCGTGGCTTTTGACGAATGCACCGAATATCCTGCGGACCGTGCCCGCGCGCGCCACTCGCTCGACACCACACTGCGCTGGGCTGCGCGCAGCAAGCAGCATTTCGACGCGCATAAGCATGAGCGGCCTTGGGACTCGACATTCGAGGGCGCAACCCCGAGCCTGTTCGGGATAGTGCAGGGAGGCATGTACACGGATCTGCGCCGTGAATGCGCTGCGCGCCTGGTGGAGATGGATTTTCCCGGCTACGCGATCGGCGGCCTCAGCGTGGGTGAGCCCCGCGAACTGACGCGAGAGATCATTGCTGAAACCCTGCCGCACCTGCCAGCGGACAAGCCCCGGTATGTGATGGGCGTCGGCTATCCCGATGAGATTGCCGAGTACGCACGCATGGGTGTGGACATGATGGACTGCGTGCTTCCGACACGCGCCGCGCGCCACGGGCTGCTGTTCACGTCAGAGGGCCGCCTCAACATTAAGAACAAGAAATTCGCGAACGATCAGGGGCCTCCCGATCCGGCTTGCGGCTGCATGGTGTGCGCACGCTACAGTCGCGCCTATCTGCGACACTTGATAACGGCTCAGGAACCGCTCGCCGCAGTGCTGAACACGCTGCATAATCTGGCGTTTTATCTGGACACGATGCGGCGGGTTCGGGCGGAGATTGAGGATGCATCGCCGGCCAAGTAGGGGCCGTATTGATACGGAGAGGCTTACGATATTCCTGAAGGACAGGGAATGATGAGTCTTATTTCGATCGGAAATCTGGGCCGTGATCTTCGGCAAGTTGTGCGTCGATTGCTGAGGTCACCTGGCTTCGCAACGGTCGCGGTCCTGACGCTCACACTTGGGATTGGAGCGACGACGTCGATCTTTACGTTGGTGTACGACGCTCTATTGAAGCCGCTTCCGTATCCCAGGGCCGATCGGTTGGTAGTGATGCAGGAGTCCGCCGCCGAGTTTAAGGACATCTACCCTACGCTTCCTGTGAACGCCAACCATTTTGTCGATTGGCAGCAGTACAGTCACAGTTTCGAGTCGATGGCCGTCATGAGGCAGGACAGCATGCCGATGGGAACAGACGATCATCCCTTGCAGATATCGGTGCTGCGCACGACGCCCGGAGTCTTTTCGGTATTGGGCATGGCTCCGCAACTGGGGCGGCAGTTTACCGAAGCTGAAAACCAGCCCGGGCGCGGAAATGTAATCGTGCTGATGCATGGGCTGTGGGAAAGCCAGTTTCACGGCGACCCCAAAATTCTGGGCGCCACGGTTCCTCTGAATGGGTTTCTGTATACGGTGATCGGAGTGATGCCGGCGAATTTTGTTCTGCCGAATCTGCAGGGTTTCGGTCCCGGCGTATTAAGTATGAATCGGCGCGAGCAGGCCCAAGCCCTGATACCAATTGCTTTCACGAAGGAGCAGTTGCAGGACAGGGCGGGCGAATTTAATTACTTCGGCCTGGCGCGGCTCACGCCGGGAATCTCTGTTGCGCGGGCGACGGGGGAACTGGATGCAGTTGAGCACACAATTTCCGCCGGCCTCTCTGCCGATGAAAAAATGACTCTGTCCGCGGAACTCGATCCATTCCAGCAATATCTTGTAGGAGCCAACCGCAAGCCATTGTTGATTCTGCTCGCGGCGGTCGCCGGATTGCTGCTGATCGGGTGCATCAACCTCGCCAATCTGCTGCTGGCGCGCGCTGTAGGCAGGCGAAAGGAAATGGCGGTGGCGATGGCTCTCGGGGCAAGGCGCTCCGATCTGTTGCGAGCTTCGTTGGGAGAAGCATGCGTACTCGCCTTCGTCGGTTGCGCGTTAGGACTCCTGTTGGCGGCTGCGGCGGTGCCACTTCTTCAGCATTTTCTGCCGGCGACAATCGACTTTCGTGGTGCGCTCCACGTTGACTGGGCGGGCGCCGGATTTGCGGTCCTGCTGGCGATTTTCGCTGCATTGCTGGCAGGCGCGGCTCCAGTCTGGATGAGCTGGCGATCACAGCCTCAGGAAGCATTGCAGGGCGAGTCGCGCTCTGCAAGCGAATCGCGCGGGGGAAAGCGGCTGCGCAAGATATTGGTCGCTGCGGAAGTCGCCATAAGCGTGGCATTGGTGCTGGTAACTGGCCTTCTGATGGCGAGCCTCTACCGCCTGATGAACATAGGACATGGTTTTGACGCAAGCCGTGTGCTGACTGCCAGTGTCGACATGCCCAGCAAGGGATATTCCGACCGGAAAGTGAGCGCGGAGTTTTACAGAAAGTTGCTGGGACAGGTGCAGCAATTGCCGGGCGTTCAAAGCGTGGGAATCACGAGCATATTGCCTCTCAACGGCGACAGTTGGATCGATATTCTGCGGGTCCGCGGAGACGCGCGGCCGCTTATGCAATTGCCGATCGAACATTTCCGCTGGGTAAGCCCGGGATATTTTTCGGCTCTTCGTTTGCCGCTCGTGACTGGGCGCTTCTTGAGCGATGACGATTATGGCAAGAATGACGCGGTGATCTCTGAACTGGCGGCAAAGACGCTCTGGCCTGGGAAAGACGCTATCGGCCAGCAGTTTGTTCGCGGCACCGATACGTTCACGGTGATTGGAGTAGTAGAAAACGCGCGGACCATTGAGCTTGCCCGGCCCGACCCCATGATGGTGTATGTGCCGTATTGGTATCGCAGTGGTTCCGGCGCCGGAATCTTGGTTCGCACCCAACTGGATCCGACCGCAATGGCGAACGCGCTTCGGAAATCCGTATGGAGTATCGACCCAGCCGTTGCCGTACCCAACATCCGCACACTTACTGGAATCGTGTCCAATTCAGTAGCGACGCGACGGTTTGAAATGGACCTGCTCTTGTTGTTCGCAATTTGCGCATGGCTGCTTGCAGGGCTTGGAGTCTATGGCGTGGTCACGTACTCAGTCGTGCAGCGCCGGCAGGAGATCGGCGTGCGCATGGCCCTGGGCGCGCAGCGCGCGAACATTTACGCGCAAGTGCTGCGCGAGGGCCTGAAGCCGGTGGTAGCCGGAGCCATTGTGGGGATTGCAGCGGCGTTCGGGTTTGCGCGGCTGCTCGAGAGCCTGCTGTTTCAAACAAGTCCGTTCAATCCTGCGATTGCCATCTGCGCTGTGGCGCTGCTGATGGTTGCGGGCGCTGCGGCATGCCTTCTGCCTGCTCGCCGCGCCGCCTCGGTTGACCCGATACAGACGCTTCGGTCGGAATGAGAAATACGCGAGTGCGTGTCATTGGATCGAGTCCCTTGACACACTCTAATTCTGTACGCGATGCTAAAGGGTAAGCGTTTCTGTGGTCGCTTGCGAGCGGGCGGCAGGTGCGCCGAGTAGGAAGCAGCAGGAGCTGTTCGAAGCCCCGATTGGGCACAAGAATTCCTCACCCTGGGGCCTTTCCTCAAAGAATCTTGTGATGTAAGAGGCGCGGAGCCGGGTTTTCTCCCGCCCAAAAGGATTGTGTATTGACAAGTCTACTTCTGGCTGCCGCGGTGCCTTCGTTTTCAGGTGCGGGCATTGTCTCGTTCCTGCCCTTCCTCCTGATCATTGTCATTTTCTGGCTGCTGCTCATCCGGCCTAACCAGAAAAAGCAGCAGCAGTGGCAGCAGATGCTTCGCAGCCTTAAGACCGGGGACAAAATCACAACGAGCGGTGGTATTCGTGGGGTCATCCTGAACATTAAGGACGAAACAATTCAACTCCGCATTCCACCGGACAACATCAAGATCGAAGTGGTCAAAAGCGCGATCGCTTCCGTAACCACCGACGAGGCGGCCAAGTAGCTCATTCACCCATTGCCATGCGTAAGAATCTGACACAGAAAACCATCCTCATCGTCGCCGTCCTCATTGTTTTCGTATTCGGAATCATCGGCATCCCCAGCGGCTTCTCCGGCGCGGCTTTCAAAGACTCGTTCCTCAAGCGGATCAACCTGGGCCTCGACCTCAAGGGCGGGACGCACCTGATCCTGCAAGTGATGGTCGACGAGGCCGTAGGCGCGACAACCGACAGTGACACCGCGCATATCCAGCAGGCCATGCAGCAGAACGGGATCACCGGTGCGACTGCAGTAAAGCCTGATCCGAAGGGGCATCCTGAAGAGATCCAGATCAATAATGTTCCGCTGGACCAGGGCACCGCGCTCCGCGGCATCGTCAACGCGCAGTACGGGCAGCAGTATGACATTTCTGCGAACGCCAGTGGCAGCACCTGGACCCTGAGCATGAAGCCCACCGCGCAGGCGGATTTGAAAAAACGCACGCTGGACCAGTCGGTCGCGGTAATCAATCAGCGCGTGAATTCGCTTGGCGTGAGCGAATCGGTTGTGCAGCCGTACAATCTCGGCAATTATCAAATTCTCGTTGAACTGCCGGGCATCGACGACTTCCAGCGCGTCAAGAGCGTCATCAACTCCACCGCCCGACTCGAGATTCACCTGGTCGAAGGCGGTCCCTACACCAGCCAGCAGGATGGTCTGCAGCAGCTTGGTGGCGTGGTTCCGTTCGGCGCGGAGCTTGTTCAAACAGCTCCGGGCGTGGACCCCTCCGGCTGGTATGAGGTCAAGCAGGTCCCCGAGGTTAGCGGCACAGACATTCGCAGCGCTCGCGTCGGCACGGACCAGAACACGAACCAGCCTGAGGTGGAGTTCTTCCTTACCACCTCTGCCGGCGACCACTTTGCGCAGTTCACCGGAGCCAACAAGGGCAAGCCGCTGGGCGTTGTGCTCGACAACAAGATTCAGGAAGTGGCGAATATCCGCGACCAGATCCGCGACCAGGGCACGATCTCCGGCGGCAGCATGACCCCGCAAGAAGCCAATGATCTGGCGATGCTTCTCAACACCGGCTCGCTGCCGGCTTCACTCCACTATCTTCAGGAGAGCACCATCGGCCCGTCGCTCGGCGCTGATTCGATTCGCGAGGGCGTCATGGCTGCGATCATCGGCATGCTCGCGGTGCTGGTGTTCATGTTGATCTACTACCGCGGCGCGGGCATCAATGCGGACCTGGCCCTGATCCTCAACCTCCTCATCCTGCTCGGATTCATGGGATATAGCGGCGCGGTGCTCACCCTGCCGGGAATTGCCGGGGTGATCCTCACGGTTGGTATGGGCGTCGACTCCAACGTGCTCATCTTTGAGCGAATACGAGAAGAGCTGCGCGCTGGTAAGAGTCCCGCAGCCGCTGTGGACCAGGGTTTCGCGCACGCGTGGACAACGATTCTGGATACACACGTGACGACGGTCGTCGCGGCCGCCATTCTGTTCCTCTTCGGAACCGGGCCGGTCAAAGGATTCGCTGTCACACTGACCGTTGGTCTTTGCGCCAACCTGTTTACGGCTGTCTTTGTTTCACGTGTGATCTTCGATGCGCACCTGAACAAGCGGCTGCGCGGCGAGCCGATCTCGATATAAGGACTGGCCGTCCAGGCAAGCGCTTCTGCCGGAAGGTCAGCGGGAAGTACAAGTTTTTGGAATTGGTTGGGGCCGTTGCCCCTGAGGAATCAAACTCGTGGAATTTTTCGGGGAAGTAAAAATCGATTGGTTGGGGAAGAAGTGGTACTTCCTCGCATTCTCGCTGATATTCAGCGTGTCGGGCATTATCTCGCTGCTGTTCTGGCATCACCTGCCGCTTGATGTGGATTTTCGCGGCGGCACCGTCGTTCGCGTCAAGTTCGCCGAGGCTCCAGATATAGGCCGCATCCGCGACGCCGCGCACAAGGTCGGCCTCAAAGATGCTCCCGTTGTTACCTATGGGCCAGCTGCGAATGATGAAGTCATCGTTACCCTGCCCCAAACCGCCAGCAGCGAATCCGCAATCGATGCTGGCCGCGCGGACATCGTATCCACGCTGACCCAGAACTACTCTGCGACGGGAAGGCAGAGCCAGGGCAGCGGCAAAGTCGACCTCGACAACATTGGCCGCGGTGAGCTTGCCAACTGGCTTATCCAGAAAGACCCTGAGCATATTGGGCAGAGCGAAACGTCTACTCAGAAGTACACCCAGCAGGCGGACGCAATCTGGAACTACCGCGACAATCAGCACAGCGGCATCATTCAGAACATCAATGATCTGTCCGGCCTTGTCGATCCCGCCGTTCTTAATGAGCTGAAGCAGGACTCATATCTCTCTGGCTTTACCGTGCGCAACGTGGAGATCGTAGGTCCGCAGGTAGGCGAGCAGCTTCGTCACCAGGCGCTTGCAGCGACCCTTTACTCGCTCGCGGGAATGTTGATTTACCTCTGGTTCCGGTTTGAGCTGATCTATGGCGTGGCCGCGGTTGTGGCCGTATTCCATGACACCATCATCACGATTGGCGCGTTCTCGCTTATGAACCAGGAGATATCGCTTACCGTCATCGCCGCTATCCTCACTCTTATCGGTTATTCGATGAACGACACCATCGTCGTCTTCGACCGTATTCGTGAGAATCTGCGCATGGGCGGCAGGCGAGAAAAGTTGGCCGATCTGGTGAATCGCAGCATCAATCAGACGCTGAGCCGAACCGTGCTGACGTCAGGCCTGACATTCCTGACGGTGCTCTCACTCTATATTTTTGGTGGAGAAGTGCTGCATGGCTTCTCATTCGCGCTGGTAATCGGCATCCTAATTGGAACCTATTCCTCCATCGCCGTAGCGGCGCCCATGCTGGTGGCTTATCAGGACTGGCGCTCGCGCAGCGGGAAAAAGGCAGTTTTGCCGGCCGGCAAACGGAGCCGAGTTTAGGTCTTTCGCATCGTATAGGGTTTGTGATAAAAGAAAGCGCTCACCTGATTTGCCCGGGAGAGCCCTCAAAAAAAAGCTGACTGCGTTGAAGAAAAAAAGATAGCGGAACCCGGGAACAAAATCTCAACTGTGCGGTGTCTATAGGTGGTAACGAATGTTTGGAAGTCAGAGGTAGGTCATGTTTGAAGATGCTCTGATGGAATCCGGCGGCAGGATCAAGACCAAGAGCAAGTACTTTGTCTGGATCGGCGCTGGGCTGAATTTTGCCATTGTAGCGGCGATGATTCTCTATCCGTTGATTTATCCGGATGCTCTGCCTGTCACCGCCATGACGACGCTGCTGGTTGCACCGCCGCCGCCACCGCCACCGCCGCCCCCGCCACCGCCGGCTCCCGTGCATGTTGAGAAGTTCGTCTCACAAATGATGAACAACACGCTCACGGCGCCGAGCAAAATTCCCAAAAAAGTCGAGATGGTACACCAGTCTGCACCGCCGCCGAGCATGGGCGGAGTCGCCGGCATGGAAGGTATGTCGGGCGGCAGCGCCAATGGCGTGATGGGCGGCATTCTCGGTGGCATGGGCACAGGTGGCCCCACAGTTAAGGCTGCGCCCCCGAAAAGAATCGCGGTTTCTGCCGGCGTTATCGCTGGAAATAAAATTGGCGGCGAAGACATTCGGTATCCCGCCATTGCCAAGGCTGCGCGCATCCAAGGGACCGTGGTTCTTCAAGCCTCGATCTCGAAGGAAGGCACAATCCAGAATCTTCGGGTTCTGAGCGGCCCACCAATGCTGCAGCAGGCTGCAATTGAAGCTGTAAGAACCTGGCGTTACAGACCCTACCTGCTCAATGGCACGCCGGTTGAGGTTGAAACTCAGGTGAACGTTGTCTTTACCCTCGGCGGTTGATGCCCGGGTCCGCTCTCCGCAGGTTAGGGGATCGGTCCGCAGCCGCCAAACGCAAGTGAAATTCCAGTAGTTACTCCTTAGGAGGAAAGATTCAAGTGATTCTCGCTCATATGCATCTACTCACCGTCCATGCCTCGAGCCTGGGCGCCTTTTTCCAGGACGACCAGAGCATCGGGTTCGGCCCGATGGCCCTCTGGAACCAGATGGGCTGGCTGGCACGCGGTGTCGTCATCCTGCTCTTCATCATGTCAATCTGGTCGCTGGCCGTCATGATTGACCGCTATCTGTACTTCGCGGCAGCCCGCAAGCAGTCACGCGAGTTTGCTCCCCGCGTCGCCGGCGCTCTTAAAGAGGGCAAGCTCGACGAAGCCGTCAAGGTTGCTGACCGCAACAAGAAGTCGCACCTCGCCGAAGTCGTCACCTCCGGCCTCCAGGAATTCCGCAACTACGGTAGCGGCGGTTCGGTCACCGCGGAGCAGATCGAATCCTCGAAGCGCGCACTTGAGCGTGCAGAGGCGATTGTCCACGCCAAGCTGAAGCGCGGACTCGGCGGCCTGGCCACCATCGGTTCCACCGCCCCCTTCGTCGGACTGTTCGGCACCGTCGCGGGCATTCTCAAGGCGTTCGGACAGATTGCCACGCAGCACACCACGGGTATCGCGGCCATCGCCGGCGGTATTTCTGAGGCGCTGGTCACCACCGCCTTCGGTCTGCTCGTCGCCATCCCGGCCGTCTGGGCGTTCAACTACTTCACCAACAAAGTGGAAGCCTTCGACGTCGAGATGGATAACTCATCGAGCGAGTTGGTCGACTACTTCATCAAGCAGAGCGGTCGCCGGTAATTGGCTCATCGCAGCGGGAATCACACGCCGGGAGTGGGGCAGGCATCGCCCCAGTCCGCTCCCGGCGCCGCATTTTCCCGGAGATAGAGCAGGAAATCGGATAACGGAGTAAAGAATGGCACTCGCAAAGAGAGACGAAGGCAGCAAGGTAAACTCCAACATCAACGTCACGCCAATGGTGGACGTGATGCTGGTGCTGCTGATCATCTTCATGGTCATCACTCCCATGCTGGACCAAAAAGTGAACGTGACGCTCGCGCAGACCAACACCGCGGTCGCCATGGACAACGCCAGCAAGCAGGATGCAGTGACCGTCGCGATCACGCGCGACAGCAAAGTCTACCTCGGACAGGACCAGGTCACTCTGGCTGACCTCGGTTCGAAAGTTTCCGATCTGCTGCAGAACAAGACTGACAAAACAGTCTACTTCCGCTCGGATGCACGCGCTCATTACGGCACCGTCGAAGATGCGATCGACGCAGTCCGCACAGCGGGCGTTGAAGAAATCGGATTGCTGACCGAGAACCGCCAGACCAACAGGCCTCCAACAGGCGTGGCGGGCGGCGAATAGCCGATACAGGTTTTTAGTAAAGAGGATTTTGACTTATGGCAATGTCAACAGGCAGCGGTCCGGGCGGACTTAACTCGGACATGAACGTAACCCCTTTGATCGACGTGCTGCTGGTGCTGCTGATCATCTTCATGGTCATCGTGCCGCAGACCCCCAAGGGGCTCGACGCGCTGGTGCCCCAGCCGCCCAAAAATAACAAGCCGCAGCCGCCCAATCCGCTGACGGTGGTATTAGAGATCACCAACGGTGCGAACGGGATCCCAAGCTTCAAGATCAACAATGAAGATGTCGCCAGCAATCAGTTGAAATCGAAGCTGGACTCCATCTACTCGATCCGCGCGGAGAAGGTTCTGTTTGTCCAGGGCGACCCGAACCTGAACTTTTCTTCAGTGGCGGACGCCATTGACGTTGCGCACTCTGTCGGTGTCGATCACATCGGGCTCATCACGCCCAAGATTGCAGCCGGCCAGTAAGTCACAGTCGTTCCCGCGAGTCCGTCTGCCCGGGTTCGCGCAAATTCCAGGTCGGCATCGCGTAGCCAGTTGCGCTTCGCCGCAGACCAAGTAAAATCACACACCGGGGGATTTAATTCTCCCGGCGGGCTTGACCATCCCAGCCGTCAGGACATGCGCGGCGGTTGAAGGAGAACAGACAGAGAAATGAATCGACATGCACGCTTTCCGGTGATCACCACCGCAACCCTTGCGTTGCTGGTTTCTGTAACCGGTTGCCAGAAGCTCAAGGCCCGCGACCAACTGAATAAAGGTGTTCAGGCATACAAGAGCGCGCGCTACGAGGAAGCCATCAACCACTTCGAGAAGGCCGTGAATGATGATCCCTCGCTGCCCATGGCGCGCTCTTACCTGGCCACCGCATATGCCCAGCAGGTTGTTCCCGATCTAACCTCGGCTGACAATCTGAAGACAGCCAATCTTGCGATTCAGAACTTTGAGAAGGTCCTCGTCCAGAAGCCCGGCGACATCAACAGCATGAAGGGCATCGCCAGCATCTACTTCAACATTGACCAGTACGACAAAGCGAAAGAGTGGCAGTTGAAGGTCCTTGAGGCGGATCCTCAGGACGCGGAAGCCGCCTATACCATCGGCAGCGTCGACTGGCGCCTCGCCTATCGCAACGCCGTCAAGGAGCTTAAGGGCATCGGCATGCAGGATGACGGCCAGGGCAATCCAAAAATGCCGAAAAAGACCTGCCAGACGCTCGTGCAGGAGAACACAGATCTCGTGAATCAGGGCATCGACTACCTCAAGAAGGCAGTCGAAATTCGCCCGAGCTACGATGATGCGATGACCTACCTCCAGTTGACCTACCGGCGCAAGGCCGACCTTGATTGTGGCGACGATGCCGCCCGCAAGGCTGACATGGCGCTCGTTGATCAGTGGCTCCAGAAAGCCATGAGCACTCGCAAGGCCAACGAAGAGAAAAAGAACGCTGCTGCGGCCAAGAGCGGCATCACGCTCCAGTAGCCGCTCAGCCTGCTCTACAAAAAGCCTCCGCTCCGGCGGAGGCTTTGCTTTTGCCCCAACATCGATCGCCATAGTTTCATGCGGTCAAAATCGCCAAATTCTCTCCACATCCGAATCTCTTTCCGCTCGCGTTCAGTAATCGGAGCCACTTTCCCCCTTATCAACGCAGCACGACAAACGCAGTACACAGTCTCGAAGCCAAAGAGAGGTTCACATGGACAGCACCCGCATCACCTCGCTCAACAACCTCGCGCAGGCCCGCATCGGCCGACGCAGTTTTCTCCGCCAGGCGGGCATTCTCGGAGTTGGCGCAACCGCCGCGAGTTTCGCCCTGGGGCGAACCGCCTTCGCCGATGAAACCGAATCCTGGGCGGAGAGAACGCAGGAAACCGAGCAGGGCAAAGATACCGTGAAGGAGATCTTCACCGCCGCCCTGATCGCCGAGGATCTCGCCACCACCTTCTACTACAACGGCCTCATCGGCCCGGTGATTCAAGACCCCAATCTCGCGGGTGCCGGTGGCTCCGCCACCAACGTCACCAGCGGAGGCAATGCCGGAAACGTGAATTACCTCCAGGCCGCGCTCTCCGAGGAGATCGCCCACGCCAATCTGTTCCGCTCTCTGCTCCGCATCTCCAGCGCACACGACGACCCGGTGCAGACCTTCTACTTCCCCGCAGGAAGCTTCGACACTCTCGGAGCATTTCTGGGCCTGCTCAACGCTCTCGAAAATGCCTTCATCGGCGCCTACCTCAATGCCATTCAGGAGTTCTCGACCAAAGCCGCAGTCGTCGATGAAAACTCACCCAACTCCAGCGAGACCCTGCGCTACTATGCAAAGGTGGCAGCTTCCATCATGGGCATTGAGGCTGAGCACCGCGTCCTCGGCCGTGTAATTGGAAATAACAACCCCGCCAACAACCTGAACTACGAGCAGACGGACGGGCTCAACGCCGTCTACAACGGCCCGCACTCAGCCGTCGCCGCGCTCATCCCTTTCCTCACCCCCGGAACCGGTCCGGCGGCTTCTTTCGCGACTGCCCTGGCGAATCACGGCAGCGTCTCCATCCCAGTCAGTGGAGGCCCGCCCGTTTTCTAATCGCATACCACAACCGGAGGCGCAGCCCACCCGCTGCGCCTCCTCCCTCCATCTTTCAGCCGAGCAAATATAATCGCTGAATGAAGCAAGTCCCGAAGCAAGCGCCGACTCGTGGCAGTCAAGTGCTGATAGGCGTCGTCATGGGCAGCAAGAGCGACTATGAAGTCCTTGCCCCTGCCGTCGAAATACTCAAGACTCTCGGCATCCCGCATGAGGCACGCGTAGTCTCAGCGCACCGCACGCCCGACTGGCTCTTCAAGTATGCCGAACAGGCGGAGGAACGCGGCCTGCGGGTCATCATCGCAGGAGCCGGCGGCGCAGCGCATCTTCCGGGCATGCTCGCCGCCAAGACTCTGGTTCCGGTTCTCGGCGTTCCCGTTCCCGCTACCATGCTCAATGGCATCGACTCGCTTCTCTCGATCGTGCAAATGCCCAAGGGCGTGCCCGTGGGCACGCTGGCCATCGGCAAGCCTGGAGCCGCCAACGCCGCGCTCTTCGCCGCTGAGATTCTGGCCGTCACTGATCCGGCACTTCGTGAGCGACTTCGCGCGTGGCGCCGCGAGCGCAGCGAGGAAGTTCTCGCTCAGGAGCTCGCCTGATGGCGCCTCCTGCAATCATTCTTCCCGGCGGCACCATCGGCATTCTTGGCGGAGGTCAGCTCGGTCGCATGACTGCCATGGCGGCCCGCTCCCTTGGATATCGTGTCCAGGTCATGGATCCCGATCCCTCCTGCGCCGCACGTTTTGTCGTAGATGCCTGCTTCGAAGGCAATTGGAATGACGCCCGGGCGGCTGCCGATCTTGCTCGCGGCTGTGACGTGGTAACGCTTGAAATTGAGCAGGTATCGCTTGCCTGTCTGGAAGCCGCGGCGAATTACGCGCCGGTTCGCCCAGCTGCTTCCGCATTGCGCATCATTCAGGACCGCATACTCCAGAAAAAGTGGCTCCGCGAGCACGGCTTTCCACTCGGTCCGTATCGCGCCATCGAATCCGAATCCGACTTGGCAAGAGCCCACGCCGAAATCGGTCCGCAGCTCTTCGTTAAAAGCGCTCGCGGCGGCTACGATGGCCGCAGCCAGGTCAAGCTCGGTTTCGGCGACGCGACTACGCCCGCCGAGGCGTGGCGCCTGCTCGGACAAAGGGCCTGCGTTGCTGAAAAAGCTGTCGATCTGGATAAGGAAATCTCCGTGATGGTGGCCCGCGCGCCAAGCGGAGAAACAAAGAGCTTCTCCAGCGCGCTCAATCACCACGAGAATCAGATCCTCGCCTGGAGCGTTCTTCCGTCATCGATTTCTCCCGCGCTCGAGCAGCAGGCGCAGGACATTGCCTGCGGCATCGCAAAGGCCATCGGACTCGAAGGGCTGATTGCGGTTGAAATGTTCGTCTCAAAATCCCCAGACAATTCCGAAGTGTTGCTTGTGAATGAACTCGCGCCACGTCCGCACAACAGCTATCACGCCAGCGAGCGCGCCTGTACCACGAGCCAGTTTGAGCAGTGCGTTCGCGCCGTCTGCAATTTGCCGCTCGGGGACACGTCCATTGTCCAGCCCGCCGCCATTGCCAACCTCCTTGGCGACCTGTGGCTGGATGAAGAAGGTCAACCGCGGGAGCCACGCTTCGACCGCGCACTTGCGATCCCGGGAGTCCGGCTGCATTTGTACGAGAAGCACACACCGCGCAAAGGCCGGAAGATGGGCCATCTCTCCGCAGTGGGAACGACGCCCGAAGAAGCAGTGAAGCGGGTATTAGAGGCAAAGGCGCAGCTATAACGTCCCGCACGGGCGCCAGCGGGGGCGCAGCGCGATTCAGGCCGCCATATCGGAATGGCTCTCGCCGACATGAATAAATGCGTGGAACCGCGCCCCGAGGCTCACGTTTCCATCCTCATCAAATTCGAAGTCATGCGATTGAAAGCACTTTCCGCAGAGCCAATAATGCTCAATTTCAGGCGCATCGGCCGGGATTGCCCCGCGTTTCACAACTCGGACGACGCGGCCTGCACGAAGATAATGCAAAGGCTTACTGCAACCCGGATTGAAGCAGCGGGCGATCACAAGTCTTTTGATGCGCCCGCAACTTATAGAGCTACTTAATTAGCCGCTTATTAGCCGAATTACCCGATTTCCTCCGACCAGTTCTCCAGGTATTTCTTCACTTCCGCCATGAACTTGCCGGCGTCCGCTCCGTCGATAATGCGGTGGTCGAAGCCGAGCGTCAGGTGCAGGAAGTGGCGAATGGCAATGGAGTCGGTGCCGTCTTCTGCGGTCACCACGGCGGGTTCTTTGAACATTCCGCCCACGCCCATAATGGCCGACTCCGGCTGGTTGATGATTGGCGTCCCGAACTGCTCGCCGAAAATGCCAGGGTTTGTGATGGTGAATGTGCCTGAGCCGACTTCGTCGGGCTTCAGCTTCTTGCCGCGTGCTCGCTCGGCGAGGTCGGCAATGGCCCGTGCAATGCCGAGAAAGTTCTTTTCCTCGGCCTGCTTGATCACCGGAACGATGAGTCCCCAATCCAGCGCCACGGCGATGCCAACGTTGATGTGCAGCGGATAGCGTATCGCGTCGCCTTCCATCTGCGCGGTAATGATGGGCATTTTGCGCAGCGTTGCGACGGCCGCCCGCGTGATGAAGGGCATATAGGTCAGCTTTACGCCGTTGCGCTGCTCGTACTTGCTCTTTTCCTTTTCGCGCAGCTTCACAATGCGGGTGAAGTCCACCTTGAAGACGGTGTGGACATGGGCGCTGGTCCGCTTCGAATCCACCATGCGTTGCGCGATGATCGTCCGCATCTTCGACATCGGAACCAGTTCGCCGGGCGCCGGCACAGCAGCGGCGGGCTTTCCCGCAGCGGGAGCGGCAGCTGCAGCAGCGGCAGCTGCGGCAGGCTTCGCGCCGCCAGGCTGGGCCAGATAGCCGAGCACGTCTTCCTTGGTGACGCGACCGGCAGCGCCGGTTCCGGAAACCTGACCGAGGTCGATATTGTTCTCGCGCGCAATCCTGCGGACCAGTGGCGACGAGCGCACATGTTCTGCTGACGCTGACGCTGCCGCAGCAACGGGTGCTTTCGGCGCTTGCGCCGGAGCCTGCGCTGCAGCGGGGGCCGGAGCCGCAGCGGCAGGAGCTTTCGCGGCGCCCGCTGTGCCGCCAATCACCGCGACGACAGTGTTGATCTGCACGGTGCTTCCCGCAGGAACCTTGACTTCGCTCAACACGCCAGCCGCAGGCGACGGAATCTCAGCGTCGACCTTGTCGGTAGAAATCTCGAACAGCGGCTCGTCGCGTTGCACCGTGTCGCCCACCTGCTTCAGCCACTTGGTGATGGTGCCCTCGAAAATCGACTCGCCCATCTGCGGCATAACCACGTCCGTACCGGGTTCCGCGCCCTGGCCCGAAGTCGCCAGCGCCGAGGTGGAAGCGGCGCCCGACTTGCCTGCGCCGTTTGATTTCGGAGCAGCGGAAACAGGAGTTGACTTAGCTGCTGGGGCTTGAGCGGAAGGAGCAGCAGCGGCGGCGGAGCCGGCCTCATCAATCACAGCGACCACCGTGTTGATCTGCACTGTCGTTCCGGCTTCAACTTTCACTTCCTTGAGCACGCCCGCAGCGGGCGAGGGAATCTCGGCGTCCACTTTGTCAGTGGAAATTTCAAACAATGGCTCATCGCGCTGGACTGTGTCGCCCGGCTTCTTCAGCCATTTCGTAAGAGTTCCCTCAAAAATCGACTCCCCCATCTGGGGCATCACTACATCAGTCGGCATCGAAATCCTTTCTGTGCTGCAAGTTATCCATGAGCGCCGCACAGAGCGCGCAACCTCTGATTATAAAGCGGACTGGCCATACAGGCGATTGCACGTCTGGCTGCTGTTTGAAGAGGCTTGATGCGAATTCAGAACGGCGAGAAGCCTGTAATGACCCGCTCCGCGCGCTTCAGGCTTCCTGCTGCGCCCACGCCAGCCAGTGTAAAGCTGTAGAGTTTTTCGGTGTCGTTGCGAACGCCACCCAACGAATAATGCCGCAGTTCAAAACTCAGCCCGCAGCAGTTCCAGTTATAGGTGGCCTGTGTGCCGTAGTATTGCCACTGGTCAAGGGTGAAGTCATAGCCGGAACTGACGCCCGCGCTCAGGCCGAGTTTGGTCGGTGATCCATAAATGGCGGACAGGCGCACCTGGTTGAAGGTGGTCAACTCAGGTTGGGTGATGATTACCCTCGGGGCATTCGGCAATTCCACCGGTGGCGGCGTGGGAATGGTATGCAGATGCGCGTCGCCCAGGCTGAACGTGAAATTCCCCGTGTGGTATCCGGCAAACAGATTGCTTGCGTCCAGCCGCCCGCGCTTGATGTCGTAGTCAACGTCCCATTCCACATCGGTGTTGGCTGAACTTTGCCAGTGCAGCCGGGAAATCACCGGCGAGTAGTGGCGCGGCGAAAAAAGAAACGCCACGCCGGTCAAATCCAGCGTTGTATCGAGGACGTTGCGCGTGCGGCGTGTCAACGCCCCGCCAAAGTCCGACTGGAAGTAGTATTTTTGCGACACCTGCCAGCGGAGCCAGTCAACGGTTCCGCCGCCGCACATGTCATCCGGCCCCAGCGCGTCATCGCCCTTGCAGGGGTGCTGCTTACGATTGCGCACGAACAGCCGCTGCGTGAGCGAGTATTCTGCTTCATTCGTGTCGCTCGCGACGTCGGTTGAGTCAAAGCGCAGCACGGAGCCGAAGTTGTCGATGCCCTCCACGTACCTGTAGCGCACATCCGGCTCGATCGCGTGGCGAACATCGCCGCCCAGCAAATGTTCCAGCCAGGGTGCGGTAAAGTCACGCTCCAGCGCGGGAGGCCGCAGGTCCGCGCTCAACTCCACATCTTTGCGATTCAACGAGGCGTCGCGCTCGCTTGGCAAAAAGCCCAGCGGCGCAGGATTCTGGCTCTTGCCGTAGAACGTGTCGCGCACTGCGGCCACTGGGCGGAACGTCCAGCCGTCAAGATGTAAGGGCAGCGCTAAATGCGAAGAAAAATCCGCCCGCGGCACTGCCGCCGAGGTATCGAAGCCTGGCTCGGCCCGCGACAGCCCGGCAACGGCGGCGTTGAATCCCCACAGCAGCGGCGTCCCCGGCAGCCGCTGGTCCAGTCCCTCGAACTCCGCCGTAGGCAGATGCCATATGGTGATTTCCTCTTCGCCGGTTGCCGAGGTGGCATTGCTCTCAAAGCTCTGGTAGCGGTCGAAGTCCACGCTGCTCACGAGGTTCTGATATGTGTGCGTCAGGAAGAGCTGCGACTTCACCTCAGAGTTGATCGCAACCGCATAATTTTCTTCAAAAGCCTGCCGGTAAGCATATGAGCTGAGATATTCCATGTCCGTCACGGCGCGAGTCTGAGGGGAAAAGTCATATCGGCCATCCACGAGCAAATCCACTCCGCCCTGGTTTTGCGTTCCCGGCAGGCGGTCGAGCAGGCTGTGGAACTTTACTGTGGCAAAGTTCTGCTCGCGTCCCTTGTATCGAAACTGCCCCAGCGGCGCAAACCCGCGATTGGAGAAATATTCTGACCCGAGGAGAAAATCGGCGCTCCGCCCCAGCGGAAAATAGACCTCTTCGCCGAGGATCGTGCCCTTCGTAGTGTCGTTGCCGAAGACGGGAATCAGAAATCCGGGCGACCGCTGCGCTCCGTTCACAGGATGCGTGACATAGGGCAGGTAGAACACGGGAAGCTTGTGGATGAATGGCAGCGCATCCAGTTCAAAAAGGCTGCTTTTGCCTGTTGCCATGCCATTCGCGACAAAAAAGTTTCCGGCTTCAATTCGCCAGTCTGGGTTCGGCAGCGCACACGATGTAAAAGTGCCGTCGATAATCTGATAGTCCTTTGGCCCGTTCTCGACGAGCTCACGCGCCGTTACCGCGAACGGGCTCGTGGGGCTCAGGAGATTCTTACTGTGCCGCTGCAGACTCTGACCCGCGAGCACGCCCGAGACGTCATAGAGCTGCCCGGTGTGTTTCTCCAGGTTCATTGTGCCGTGCGACGCAAGCAGGTGAGCGTCGTCCGGGCCCCCGTCGAGTTCCAGGTGACCCTCGGCCTCAATCTCAGATGTGGTCTGGTTATAGGTGACTCGATCGGCGTGGATCACGTAGTCCTTGTAATGGATGACCACATGCCCGGTGAGCGTGTAGAGCTTTTCTTGCTTCGTCTGTTTGTAGGTCTGGGTGTCGGCCTCAATCCGGACGGGCACGCCCGAGGCGGGCTGAGGTACAACGTGTGCCACCGGAATCTGCTCGCTTTCGAGCGAGGCTGTCGCCCCATCCGTCGCCGTCGCAGCCGCGGGGGGAAACTCGTTCGTTACTGCCTGCGGCCAAAGCTGCGGGTGACACAGCGCGAGCAGCGTGATACATAAAAAGGTGCGGGCTTTCATCGCGACGGGCAACCTAAGAATAACAAAGCTCCATAAGGTTCCCGCGCCTGCTTGCTCGCTGCTCTGGTCATCGACAACCCGTCGCATTCCTCGTATTCCATTCCGGAATATGTGTGCACGCCCGTCTTCTCTGCCGCCTCAAACCTTTCCCAGGATAAAGATTGATCGAAGGACTAACCCCTCGGACCATTTCGGGTGTTCGTCCCAAAATAAAAATAGAGGTTTCACCGTTGAGCACTTCTCCTCAGATTGCCGAACTTGCTGCACCCGTTGAAGCTATACCTGCGTGGAAGCAGGAGGTCAACGCCCGCCTGAGCGCTCATCGCAACCGGCGCGGCGCCTTCTCCCAGCAGCCGGCTTTGCCGGGCATGGAACCCCCCGTTTCCACCGGACGCGCCCGCGTCGCCGCTCGTGTGGCCGAGCGCTATGCCAAAGTGCCCAGCTACACCGAGGCGCTGGCCGCCGAAGCAGCCAAGGCTGCCCGGGCAGCTGAAGCTGCCGTTAAGGCTGCGATCGAGGCGCGTCAGGCCGCTCAGGTTGTTACAGATGTCCTATGGGCCGGTCTTGAAGGGGAAGGGCAGTCTGAGCCCTCTCCAGCGCCGGTCGTTGCATCAGAAGTTCACATAGCGCCGCAACCGCAGCATTACCGTGTTGATCCGGCATCGCTGCCGGCTGCGCGCCACCAGGGTCCCTCCCCCAGCCTCCCCCAGCTGCATTCGACCCATACCGTTGACCCCCACCCGCACGTTATCGATCACCTTGAAGAAGCCATGATTGCGCCTGCACAGCCGCTGCCTGCCCGCTTGCTCGAGTTTCCTCGCGAGCTTGTGGCATCCCGCAAGGCGCGACCGCGGATCGCAGAGGGCCCCCTGCGTCAAGATGAGGAAGGAACGCAACTCCGCATTTTCGAGGTTGAGACAGATGCGATTTCGCATCAGCCCGCCTCGGCTGCGGAAGAATTTCTTCCCGAATGGAGCTCAATCCGGCTGGATGCCGCTCCATCGAATTCCGAGCCGGAAATGTCGGCTGCCCACGCCAAAGTTCGCAAGGCTTCCCACGCCCCAAAGGGGGAACGCTCAGAGCCGTTCTCGACGCGCGCGCGCCGTCCCCATGGGAACCCCAGATTTGCAGACTTACTCACCCTCCAGGTCGCGCCTGTGGGAGACCGCGTCATGGCTGGCCTGGTAGATATGTCGCTGGTGCTCTTCGCGTTTCTGCTCTTTGTGCTGGTGTTTGTAGCCTGCACGCCGCATTTCCCCATAGGCAAACCCGCCATGGTCGCAGCGGCGGCTACCCTGGTGGGCTTCGGCATGCTCTATCAGTGGCTCTTCTTCACGTTTGCTGAGACCACTCCGGGCATGCGCTACGCCAGAATCGCGCTTTGCACCTTCGACGACGAAAACCCCGACCGCAGGTCGCTCCAGCGCCGTGTCGGAGCCTGCTGCCTCGCTGCCCTCCCCCTTGGTCTCGGCCTGCTCTGGGCGCTTCTCGACGAGGAGCGCCTCGGCTGGCACGACCGCATGACTCGAACCTACCAGCGAAGCTATAGATAACGGATTTGGAATCTATACCAAGGTGAGCGGAAGCACTGCAAGTTAAGGTTCAGTCTGTTGCGCCAATCCGTTCCGCGCTTATCAAAAAAGGCATGATTTACAGCCCCTCGCATGGGGACAATGCATTCACCGTCCCTCTTTTCGATGGATTCCTGGAGCGCCGGCTGCGCCGTCAAAGCTCGTGATATCAACTTCCCGGGGAACCATCCCTTTGCCAGCCGCGTATACCCTCCAGCGCCCGCGCTATGCGCCCGATTCGCGTAAACTTGGGGTGTAACGCGCTCCTACGGCAATGGAATTCAAAGAAGCGGTAAAACTCGCCCTCCAGTCCTTATGGGCCAACAAGCTCCGCTCCGTGCTCACGCTTCTGGGAGTGGTAATTGGAGTGTCGTCTGTTATTGCCGTCATCACTCTTACTAATGGAGTGAACAAGTACGTCGCAACCAAGGTATATGGATACGGGGCTGACGTATTCACGCTCAGCAAGGATTCGCCGGTCATCTTCAGTTATCAGCAGTGGGAGAAATACCAGAAGCGCAAGAACATGCAGCTGGACGACTACTACGCCCTTCAGGAGCAATGTAAGAGCTGCCAGTCTGTCGGCGCGCTCCTCAACACCACGGGAAAGGTTGTCTACCAGAACCACTCCAGCAACAACACTGACATTCGTGGCTGGACCTGGAACATGCCCGGCATTTCCAACATCAATATTGCGCAGGGCCGCAGCTTTGTTCCGGCCGATCAGCAATACGGTTCCCGCGTGGCTCTCGTCGGATACGACATTGTTCATGACCTGATGCCGCAAGGGAGCCCGCTGGGCAGGGAGATTCGCGTCGACGGAGAGCCCTACACCATTATTGGAGTGGGCGAGCGCCAGGGCACCACGCTTGGATTCAGCCAGGATAACTGGGTTGCTGTCCCCATCACTTCATACCAGCACACCTACGGGACAAACAACAGTCCTGTAATTTACGTGAAGGCCGGCGCCGTAGGCCCGCAGCTTGATCGCGCCTCCGATGAGGCCCGCGTAATTCTGCGCTCGCGCCGCCACGATCGCGTAGGGGAGGAAGACAGCTTCGAGATCTCCACCAACCAGACCTTCGTGGGTCTCTGGAAGCAATTCAGTTCCACGTTCCTGCTGGTAGTGATCGGCGTCGCCTCAATTTCTCTCATCGTGGGCGGCATCGTCATCATGAACATCATGCTCGTCTCGGTGACGGAGCGCACCCGGGAAATTGGCGTACGCAAGGCGCTCGGCGCGCGCCGAAAAGACGTGCTGTTGCAGTTCATCATCGAGTCCGGAACCATGTCGCTGGTCGGCGGAGCCATTGGCATTCTTGGCGGTGCGGGCGCTGCTCAGATCGTCACTCTTGTCATCGGCTTCCCGTCAGATGTCGCTCTTTGGTCGGTCCTGCTGGCAGTATTTGTCTCGGGAGCTATCGGCGTATTCTTTGGTGTCTATCCCGCGCATAAGGCTGCCACGCTCGATCCAATTGTTGCGCTGAGGTCGGAGCTATAAAATGGCGACCACAAAATTACAACCCGAAATCCAAAAAGCCAGGACAAGGCGCAGCCGGTTCACGCGCCTCGGCAGCACGGGCGAGTCCGTCCGGATGGCGCTTGAAACCGTGCGCACCAACAAGCTCCGCTCGGGGCTCACGATCCTCGGCATCGTCATCGGCGTTACCACTGTCATTGCGATTTCGTCCATCATCAGCGGTCTCAATAACAACGTGCAGAACTGGGTGAATTCGCTCGGGTCCAACGTACTCTGGTGCTATCACATGCCGGTCATCGGTGTGCAGCCCACCGCCGCCATGCTCGCCCGCAAAAAACTCACTCCGCAGGACGCCACCGCTATGCGCGGCCTGCCGCACGTGGTCACGGTCAACGCCGGCTCCCGCCACGTCAACCCCATCTTTCAGGTTGGCGTCATCGGCGTGAAGTACGGCAAAAAGCAGGCCCAGGGCACCATGCTCGAAGGCGACCAGACCACGGTGCAGGAGACCACTTCGATGGAGTTTCTGCAGGGCCGGATGTATACAGAGCAGGAAGATCAGCGCGCCGCACACGTCGTCATACTCGGTCATGACACCTACACCAAGCTCTTCGGTAACGGCAACGCAAACGCCATCGGCAAGGAAGTTGAGATCGAGGGCGACATGTACACGGTCATCGGCGTTCTCGACAAACTCAAGGAAGCCTTCGGAGGCGGCGACAACCCTGACGACAACCGCGCTCTCTTCCCGCTGAACACTTTCCTCTCGCTGCACCCTGAAGACAACGCCATGTGGATCAGCGTGAAGTACGACAGCCCCCAGAACAAGGATCTGGTCGAAGAAGAAGTTCGCGAGCTCCTCCGCATACGCCGCAAGGTGAAAAGCTGGCAGCCGGATGACTTCGCCATCTTCTCGCCCGACACAATTGCGCGCCTATGGAAAGCGCTCACCGGCGGCCTGGCCATCTTCATGGTCGCAGTCTCCAGCGTTGGACTCATGGTTGGCGGCGTCGGCGTCATGAACATCATGCTGGTCTCCGTCACCGAGCGGACCCGCGAAATCGGTGTGCGCAAGGCCATCGGCGCAACCAAGCGCAACATTCTCGTTCAGTTCACTACGGAAGCAATTACGCTCTGCGCCATCGGGGGGATAATTGGGATTGTGATCGGGGCCATTATCACGTTCCTTATTCGAGAAATCGTGACCATTCTGCCCGCCACCATGTCGGGCATGTGGGCCTTCATCGGGTTTACTGTCTCGCTCGGCATCGGGCTGATCTTCGGAATCTACCCCGCCTGGAAAGCGGCGACACTCGATCCCATCGAAGCGCTGCGCTACGAATAAGCAGGTTTCATCTCATCGGGTTTACATATCTCAGCCTGAGTGGGTATCAGCGATCCGCTTTTTCGCTACACTACCCTGTCATGAGCCGCTTTTCTGCCCTGATGTTCTCTGCACTGCTGTGCGTTGCGCCGTTCGCGCACGCTCAAGCCGACGAGCCGGTCCGCACGCAGCATGCCATGGTCGTCAGCATCCACCACCTCGCGACCGATGCCGGAGTTGAAATCATGCGCGAAGGCGGCAACGCCATCGATGCGGCTGTCGCTACTGGATTCGCTCTTGCAGTCGTAGATCCCGCCGCCGGAAACCTCGGCGGAGGCGGCTTCATGCTCATCCACTTCTCCGCGGGCGCCAACGCCGGTAAAAACACTTTCCTCGACTTTCGCGAGCGTGCGCCACAGGCCGCCGCCGCCAACATGTATCTCGACGCGAACGGCAACGTCATCCCCAACGCCTCCATCAACGGATTCAAAGCCATCGGCGTCCCGGGCTCCGTGGCTGGGCTTGTTTATGCCGAGCAGAAATATGGCAAGCTCACGCTCGCGCAGGTCATGGCGCCCGCCATCCGCTTTGCGTCTGACGGATACGTTCTCTCGACCGGAGAAGCCAAGGCCCTGCACGCCGATAACCTGTCTCAGTTCCCCGTCTCGCGCCACAAATTCCAGCGCGATGGCAACTACTACCAGCCCGGCGAATTCTTCCGCCAGCCCTTGCTTGCCGCCACGCTGCGCGCCATCGCCGCTGACCCCTCCAGCTTCTACCACGGCGCCATCGCCAAAAAGCTAGCCGCCGACGTTCAGGCTGGCGGCGGCCTCATCACCGTCGATGACCTCGCCCGCTATTCCGTGAAGAAGCGCGCCCCCGTCACCGGAACCTACCGGGACTTCACCATCGTCTCCGCGCCGCCCCCCTCGTCCGGCGGCATCACCCTCATTGAAGCCCTCAACATTCTCGAAGGCTATAACCTCAGCCGATGGCCCGACCGCAGCCCTGAGGAAATCCATCTCATCCTCGAGGCCCTCCGTCGCGCCTTCATGGATCGCAACGACTATCTCGGCGACCCCGACTACGTCGCCATTCCGGTAGCCCAGCTCATAAGCAAGAGCTATGCCGCCGCGTGGCGCAACAGCATCCTTCAGGACCAGGCCACCCCCTCCAGCGATCTTCGCCGTCCTGCCGGGTTCCTGCCTCAGCCGCCCACCATGGAGCAGGTCCGCCACGAGTCCACCCAGACTACCCACTACTCAGTCATCGACCCAAAGGGTAATGCCGTCGCCGTCACCTACACCCTGAACAACCTCTTCGGCTCGGGAGTCACCGCCGCCGGCCTCGGCTTCGTTCTCAACGACGAAATGGACGACTTTGCGTCCAAGCAGGGGGTGCCCAACATGTTTGGACTTATCCAGGGCCCGGCCAACTCCATCGCCCCGGGCAAGCGCCCGCTCTCCAGCATGGCCCCGACCATCGTGCTGCAAAACGACCCCGGCAACGACCCCAAAAAGGCAAAAGTCCGCTTCGTTCTCGGCTCACCCGGAGGCTCACGCATCATCACAACCGTCGCCAACATCCTCCTCAGTGCCGTCGACGAGGGGCAGAACATACAGCAGGCCGTCGATGCGCCGCGCTTCCACTTGCAATTCCTGCCTGATGTCGTCTACCTTGAACCCGGATTCCCCGATTCGACCATCAATCGCCTGCGCTCAATGGGCTACAACGTTCAGGTGCAGGGACACTGGAGCGACGGAGAGTGTATCGCGGTCGATCCCTCAACAGGTGAGCTTCTCGGAGGCCACGACCACCGCCAAAATTTTGGAAAGGCGGCAGGATATTGAGCATCGAAGCCGAGCTTCGCGTCCTCGAAGAGAATCTTCTTCGTCCGGAATTCCGGCGCAACCGCACTGGCGTTGCAGAACTGCTTGCCGACGCCTTCCGCGAATTCGGTAGCTCAGGCCGCACCTGGACCAAACGGCAAATTCTCGACGCGCTCGAAACCGAATCGCCCTTCAAGGCAACAATCACTGAATTTCAGGCGCAGGAGCTTGCGCCGGGAGTCGCTCTCGTGACGTACATTGTCACGCTGCAACTCTCCGACAAAGAAAGCCGCACTTCTCTGCGAAGCTCCGTCTGGATCCTGCGCTCCTACAAGTGGCAAATGCTGTTCCATCAGGGAACGGTGATTCCACTGCTCTCAAGCGCCGGAGCAGCGCCGGAACCGACGGAAGAAGTCGAAGATTTGCCGGTGCAGCGTGGCTTCTGACGCCTCTGCATCAAGGAATTGAATAAAGTGTCAGCTTGTTGGGGTCCCACTATACGCGCCCGACGCTACACCGCCGAATCAAATCGCCTGCTGGCTTGCCGACGGCATCTTCCATCCCACCAGCGCCACAACCAGCGTTATCGCCAGCACGCCCGCAATCAGCGCCACGCACGCCGGCCATTTGCCGATCGACCACATGTACGCAGGAAGCACCCCGCCGACCGTTCCCCCGACGTAGTAACAGCAGATGTAAAGCCCCGCAGCCGAGGCGCGTCCACCAGCCGGGGCCGCCACGCGCAGAAAAGTATTGGCCGTCGTCTGCGCCATAAACACACCCGTGCAAACGAGTCCCAGCCCCAGCACCACTACGATCCAGAGCGAATGGCTCAGCGTCACCAGCGCTCCCGCGAGGCACGCAGCCACTGCAAGACCAATGCCCGCGCGCAATCCAATTCGCGTCACCAGCACTCCACCCGCTGGAGTCACGAGAAGCCCGATCAGGTAAATCGCAAATAGGTAGCTCAATGCCTCGGTCGAAAGGCCAAACGGAGCGGCCGCCAGGTAAAACGTGATGTAGGTGAACGTTCCCACCAGCGCGAACAGCATTCCGAACCCTGCCGCAAACGTCGCCACCAGCCGCGGATTCCGGAAGTGCCGCAGCATCGCCTTCAACTGCTCCGCTGGTCCTACGCGATGCTCCGGCAGAATCACTCGCTTCTCCTGCGGCAGCCATCTCGAAATCATCGCCGCGCCGGCCAGCGTCATCAGGCCGAGAATAAAAAATGACCATCGCCAGTTCAGCCGATCCGCCGCCACGCCCGCCGTCACGCGCCCCAGGAATCCGCCGGCCGCGGTGCCGCTCACGTAGATGCTCATCACAATGGGCATCGCGTGCCGCTCCCATTCCTCACCAATGTAGGTGATGGTGATGGCGAAAATTCCGGGTGAAATCAGCCCCTGAAAAAACCGCCACACAATCAGCGTATGCAGCCCCGGAGAAGTCGCCGCCAGCAGCGTCGGCACAGCCAGGGCGATGGTCGAGGCCACGATTACGCGCTTGCGGTTCATCTGCTCGGTCAGCGCCCCCAGCAGAGGAGCCGAAATCGCCACGCCCAGCGTGGCCGCGCTCACCGTCAGCCCCACCACCGATTTCGATGTATGGAAAATCCCCTCCAGCAGCGGGAGCATCGGCTGAGTCACGTAAAGATTCAGAAAGGCAAATATGCCGCAGAGACACACCGCCGCAACCGCTCGAAACGAACCAAGGCTCGAGCCGGGCCGCGTCGGAGGAAGCGGCGTCAGCCGCTCTTCCACGATCTCAATCGCTGGATTCGCCGCCGCCAGCGGCGTCGTGTCTTCGCTCTCGCCCACGCTTCAGGGTAC
>DASZAG010000072.1:0-32875 GCA_035945555.1 Acidobacteriaceae bacterium
GTGTTGCGAAGGCGGATCAGGTCGCACCGCGTCGATGAGATGGTCCATAGGGGTGAGCTGAGAAGTGTGCTGTAGTTCGTAGCGCTGCCCGAAGCCGACAGGCTGCAGAACGCTCGCCAGGATCCGCAGCGGCCCAATGGCCGCCGTCCCGGCCAGCTCGCGCAAAGCAACAGACTCATGGGAAGTTTGCGTGAGCCCCAGCGATTCAAGCCGGATGTTCTCCACCCAGAGGCGACGATACATGTCGTCCACATTGTTTACGCTTTGCGGTGACCACAGGCGCTCGGCAATGGCGGCTGTGCGCGGCCAGATGCGCGAATCAATGCTGCGAGGCGATACATGTTCGCCCCACATTGCGGCCTCGCCGCCCAGAATGCGAGCTTTCTCTTCTGGAGTAAGGTTGCTGTTCGCAGGCAGGGGATCAACCTGGTAGTGCTGGCCGGCGGGCTGAATCTGGTCGAGATAATATCCGGCAGCAAGAATCCCCTCATAACCCTGCTTGGCGCTTGCCGCAAGCGAGTCGAAACCTCGCCACGACTCGATCACCGCGTCCGTCGACAATCCCGGCGCGAAGATCTCATCCCAGCCCACCATGCGCTTGTTGTGCTTCTTCAGGATAGGAAGCAGCTTCTGATTGAAGTAGGTCTGCAAGTCGGATGTGCTGTGCAGATTGTGTTCCTTCATGAACGCCTGAATGCGCGGGCTGTTCTTCCACTGCACGCCATTGTTTTCGTCGCCCCCGATGTGCATGTAAGGGTCGGGAAAGATGTCGGCCATTTCTCCAACGAACTTGTCGAGGAATTTATATGTGCTCTCGCGCGTGGGATCCATCACCGGATCGAAGACGCCGTACTGATGCTCAATCTGATAGCTGCCCGGCGCGCTGGCCAGGTCGGGATAGCCGACAAACCACGACTGCGCGTGACCTGGAATGTCGAATTCCGGCACCACGCGAATGCCGCGCGCTCGGGCATAGGCCACGATCTCGCGCGCCTGATCCTGCGTGTAGAAGTCGCCGTCGGAGCCAAGCTCGCTCAACTTGGGGAAGACTTTGCTCTCGATGCGGAAGCCCTGGTCGTCAGAGAGGTGCCAGTGGAAGACGTTCAGCTTGACCGCCGCCATACCATCGAGCGTCCGTTTGATGACCGGGATCGGCTCGAAGTGGCGGCTGCAGTCGATCATGAGGCCACGCCAGGGAAAGCGCGGGCTGTCCTGAATGGAAACGGCGGGCACAATGTAGCTGGAGCCGCCCGCTTGAACCAGTTGCAGGAAAGTTTGCAGACCGTGCATTGCGCCCACATCGGTTGCGGCCTTCAGGTGCGCGCCATTCGGAGTTACGTCCAGCGAATAAGACTCGTTCTCGTCGACGTTCTGAATTTCCTCGCCGGGTCCGTCTACAGTAATGAGCAGCGTTCCGGTCTTCGATGCCGAAGGAGCCAGGGCGATCTGCAGCCCCGTGTGGCTCTCGAGCTGCTTCAGCATGCGGCCGATAGCATCGTCGAGCCGCGCATCGTGAAAGCTGTCCGTCGCTGCGGTGAAGGATGGGGTGAGCGGCAGATCTCCGTTTTCGACCGCGAGATGAGCGGGCTCCGGCATGAGCGTGTTCACGAAGGCATTAGAGGCTTGGGCTGATGCGCTCGTCAGCGTTCCCACAAAAAAAGTCCCGGCAGCAAAAGCAAGGATGGTCCGTCGCAGCATGTTCGCTCGTCCTTCAAGTTTAGAAAGTGATTCCCTGCAAGTTTTGTATGGCTGTCTATACTTGTCAAGCAAGCTGTGACGCACTAGAGGCTTTGCTTCTCTTCCAACTCAGCCCATCGGGAGATAAGTGCGTCAACTGCCTCCTGCGCGGCCCCAGATTCAGCAAGCGCCGTTTGCAAGCGTGCTGCATCCGTGGCAACAGCCGGGTCATCGAGCACCGCGCGAGCTTTGTTCAACGCGTCTTCAGCTTGAGCAATGCGGTCTTCGAGCGTCGCCCATTCCCGCGCTTCCAGATACGAAAGCTTTTTCTTTGTTGCGGGCTGCGTCGGCGCTGCAGACGCAGCTTTGGGTTCTGCGGCTGGCACAGATCTCTTCGCCTGCTCAAGCTCCGCGATCCAGGCTTCCCACTGAGAGTAATCGGCAAAGGTCGCAGCATTGCCCTCTCCATCAAGTCCCACAACGATGTTGGCTATGCGGTCGAGCATGTAGCGGTCGTGCGTGACGAGCACGAGCGAGCCGGGATACTCGAGCAGCGTCTCTTCCAATATTTCCAGAGTTGGAATATCGAGGTCGTTGGTAGGCTCGTCAAGCAGCAGCAAGTCGGCGGGCTGCAGCATGAGCTGCGCAATGAGCACACGCGCGCGTTCGCCGCCTGAAAGCCTCGAGACGGGCTGGTTAAGCTGTTCGCCGGTGAAGAGAAAGCGCGCCGCCCATGAAGCAACATGAATGATGCGGTCCTGGTAGACGACGGCGTCACTGTCTGGCGCGAGAGCGCGGCGCAATGTCTGGCTCTCATCGAGCTGGCGGTTCTGCTCGAAGTACGTTGTGCGCAGATTTGGGGCCCGCTTGATCTGTCCCGATGATGGCTCGAGTTCGCCCGTAATCAGCCGCATAAGTGTGGTCTTGCCGCTGCCGTTTGGCCCCACCAGCCCAACGCGCATTCCAGCGGTCAGATGAAAACTGAGGCTCTTAAATAGTGGTGCGCCTTCGTAGGCGTAGCTCACGTCGTCGAGTTCCACTAACCGTTTCGTTTGGCGTCCCGACGCAGCAAAGTCGAAATCCGCAGTAACGGCGCGGCTACGAGCCGTAACATCGGCAAGCTCCGCAATGAGTCGGTTCGCATTATCGATGCGCGCCTTGGCTTTAGTCGCACGAGCCTTGGGCCCGCGGCGCAGCCACTCTTTTTCAATGCGAACGCGATTTTCAAGCGCTTCCTGATGCCGCGCCTGCGCGTGCAGAAACTCTTCCTTCACTTCGAGAAACTGGCTGTAATTTCCAGCAGCGCGCAACATGCCGCTGGGATAGGCACGGTTCAGCTCCGCCATTTGCGTCGTGACGTTTTCCAGGAAATAACGGTCGTGGCTGATGATGACGGACGCGAACTGCTGAGACTCAAGCAACTCTTCCAGCCACTCGATCCCGGCGACGTCGAGATGGTTCGTTGGCTCATCGAGCAGCAGCAGGTCAGGCTGTTGCACGAGCGCCTCGGCAATCGCCAGCCGCTTTTTCCATCCGCCGGAAAACGTGGTAGCGTCGGCTTCGAAGTCAGTGAAACCGGCGACGCCCAAAGTTGACCGCAGTCGCTGCTCCCAGTCCGCTTCAGGCACGCGGGCCCGCTTCAATGCCTCCTCAATCACACCACGAACAGAAACCCGCGCAGGGAAGCGCGAATCCTGCTCCACATAGGCCATGCGCAGATTCTTGCGTGGAGTCACTTCACCGGAATCCGGCTCGAATTCGCCCGCAAGCATCTTCAGCAACGTCGATTTGCCGCTGCCATTCGGACCTATCAGCCCGATGCGGTCGCTCTCGTTCACCGTGAAGGAGACGTCGCGAAACAACGTGGTCGCGCCGAACGACTTGCTTACAGATTGAGCATTGAGCAGGAGAGCCAAGCAGATCTCCTGCTATCGCGCCGAGGCCGAGGCCGTCAGGTACTCTTCATATGATTTATGCATGCGCTGACAGACATGAACCTGTGCCGTACGCTGGTTGCACACGGGAGATTTCATGGGCGATAAGAACGAATTCATCACACCTTAATGGTACTGTACGGCTCTACACCTGACACCCTGCCAACATCGTGAACGCAAGCGGAAGATAAGGCCAATTCGGCCAACACCAGTCAGACCGTTGCGGGCATGACCGGCCTGATCCTACGCCCCCGTCTTCTTTTCGATCTTCGCCCACGTGTCCTTCAGGGCCAGCGTCCGGTTAAACACCAGCTTCTCGGTGGTCGAATCTGGATCGAGGCAGAAGTACCCCACGCGTTCGAACTGGTACGGCGTACCCACTTTCGCCTCGGCCAGCGAAGGCTCCAGCTTCGCATCCGCCACCACCTCCAGCGAGGTGGGGTTCAGATTGTCCAGAAAGCCTCCGCCTTCCGGCACCTCCTGCGGATTTGGGTTCGAAAACAGCTTGTCATAAAGCCGTACCTCAGCGGAGATGACATGCGCTGAGGACACCCAGTGCATCGTCGACTTCACCTTCCTCCCATCCGGCGAATTCCCGCCGCGGCTGGCCGGATCGTATGTGCAATGCACCTCCACCACGTTCCCATCCGCATCCTTCACCACTCTGTGCGCGACTACAAAATACGCATTGCGCAGCCGCACTTCCTTGCCTGGCGACAGCCGATAATACTTGGGCGGCGGAACCTCGCGAAAATCCTCCTGCTCAATGTAGAGCTCCCGCGAAAACGGCACCTGCCGTGTACCTGCCGTCGAATCCTCCGGGTTATTGGCCACATCCACGTACTCCGTCTGTCCCTCCGGGTAATTGTCAATCACAAGCTTCAGCGGCCGCAACACCGCCATCCCGCGCGTCGCCCGCTTGTTCAGGTCATCGCGCTGAAAGTGCTCCAACATCTCGAAATCGATAACGCCGTTTGTCCGCGTCGCTCCCAGTGAGTCCACAAACGCCCGAATTCCCTCCGGCGTAAACCCGCGTCTCCTAAGCCCTGACAGGGTCGGCATCCTCGGATCGTCCCATCCGTTCACCCGCCCTTCCTGCACCAACTGCAACAGCTTGCGTTTTGACAGCAGCGTATACGTTAAATTCAGCCGGTCGAACTCGATTTGCTGTGAAGGAAAGATCCCGAGTTGCTCGATGAACCATCGGTACAGCGGCTGATGATCGGCAAACTCCAGCGTGCACATCGAGTGCGTCACATTCTCAATCGAGTCCGACTGCCCGTGTGCGTAGTCGTACATCGGGTATATGCACCACTGATCGCCCGTTCGGTGATGCTCCGCATGCACGACGCGGTACATGATTGGGTCGCGCATATTGATGTTCGGTGAGGCCATATCGATCTTCGCCCGCAATACGCGGCTCCCGTCCGGAAACTCGCCGGCCTTCATCCGCGTGAATAGGTCCAGGTTCTCCTCTACCGTGCGGTTGCGAAACGGGCTATCTTTGCCTGGTTCTGTCAGCGTCCCCCGATATTCCCGGATCTGGCCCGCCGACAAGTCATCCACATATGCCTTGCCCGCTTTGATCAGCTCAATCGCCCACTCATAAAGCTGGCCGAAGTAATCCGACGCATAGCACAGCCGTTCCCAATCGAACCCCAGCCAGCGGACGTCCTTCTGGATCGAATCGACGTACTCCTGCTCTTCCTTCTCAGGATTGGTGTCGTCGAAGCGCAGGTTCGTCTTACCCCCGAACTCATCCGCCAGCCCGAAGTCCAGGCAGATGGCTTTGGCATGACCGATATGCAGATAGCCGTTTGGCTCGGGTGGAAACCGCGTCTGCACCGCCGCATCGCCATACCTCTTCATGCGCACATCCTCCGCGATCCTGTCGCGAAGAAAATTCGGTGTACTGGGAGTTATGAGCGCTTCCACACTCGAGTCTGTATTGGCTGCCATTTATCTATTCTTTCACGTCAGGGCGCTCTCTTCGCTGCTAAGACAACCTGAACATCTGAGTCCGGCAAGCAGGATGAGCCCGGTTGCCGACAGCGTGCACGGGCGAACCTGATAAGCAGCGATAGCCCGCTCAAAGGATAGAGATGTACACCGGCAGCGGCCCTTATTACACCTGATGCACACCGGGGGCCGCTTCTGCGTCTTTTGCGAGCGCTTAGAACTTATGACTTACTGATTCCACTGACAGCCCCTAAATACTCTTCATAGGGTCCCTTGAAATCCTCAATGGCGCCGTGGTCGAAATGCCAGATGCGCGTCGCCACTTCGTCGATCAGGTCGTGGTCGTGCGTCACGAGCAACGCCGTGCCCTCGTATTTTTGCAGCGCGATGTTGAGCGCGTTGATCGACTCAAGATCAAGGTGATTCGTCGGCTCATCAAAGATGAGGATGTTCGGCTTTTGCAGCATGAGCTTACAAAAGAGCAGGCGCGCCGCCTCGCCGCCTGAAAGCGCCGAGGTTGGCTTCAATCCTTCCTCGCCGCGGAAGAGCATCTGGCCCAGAATGCCGCGAATGTCCTCTTTATGAGCCTGAGGGTCGAACTGATGCAACCAGTCCGCAACGTTCAGTCCATGCTCGATCACTCCCGTATGGTCCTGCGGAAAATAACCGATCTGCGCCTCGTGTCCCCACTTGATGTTGCCTGCGTCGAGCGTGAAATCCTTATCCGCAAAGTCCGATGAGGTCGAAAGCAGTGACTTGAGCAGCGTGGTCTTGCCGAGGCCGTTTCGCCCCATCAGAGCGATTTTTTCGCCGCGCATGACATTCGCGCTAAAGCCGGAGATGACCGCCTGCTCGCCGTAGCTCTTATTCACGTCCTCGAATTCAAGTGCAGTCTTGCCCGACGGCCGGTTCTGATCGAAGCGAATATAGGGGCGCTGAATGTTCGACCGCGCCAGTTCGGTGGTCTGCAGCCGCTCCACTTCCTTCTTTCGGCTGGTCACCTGGCTGGAGCGCGTTCCAGCGGCAAACCGCGCAATGAACTCATTCAACTGCGCAATTTTCTTCTCGCGCTGCTCATTCTGCGACTCCAGCCGCGAACGAATCTGCGTCTTGGCGACGACCATCTCGTCGTATCCGCCTGTGTAGGTAATGATGGTCTGATAATCGATATCCGCCGTATGCGTGCAAACGCTGTTCAGGAAGTGCCGATCGTGCGAGATCGTGATTAGCGTGCCCTCAAAGCGAATGAGGAAATCCTGCAGCCAGTGGATTGAGTCGAGGTCAAGGTGGTTTGTAGGTTCGTCCAGCAGCAGCGCCTGTGGCTTGCCGAAGAGCGCTTGCGCCAGCAGCACGCGGACTTTCTGCCCGCCCTGAAGCTCGCTCATTTTGCGTTCGTGGAACTCATCGGGAATGTCGAGGCCCTGCAGCAGAATTGCGGCGTCGCTCTCGGCGGTGTAGCCGTCCTCTTCGCCCACAACGCCTTCAAGTTCGCCCAGGCGCATGCCATCTTCGTCGCTCAACTCAGACTTGGAGTAGATCGCATCACGCTCTTCCAGCGCGGCCCAAAGGGGCTTGTTGCCCATAATGACGGTGTCGATAACACGATAGGCGTCGAAGGCAAATTGGTCCTGGCGCAGCACGCCAATCTTTTTGGGGCGCACAACGTCGCCCTTCTGCGCGTCCAGTTCGCCAGTAAGGACCTTCATAAACGTAGACTTGCCCGCGCCGTTCGGGCCGGTCAATCCATAGCGCCGGCCCGCAATAAATGTGACGGTGACGTCTTCGAACAGAATTTTTGCGCCGTAGCGCATGCTTACGTTGCTGACAGAAATCATGGTGTTCTCGGAATATGAATAGCGGCACGTAAGCCGCGGAAGGAACTGCTCTTCTTATTGTAGCCGGAACATCGCGCTATCGAATGAAGTGCAGAATAATCTGGTTCGTTGCCAGCGCCGCCACGTATGCAAGCACACTCATGTAAGCGAACTGCAGCGCGGGCCACTTCCAGCTGTTGGTCTCGCGCTTCACAATGGCCAGAGTCGAAGTGCACTGCATCGCAAAGGCGAAGAAGACCACCAGGGCCATGGCGCCCGCCAGAGTGAGATCGTGCCGCAGCGCGGCCTGCAAGCCCAGCGACTGCGTTGCGGGATCGGCTCCGTACAGCGTGCCCAGCGTGCCGACGATAACTTCGCGCGCCACCACCGAACTCAGCAGGCCGATGCCGATCTTCCAGTTGAATCCGAGCGGCCGAATAATCGGTTCAATCGCGTGGCCAATGCGTCCAATCACGCTCTCCGGCAAATTAGAGTGGAAAGGCACGTGGCTCAGTACCCACAACACCACCGTCACGCAAAGGATGATCGTGCCAGCCTGTTTCAGAAAGACTTTGCCACGCTCCGCAACTCGCAGGCTGAGGGACCGCACGGTAGGCAGCCGATACTGCGGCAACTCCAGAATGAATGGCGCCGAGGCTGTCTTCAGAATCGAAGACTTCAGCAACCATGCGGTTCCGAAAGCCGCCAGAAATCCGAGCACATACAGCGAAAGCATCACCGCAGCCTGCAATCCGAAGAATTTGCCAAGAATGTGGTGATTGGGCACGAATGCCGCGATCATCAACAGATAGATCGGCAGTCGCGCCGAGCAGGTCATAAAAGGCGCTACGAGGATTGTTGCGAAGCGGTCACGCTTGTTCTCAATGGTGCGCGTGGCCATGATGGCCGGAACCGCGCACGCATACGCCGAAAGTAGCGGAATAAACGCCTTACCGTTCAGGCCGATCGATCTCATCACGCGATCGGCAATCAGGGCGGCGCGCGCCAGGTAGCCCGAATCTTCCAGCACTCCAATGAACAGGAACAGCAGCAGAATCTGCGGCAGGAAGACAAGCACCGACGCGACGCCTTTCCAGATTCCGTCAATCAGCAACGACTCCAGCCAACCGTGGCCCAGATAGCTGCCGATTTTGTCGCCGCCGGCGGTCAGAACCGCGCCGAAACCGTCGCTTAAAGGCTGCCCAATTGTGAAGACCACCTGAAAGACCGCGATCACAACCACAATGAAAAACAGCGGCCCCAAAATCCGGTGCAGAAGAATCTTGTCGAGCTTTTGTGTCCACTCTGACGACAGCGGAGCCTTGTACTTCGTTCGTGAGCTGATGCCGGTAGCCCATTGCCGATAAGACCGCGCATTGCCCACTACGGGCAGTTCCAGCCGGCTCGGCGGATGCGCCTGCGGCGTATGGCTCTTGCTGTCGAGAAAATGGGTGATGGCGTCAAGCCCAGTCCCGCGGGATGCGCTTATCTTGGCCACAGGAACGCCCAGCTCGCGCGCCAGCGCCAGCGTGTCCACCTCGCCTCCGCGGGTTTCCATCAGGTCGCTCATGTTCAGCAGCACCAGCGTGGGCAATCCCAGCGCCAGCACCGGAGCAGCCAGCATCAGTTGGCGACGGAGGTGCAGGGAATCGAGAACCAGCAGAATTGCGTCAGGGGCCGGTGTGCCGGGCATGTCGCCGTGCAGCACATCCACCGCTACGCGCGCGTCTTCTGAATAGGAATCGAGGCTGTAGATTCCAGGCAGATCGATCAGAACCAGGTCGCTGCGCCCAATGCCGGCAAGCTTGCCAAAGTGCTGCTCGACGGTCACGCCCGGATAATTGGCCACTTTCTGGCGCAGCCCCGTGAGCCGGTTAAACAGCGTGGATTTTCCGGAGTTCGGCGGCCCGACCAGAGCCACTGTGTGAATTTTTCCGGGGATCCGCGGAGTCCGCGGTGAGTCCAGTACAGCAATGCCGGTATCGGTGGGGCAGCAGTCGCTCATCAGTTACCTTCCTGCTGCGCACGCACGCGAATGTGGCGGGCGGTCTCGCGCCGCAGGGCAATTTCAAAGCCATCAATCGAATAGACCGTGGGGTCGCCGGCGGGCGCCCGGCGAATGACGACCACGTGCGCCTCTGGAGCAAAGCCCATGTGCATAAGGTGATGTCCAATCCCGTCGGGCAAATCCAGCGCTTCTACTACCGCCGCTGTGCCCACGCTCAGTTCACTCAGTGCGCTCAAGGTGTTCTACCCGCCAAAATGCGGCCTTGGCCTCATCATAGCTCAATTACGACCATTTTGCTCGGAGTTCACTTTTGGCTGGTGGAAAGCGCCCCCGGCAAGCGTGGCTGTCCGGTATTGAACAGCATTTTCCACGATCGGACACCGCCGCAGCTTCACATAGCACCATTAAGCTCATAGATTCAGGTGGTTATGCTAGCCTCGCATTGGCCAGCGGTTTGCATTTGGGTTCCGTGGGAAAGTGTCTCCCATAAGGAAGCGGCCTATGCTCAACGACCTGAAGTTCGCCCTGCGCCAGTTGCGCAAATCTCCGGGATTCGCCTTCGCCGTGGTCGTCACGTTGGCGCTGGCGATAGGAGTAAACGCCGCGGTGTTCAGCATGCTCGACGGCTTCCTGCTGCGCCGTTTGCCCTACCCACAGCCGCGCAGCATCGCCGCGTTAATCACTCACGTCGAGGGCAAAGGACGGAGCGGCCAATTTTTCTCAGAGGAAGATGATAGCCATGACACTCAGGACTGGCGGCTCGTTTCGCAAAACGTCTCGGCGGCAACTGCGGCCGCCTGGGAAGGCATGTCGGAAGGGGTGAATCTGAAGGCCGGCAACGAAGCGCGCTTCGTTCACGCCACGCCGGTTACTGCGCAATATTTTGACGCTCTCGGAATCCAGCCGTTCCTCGGCAGAGGATTCTCCGACGAGGGCGCCACAGGCGCCAGGACTGCTGTCATTAGTTATGGGCTATGGCAATCGTTGTTTCACGGCAACCGCAGCGTTCTAGGCCGCGCTGTTGACATAAAGGGTGAGCCGTACTCGGTAGTGGGTGTGCTCCCAAGAAACACGCTAACGCCGACCGGCGCCGAGCTGTGGACCCTCATGGTACCGGGGCAGGGCGGCGCCTGTAACGGATACGACTGCGCCATTCTGCTGCGGTTGAAACCGGGCGCGACATGGCAGCAGGTTCAAACTCAGCTGAGCGTCCTGCATCCTCCCGAGGAAAACTATTCTCCCACCGCAAAAAAATGGCTCTACGCGCAGCCCTTGCAGCAGTACCTGGGCAGCCAGATGAAGCCGAAAGTGCTGGCGCTAATGCTGGCCGTCGGATTCATCCTGCTCATAGCCTGCGCCAACCTTGCCGGTCTTGCACTCGTGCGTATTTCGCGGCGAACGCGCGAACTGGCCACGCGACTGGCTCTCGGAGCGACGCGGTTCGAAGTTCTGCGGCAGGTATGGGTGGAAAGCTTGTTGCTTGCCACCGTAGGAGCGGGCGGCGGTTTGATGCTGGCCAACGCCATCCTGAGTGGGCTGTCGCAACTCCTGCCCGCCGACATGATTCCGATGGGCGGTTTTGTGCTGGACGCTCGCGTGCTTGCCTTTGCCGTGGTAGCCACCGTACTCACCAGCCTTCTGTTTGGCGCGCTGCCCGCTCTCTCCGCCCGCCGCATGGACCTGCGCACAGCCATCGCGGAAAACAGCAACGCTGTTGCTGGAGGGCACCGCCGCTTGCGCTCCATTCTGATCAGCGCGGAAGTGGCCCTCACCGTGATGCTTGTGGCAGCCTCCGGTCTACTGGTGCGTACGCTTGTGCATCTTGAAACCTTGCCGCCGGGTTTCGACGCGCATAACGTCATGACTGCAACCGCATCGCTCGATGAAGCGCGCTACCACGACAAGGCCAACTTCCTCTCGCTTCTGAACGAAAGCACCGCCGCAATGAAGCGCATCTCCGGCGTAGAGAACGCGGCGGTGGGGCTAAGCGTTCCTTACCAGCGTGGCTTGAACCTGCCCGTGCATTTGCTCGATGGCAAGAACGCCGGCGAGGGCGTCGGCGTAAGCACCACCTATGTGAGCCCTGGATATTTCGCCGTGCTGCGTATGCCGATTCTCGCCGGACGCGGCGTGCTTGATTCTGATACCGCAAGCAGCGAGCAAGTCGCCGTGGTGAATGAGTCATTCGCGGTGAAGTACTTCGGAAAGCCGAATGCCGTTGGACAGCATTTCAGCACCTGGGGTGGGCCTCCTCTGACCATTGTGGGCGTGGTGGGCGATGTGACTAAACAGCCGGGAATTAACCCCGAGGCACCTCTCGCGACCGAGCCGGTTTTTTATGTTCCGGCGGCACAGTTTCCCGCCAAAGCACTTGCAGCAATCCATCTCTGGTTCCAGCCTTCGTGGATCGTTCGCACAACCGAGGTAGTGCCCGGGCTGTCCGAAGCAATGCAGGGAGCTATGGCGGCTGCCGACCCAAATCTGCCCATCTCCGCTTTTCATTCCATGGAAGATCTAATGCGCAAGGAGCTTGAAACACAGCGCATCGAGGTGCTGCTCCTCGGCGTTCTCGCTGGCCTGGCCCTGTTGCTTTCGGCGATCGGCATCTATTCACTGGTTTCGAACCTCGTGGTGCAGCGCACACGTGAGATCGGCATCCGCATGGCGCTAGGCTCATCCGTCAAGCAAGCGATGGTGAAGATAGGATTGTCGGGCCTCTTCGCAGCGGCATACGGAGTCGCTGTCGGTCTAGGGCTTTGCTTCCTCGTCCTGCGCGTTCTTCAAAGCCAGGTCTATGGAGTGGGTGTCTACGACGCCGTAACCCTGATCGCCGCGCCCGTCCTTCTCATCCTTATCGCAATCGCAGCAAGCTTGCTGCCGTCGCTACGCATCAGCCGCATCGATCCAGCCATGACGCTGCGCAACGAATAGCGTCCCGAGGAAGACCATGCTCAACGATCTGAAGTTCGCCCTCCGCCAACTGCGTAAGTCTCCCGGCTTCGCGCTCGCCGCCATTTTGACGCTCGCGCTGGGCATCGGCGCAAATACCGCGATCTTCTCGCTGGTCGATTCGATCCTGCTCCAGCCCCTTCCTTATCCCCAGCAAGGCCGCCTTATGCGCATTGGATACGGCAATGGAGGGGACAGCACCAGCTTCTTTCCCAAGGGCTGGATTCGTGCTCTTGGGGACCATTCCACACTGTTTGCCTCCATCAGTGGCTTTGGAGCGGATGCCGAATCGAACGTGGGTGAAGCGAACTCGCCAAATCGCATCTTCGGCGCCGAAGTAATGGCCAACGCGTTGACTGCACTTGAGCTTCATCCGGCGCTCGGCCGTTTCTTCACGGACGATGATGCCCTGGCTGGACACAATCCCGTAGTCGTCCTGAGCTACGGATACTGGAAGGACCACTTCGCCACGAACCCCGAGGCTGTCGGGCAGTCACTGCGGATTGACGGGATCTCGCGGCAGATTATTGGCGTGATGCCGGCGGGAGTGCGCTTTCCATATGCCGATACGCAATTCCTGACTCCTGTCACCTTCAAGGGAGGCGACCCGCTCGATGCATGGAGCAGCTTCAATCTGCGCGCCTTTGGTCGCCTTAACAACGGCGTGACGCCCGCGCAGGCGCAGTCAGAATTGCGCCGCATCCAGAAGCCACTATTGCTTATGTTTCCCTGGAGAATGCCAGATTCATGGGCTTCGGACATGACGGTGGTTCCGCTGCTGGATTCCATGGTCGGCAACGCGCGCCCGCGGTTGCTTCTGCTGTTCTGCGCGGTGGGACTGGTATTGCTCATCGCATGCGCGAATGTTGCCAACCTTCTGTTGGCGAGGGCTGCGGGACGTGAGCGCGAGCTTGCCGTTCGCGGTGCGCTCGGGGCCTCAGCAGGGCGGCTGATTCGGCAATTGCTGCTGGAGAGCGTAGTGATTGCGGTGCTGGCAGGAGCGGCGGGTCTGATGGCCGCCGCATTCAGCATGCGGGCCTTTGCGCGGTGGCTCCCGGCGGACACGCCACGACTGAGCGCGCTGGGTCTGCATTGGCACGTATTTCTGTTTGTTGCCGCCATTTCAGTGTTCACGGGTGTGTTGTTCGGACTTATTCCGGCGCTGCGTATGGCCTCGCCCGATTTGCAAATCACCCTGCGGCAGGGAAGCAGGGGAGTGGCAGGAAACGCCGCGCATTTTCGCGCCGCCATGGCGCTCGTCATGGGGCAGATCGGCCTTTCGGTGGTTGTGATCGTCTGCGCCGGACTCATGCTGCACAGCCTGTATCGGCTGTCACAGGTCGATCCCGGCTTTCAGACAGACCGCATTGTGACCGCGGAAATATCCCTTGATGCGGGAGCGTGCAGGACCCCGGGGCATTGCCAGTCATTCTTTCAAACGCTGCTCGATCATGTTCGCGGTATTCCCGGAGAAGAAAACGCCGCGTTGACCAGCTCACTGCCTCTGCGGGGTGTAGACAACAATTATGTGTTTGACGCGGAGGGCCATCCGAGGGCTGCGCGGCAGGAGGCGCTGCTGGCGACGGGGCGCACGATTTCTCCTGGCTATTTCGCGACGCTCGGCATCGATTTGATGCGTGGGCGGCTGCTCGACCAGCAGGATGTCTCAGGGGCCAGCCGAGCGGTGGTCATCGACAAGCAGATGGCAGACAAATTGTGGCCGCACGAGGATCCGCTGGAGCAGCACTTGCTCAATGTGGATGATGAGCCACAGCCCGCCGTGTGGAACTCAGGCAAAGCTGTGACCGTGGTGGGAGTGGTGAGCAATACGCATGAAGGGAGCCTTGCGGCTGGCTTCGGCGACGAAGTTTACTTGCCCATGACCTCTGGACGTCAGCTGCCCGTGATGTACATTTTGTTGCGCACGCGATCCAGCACGCAGGACGCCGTGGCGCAGCTTCGAAAAGTCGTTGCGGAGATCAACCCTCAGGTGCCCGTGACGCGCGTTCGCACACTGAATGAACTTGTCGCCTCATCTGACGCAGGGCAGCGTTCGCTCACGATTCTCCTCTTCGCATTCGGTGTGCTTGCGGTGGTGATCGGCGGCGTAGGTGTCTACAGCCTTATCTCCTACATCGTGAGCTGGCGACGGCGGGAAATTGGCATCCGCCTGGCACTTGGCGCGCAGAAGTCGAGAATGGTGCGCGAGATTGTGCTGCGAAGCATGACGCTCGCCGCCGGCGGGTCGATCATGGGCCTTGTCGCAGCCGTTGCCGCGGCGCGGCTGCTGCGCAGCTTCCTTTTCGGCGTCAGCTCTCTGGATCCCGTAACCTTTGCTGGCGCAATATTGCTTATGCTGCTACTTTCCATTGCGGCGGCTTGGATTCCCGCTCGCCGGGCCTCAAACACCGACCCAATAGACGCGCTTCGGGGCGAATGACGCGCCGCTTTAGTCGCTGCTCGTTAACGTATGGATGAACTGGTAAAAGAAATCCAGACCGCGATCGAAGGAGACAATCGGAAGACGCTCATCGCGCGCATGAGCCCGAACGTCATTCGTCTCGATAGCAACGCCTGAGATGCCGTACGACGGCATGCCCGCAGCCATTGTGTACACGCTATCCGACGCCCCCGTAGCCATGGTCGGAATCACCGGCGCACCCGGCCACATCTTCGCTGCAATCTGATCCATCGCCGACATAATCTCAGGGTTCAGGGGCGCGGGAGGGTGCTGCTTTCTGTCGGGAGCCGTTTTCAGGGTGCCTTCTCCGTGGTCGCTCACATAGCTCACTGTAACCTTTGGGTCGGCAATGTTGCTGACCAATTGCTGCCGAATCTGCTCGAGCGTATAACCCGGCAAAATGCGGCAGTTCACAATCGCTTCCGCCCGCTGTGGCAATGCGTTATTCGCCAGGCCCGCGTCGAACCGCGTCGCTACGCACGTCGTGTGCATCATCGAGTTCCATTCTGGAGTCGCCGAGAGCCGCGCTATTGCTGCCGGATCAGGATCGGGCCGAAGAATGGCCTTCATATCCGCCGCATTCTGGCCGCTTTCCATCGTGCTCAGTCGTTCAAAGTACGCACGCGTCACCGCATTCAGCGCAAATGGGAACTTAAGATTCTGCACGCGCCCCAATGCATCGGCAACGTGATAGATCGCATTGTCAGGAACCGGCAACGAGCTATGCCCGCCCGGATTGGTCGCGACCAGCTGATAATCCCCGTAGAGCTTTTCCGTCGCGTCAATGTCCACGCTGACTGGTTTGCCATCAACCAGGTCAACTCCGCCTCCATCCGGGTTGATCACGTATCCGGCCTGCATCAGCTCCGGGTGATTCTTGAGCAGCCAATCCACTCCATTGGAGAGGCCACTCTCTTCGCCCGCAGTCAGAGCCAGAATCAGGTCGCGATCAGGCACGTAATGTGCTTTCCGCATCAGGATGAAGGTGCTCACCAGGATCGCATCGTCGTCCTTCATATCCTGCGTGCCGCGTCCGTAGTAGAAGCCATCCTTCTCTACGAACTGAAAAGGATCGGTATGCCACTCAAGGCGCGGTGCCTCGACCACATCAAGGTGACAGATAAAGAGGATCGGTTTTTTCTTGCCCGTGCCGCGATAGCGGACGACAAGATTCTCTTTGGTGTCGCTCGCTCCGCCGATGAAGATGTCGCCCTGCGAAAATCCCGCATCCAGCATGCGCTGTTCCATGGCTTTGGCCGCGGTCGTCACGTTGCCGACCGAGTCGGTTGTGTTGATTTCAACCAACTGCCGGAAAATGTCGCGCGCCATTTGATGGTCGCTGTTGCTGATCTGTGCGGACACCGCGGGGCAAAGCACAGAGAAAACCAGCAGCGTTGCCGGCATAAGACAGCGAACCGCGAATCTCACCATTCGAAAGCTCTCCGAATTAGTTAGAACCCCATGATGTTGTAGCCAGAGTCGACGTAGATCGTCTCGCCCGTCACGCCGCTGGCAAGGTCAGAGGCAAGATAAGCCGCCGCGCCGCCAACCTCCGCCTGCTCTGTGTTGCGGTGCAGCGGAGCCCGTTCGGCATGCGCCTTCAGCATCTCTCCGAGTCCGCCGATGCCGCGCGCCGCCAGCGTCTTGATCGGCCCGGCAGAGATTGCGTTTACGCGGATATTCTGCCTGCCCAAATCGGCGGCGAGGTAACGTACTGTGGCCTCCAGAGCAGCTTTGGCCACGCCCATCACGTTGTAGTGGGGAACGACCTTTTCCGCTCCGTAATAGGTCAGCGTGATGATGCTGCCGCCATCCGTCATCAGCGGAGCGGCCGCTCGGCTCACAGCAATCAGCGAGTAAACGCTTACGTCGTGCGCCACGCGAAAGCCCTCGCGGCTCGTCTGTACAAAATCATTCTTCAGTTCATCTGCCGGAGCAAACGCCACCGAATGTACCAGCACATGCAGCTTGCCGTAGCGGTCCTTTAATTTTGCAAAAACCTGCTCAATCTCCGCGTCGCTCGAAACATCGCACTGGAAAGCCTCTGCGCCGGGAAGGTCAGCAATGAGAGCCTCCGCGTCGGTCTTCAGGCGCTCGTTCTGATAGCTGATGGCCAGCTTCGCACCGGCCTCGTGCAGCTTCAGTGCAATACCCCAGGCAATGCTGCGCTTGTTGGCGAGTCCAAATACAACGGCCACGCGGCCTTCAAGGTTGAGCATAAATAGCGTTTCCTCCAAAAGCATAAGCATAGCAGGAGGGGGTTTTCGCGAAGCGTCAGCCGCCCAGATCAATAAGCTGCACGCCATCGATTGGATGGCCCAGAAAACGCGCGCCCAATTTCCGGAACTTGTTTACCGAGTCCGTCGCATAAAAGCGCCGCATCGGATCAGCGTTGCCGGCCCGTGCCTCGCCAAGAGCAGCAGCAACCTGCGCGGCCGTGGTCTCAGCGGAGTCGATCACCTGAATTCCTGGTGGCAGTTTGCGTTTGATATTCGCGCGCAGCAGAGGATAGTGCGTACACCCCAACACGAGCGTATCCGGCTTCAGTCCCGCCCCCTCCGACTCCTCCAGCAACTCCGATAAATAGATCCGCAGCACGTCTTCCGTCACGGGATGCTCAATCCATCCCTCCTCCACAAGCGGAACCAGTAGCGGACAGGCTTTCTCGTAAGCGCGAAGCCCGCGCTCGCGGCACGCGGCAGCATAGGCGTGGCTCTCCACCGTCGCCGCCGTTGCCATCACTAGTACATCTCCTGTTTGTGAATGGGCCTTCGCTGCGTTGGCGCCAGTTTCAATTACGCCCAGCACCGGCACCGGAACTGCCCCACGAATCTCATTCAGCGCCAGCGCCGACGCGGTGTTGCAAGCGATCACAAGGTATTCCGCACCCTGCTGCACCAGGAACTGCGCGCTCGAAACTGCATAGCGCGCCACCGTCGCCTGAGACTTTGCGCCATAAGGCAGCCGCGCCGTGTCGCCCAGATAGATATAGTCGGCCGAGGGCAGCCGGTCCAGCAGTGCGCGAAAGACCGTAAGGCCGCCGAATCCCGAGTCGAAAACGCCAATGTTCATGGTGCTCCTGTTGCTGTAGGGGTATCGGCCGCCAGGTACGTCCTTGTCAGGTCCGCATGTCCGGCCAGCGTTTCGGCAGCGTGTCCGTCAATCAAAAACCGCACCTGCGTGATCGACGGAATATTTGCATGCAACGTTCCAATAATAGACATCAAAGTGAGCGTCTCCGGCTCAATGCCCGAGGGCTGCGATGCCGCAAACGCCGCGCTGAAGTCCACCACCGCCAGTGTCCCTTTGCCTTGCGGAACCGGCATCAGGTACACCTCGTCAATGCCGGCGCTTACGTCAGGGCTGGCCGCCTCAGCAGCTTCATCGGCAGCTGTCGGGACCCCCACCGGATGCGTGGAGTGTGGGTCGCGAAAGCTCTCCAGCAGAGTGTCCAGCAGCACTCGCGCTTTCGCGTCATCACTTGCAGGGAGCGCGATGTTGCGCTGTACGGGCTGCAAGGAGTCATCAACATCATTCGGAACAATCAGCGTTACCGCCTGCGGAGCCGAGCTTCCCGTTTCCACCAGCGGAGCGGCACTGGCCGCCGCCCGCATCTGTTGCTGCAATCGGTCCTGGGCGCGTTCCCGCAGGCGAATCAAAATAGCAGCCATCACCACTACCGAAATAATCAGGAAGGCAAACAGTAGCCGCTGCGCGCGCGAAATCATGGCTGCTGCCTCCACTCATTTCGCCACTCGTAAACCGCCGCGGCCAGCGCACCCAATATCGCACGCTGATAGTCCTCGTTTGTAATGGGCTCTGCCCTGGTGGAAGCGCCTTCCACAAGCGGCGCAATTTCAACTGCGACCGCCGGGCAGGCGTAGCTGTCCATTGGTTGCAGGGCTGTGCGGCCCAGCGTGACGGGAACTTGTGCATGGGCCAGCGCCGAGTCAATATCTGATGACAGCTTCAGGCTCTGCGTCGCGTAGCCAGACTGCGCCGTCGCCCATGGCATAAACCGGACCCGTGGAGCGGGAGGCAGCGATGAGGTATAGAGATGGACTCCGCTTCCTGTCGCGGTTGCGTGAATCAGAATGCACGCGGCAAACGGGGTATGATTCGCAACTTCGGCGCGATTCGTGGCCGGAATCGTCTCGTCTGAGTTGCGGGTCATCGTCACCGCGACGCCGCGGGCCTCCAGCATGGATCGCAGCCGGTTGGCTAAATCCAGCGTCAGGTCCTTTTCCAGCAGCTTTGAATTAAGCCGCGCGCCAATGTCGGTCCCGCCGTGTGCAGCGTCCACCAGCACTAGGAATTGGGGCGCGACCTGCGGTGGAGGCGCCGGTGCCGGAACCTGGGGCAGCGGAGAAGCTTGCGGCAGCGCTGGCTGAGTTTGCGTTTGGGCCGCCAGGAGCAAGGGAAATGCGAGCCAGGCCACGGCTCCGATGCGGGAGCGGTTCCAGAGTGGCTGTCGACCGAAGCCGCTACGCCCAAGTGGCTTTTTCCTTAAGAAAAAGCCACCCCGTACCATCGCGAAAAATTGGTACATCAACTCTGGAATCGCTCTAATCCAGCGCATAGATCGTAAGGCCGCTCAGCAGCTTGGGATAGAAATCCGTGGACTTTTGCGGCATCACTTCTCCGGCAAATGCCACCTCGCGCAACTCATCGAGAGTGACCGGCTTCATTATGAAGGCGACATTGCCCCCATCTCGAGTTACCTGGTCGAGCGCCTCTGACGCTTCGCGGACGTAACGCAAATTCGTCTGGTTACGGATCGCCTCCGGAGTAATCCCCAGCACCTCTTCCAGAATCTGCGACTGAAGCTGCGCCGTATCCAGGTTCTGTTGTCGATCAACTGCCGAACCGGAGCTTGCCTCACCTGACTTTGCCGTCAGCAGGTATTCTCCCGTCGCGGTGACGGCAACCACGGCAAAGCGGTCCTTGATCGCACGAAGTCTGCGCGCCAATTCATCCGCGTTCGCGCGTTCCAACGTCTCCACCTTGAACTTGGCCCGCACGGCCTGAAGAAACGCGGCGGGATTGAACTCCTTCAGCCCATGGACCACGCGATGAGTCGGCAGAATCACGAGGCCATCCTGGTCCATATTGACGAAGGTCATCATCGCGGCGGCTTCCGCATAAGGAGGCTGTGGCGCAGTGCCGGTAGCGCGCTCCGTCTGCGCAGGAATTTCCCCTGGTGCATGCTCACGGGCATATTGAAGGGCCGTCTCATACCGGTGGTGGCCATCCGCGATAATCAGCTTCTTGTCCTCAATCGCAGTCGTGAGCAGGTTGATGATTCCCGGGTCGCTCACGCGCCATACGCGATGCAACACATCGTACTCGTCGGTTACCTCAATGTCGGGCGCGGCGGTGCTCCGGAAAAGTAAGCTCTCAGCGCTCAGCCCGGGGTCCGAGTAAAGCATAAATATCTGCCCGAAGTGCGCGCGGGTAGCGCGAAGCAGGTTCAGGCGGTCGGTTTTAGGACTCGAGAGGGTCTGTTCATGCCGAAACACTACATTGGCCGCGTAGTCGTAAAGCTCGCCGAGCGCGATGAAGCCCTTGCGTTCGCAGCGGTCCCCGCTGCCGGGAATTGTAAAGGTCTGCGAGTAGGCAAAAATGCAGGCCTCGCTCTCCTGCGCAAGAATTCCGTCGCGTCGCCAGGAATCAAAGTCTCTTGCGGCGCGGCGGTAAACGTCCCGTGCACCGTCCCCATCAAAGAGTTCAGGCAGGCCCAGGATAATCCGGACAAGGTTGTATGGACTGCGTTGATAATACGCCTGCTGCATTGCAGGGCTGATTTTGTCGTACGGTTGGGTGACCACATCCTGCAGTCGAACCATTGCCGGGTTGTAACGAAGCGCGCGAAATGGATAAATCCGGGCCATTCTCTCGGGGCGTACTCCCTCGGGACCCCTGCTGCAGCGGCGATGGGAATCCTGCCCGATTGTAAATCAGTCCAACAGCGCGCTAAGGTCACTCTCTGGAGAGCAAAAGCGACGCCACCCTATTCGCCGCTCAACCCGCCGGGCTGCTTGAATCGGAAAAATGGCTTAGAATGGCCGACAAGAAGCGTGTTCGAGCCTGAGGTTTCCATGATGCTCGCTTCAAAGCAAGTTTGCACTTCTCCAATAGCCCATCACAGAGCTCGCGCTCCATACCTGTTTGTTGCGTTAATCGCTTCTTTCTGTGCCATTTTATGGCTGCCTTCGACTGTCCACGCGCAGGTAGACCAGCTCAACCGCATTCACGTTGAGCCGCCTCCGGCTGCTCCGAGCAAAACTCCTCCGCCAGTGGAGGGAACCGCTGGGCTCACAGCGCGCAGCGGCGAACGCTTCCGCGTCAACGTGAACCTGGTGCTGATTCCTCTAACCGTCACCGATCCCATGGATCGGCTGGTGACCGGATTGGATAAGGAAAATTTCTTCGTTTACGATGACAACAAGCTCCAGACCATCAAGTCGTTTTCCACTGAAGACACGCCCGTTTCCATCGGTGTCGTTTTCGATATGAGCGGCAGCATGTCCGACAAAATTCTGCGCGCCCGCGACTCCATTCTCGAATTCCTGAAGACTTCCAATCCCAAGGACGAATACTTCGTCATCGGCTTCAACGATCGCCCGCAACTCATGGAGGACTTTACCTCCTCGGTGAACAAGATCGAGGAGAGGCTGGCCGACGTAAAGGCCGGCCATCGCACTGCTCTGCTTGACGCCATCTATTTCGGGCTCGACAAGATGAAGCAGGCGAGGTACCCTCGCAAAGCCCTTCTGGTCGTTTCAGATGGCGGAGACAATCGCAGCCGCTACACCGAAAACGAGATCCGCGACATTGTTCGGGAATCCGGAGTGCAGATTTACTCCATCGGCATTTTCGATCCCGATGCGCCCACCATGGAGGAGCGCATGGGGCCGCTATTACTGAGCGACATCAGCAATGAAACCGGCGGACGGCTCTTCCGAGTCGATGACATATCCGAAATGAGCGACGTGGCCGCCAAAATCAGCGCTCTGCTTCGAAATGAATATGTGCTGGGCTACAATCCCTCGAATCCAAAGCACGATGGAAAATGGCGGAAGGTCAGGGTCAAGCTGGTTCCTCCACCGGGACTGCCGCAGCTCACGGTTCACGCTCGTAACGGATACTATGCGCCATTGCATTAGCCGCTTTGCCCTGACAGTTTTTCTTGCGCTGGGCCTCACGATACCCTTGTGCGCCCAGAGCGCTCGCGGCGCCGCGCCCCAGGCCCAGCAAGCGCAAACGCCGAACCCCCAGCAGTCGGAGAAGCAACCTCCTCTTGATGTAGACCGCGACCCTGTGGTTTCCCCGGACGCGCAGGACAACGAGCCCGTCAGCCCCGGCCATCCCGGAGGCGCCCGCGGAGTCGCCCTGCAGCGCGGCGAAAAAGGCCGCTTTACGCTCACCCGCAACGTAAATGAGGTGGTCCTCAACGTCTCCGTTTTTGACCAGGGCATGCACATGGTCAACGGCCTTACTAAGGATGACTTCACCGTGTCGGAGGACGGCGTCCCGCAAACCATCGCCGCCTTTCAGCACCAGGACGTGCCGGTATCCATGGGTATTCTCGTCGACAACTCCGGGTCAATGCGCGACAAGCGCCCGGCCGTGAATGAAGCCGCGCTCGACCTCGTCCGCGCCTCGAATCCGGATGACGAAGCCTTCATCGTCAACTTCTCCGATACCGCCTTCATTGATACATACTTCACTTCGAGCATCGCCAAGTTGCGCGACGGCCTCTCTCACATTGACTCGCGCGGAGGTACGGCGTTATACGACGCGGTTGTCGCCTCCGCGGACTATCTGGAATCGAATGCCAAGCGATCTAAAGAGGTGCTGCTGGTTATCACCGATGGCGTGGACAATGCATCCAGCGAGGATCTGCAGCAGACCATCGAAAAGGTGCAAGGCCTGGAAGGTCCGGTGGTCTACTCCATCGGACTCATGTTCGGCGCGGAGTCGGATGCTCGTGAATCTCACCGCGCAAAGCGGGCCTTGAATTTGCTTTCCCAGGAAACCGGCGGTCTGGCCTTCTTCCCGAAAACTTTGGAGGACGTCGATCCCATCGCCGCCGAAGTCGCGCACGACATCCGCAGCCAATACACCATCAGCTATCACTCCACCAAGCCCATGAGCGAGCCGGGCTTTCGCACGGTAAAAGTCGAAGCCCACGCCAAGGGCTACCGCAAGCTCATCGTTCGCACCAAAACCGGCTACTACCCCAAGCAGGAACCGCAATCGAAACCTGCCGCCATCAAATGAAGTAGTGTCCCTCGCGCCACGACTGCTGGCATCACCGGCGGCGAAGCCGCGAGTGCCCGCCCGCATCTCGACAGCCACTCCTGCTGGTACACTAATGAGTTTTGTTATGACCCGACTAACTGACGCATCCCCCATCGCTGCGAAATTGCGTGTTGCCGATGACATCACCGAACTCATGGGCGGAACTCCCATGCTCCGCCTGCGTCGCATCCCTTCCTCAGGACACGCGGCAATCTACGTCAAGCTTGAGTTCCTAAACCCTGGCGGAAGCGTAAAGGACCGCGCCGCCCTCGGCATGATTCTCGAAGCTGAGCGGCAGGGAAGACTCAAGCCCGGATCAACCATCGTGGAAGCGACGGCCGGGAACACCGGCGTCGGCCTCGCGCTCGTTGGCGTGAACCGCGGTTACCGCGTAGTGCTGTATGTGCCGGAGGGCTTCGCTGAAGAAAAGTGCATTCTCATGCGTGGCTTCGGAGCAATAGTGGAGCGCACCCCTGAAGCCGAAGGCATGAGCGGAGCCATCCGCCGCGCACTCGCCCTTGCTAAGTCCGACCCCAATGCCTTCGCCGCGCTTCAATTCGAGAACCCTGCCAACCCGCAGTTCCACCACGACACCACAGCAGTAGAAATCTGGGAGCAGATGGAGTGCCGCGTCGACGCATTTGTCGCCGGCGTCGGCACCGGAGGCACGTTTTCAGGCGTGGCACGCTTCCTCAAAGAGCAAGACTCCAACATCCGCACAGTTGCAGTCGAAACCCAGGGCTCAGTCCTGCAGGGCGGCGAACCCGGCCCGCACAAAGTCGAAGGCATCGGCGTCTCTTTCATCCCGAAGACATTTGACGCAAGCGTGGCCGACGAAATCATCAGAGTCAGCGACGATGACGCATTCGCGATGGTACGCCGCCTCGCCGCAGAGGAAGGCGTGCTCGCCGGCTCCAGTTCCGGAGCCAACGTCCACGCCGCACTCACAGTCGCCAAACGCCTCGGCCCCGGCAAGCGAGTCATCACCATCATCCCCGACTCCGCCGAGCGCTATCTATCCAAGAAAATATTCGAAGGCGGCGCGCAGTGAAGACGATCGTTACGACCTTCTTCATGATTGCCATGCCGCTGGCATGTCTTGGTCAATGGGAGACCCAAATCATTCAGCAGCCTCAGTATGCAAGACATCTAGACGGATACGTTGGCATTGAATCTGGCGGAGAAGCGCCTGCCTATCCGATTCCTGGCATTCGCGTAGACGAATGCGTCGATATAAGTTGTAAGCAAGTTCTGAATTCGACGATCTCAGACAAGACTGGGCAATTCCATCTCAAGCCTGTCGGCGCCAAATCCACATACTATTTGAGACTTACGGCAAAGAACTATAACCCACGCTTCTATACCGTGAAGTTGTCCCCAAATGCTCCTCCAAAATTATTTCTAGAAATTGCTCCAGGCACATGACGATGACAAAATCTGACTACGGCTTTGCCACTCGCGCCATTCACGACGGACAAGCCCCCGACCCGCGCACCGGCGCCGTCAACGTACCCATCTACCTTAGCTCCACGTACGCACAAGAAGAGATCGGCAAGCACAAGGGCTATGAATATTCGCGCGTCTCCAACCCCACGCGCGACGCGCTGGAGACGAACCTGGCATCCCTCGAAGGCGGAACCAGCGCTCACGTATTCGCCAGCGGAATGGCAGCCATCACCGCCATGATCACCATGATGCGCACTGGCGACCACGTCATCTGCGGTGCCAACGTTTATGGAGGTACGCCGCGGCTCTTCAACCAGATCATCACCCGCTACGGCATCGAGTTCAGTTATGTCGATACCTCTGATCCCGAAAACGTCAGGGAAGCGATTCGGCCCGAGACCCGTCTCGTCCACATTGAAACGCCCACCAACCCGCTGATGACCATTACAGATATTCGCGCCGTCGCGGATATCTGTCACGAGCAGGGCGTGGAACTCGCGGTCGACAACACCTTCATGTCGCCGTACTTTCAGCGGCCCATCGACTTTGGCGCAGACATCGTAATGCACTCCACCACCAAGTTCCTCAATGGCCACAGCGACGGACTCGGCGGCGTACTCATCGGCACCACGCCGGAGCACAAGGAGAACTTCGCCTTCGTCCAGAAATGCACCGGCGGCATCCTGTCTCCCTTCGAGTGCTGGATGATTCTGCGCGGCGTAAAGACGCTCGCGGTGCGAATGAAACAGCACGACTCCAGCGGGCGCCGCGTTGCCGAGTTCCTCGCTTCGCACAAAAAGGTCGGCAAAGTCTACTATCCCGGCCTTGCCACGCATTCGCAGCACGATCTCGCGAAACGGCAAATGTCCGGCTTCGGTGCGATGATTGCCTTTGAAACGGGCTCGCTCGACAATGCGAACGCCATGCTGCGCCGCGTTAAAGTCTGCACGCTGGGTGAGTCGCTAGGCGGCGTCGAGACGCTCATCTCGCACCCCGCCACCATGACCCACGCCGCCATCGGTCCGGAGGCGCGCACGCAACTTGGCATCACCGACGGACTCGTGCGTATTTCCGTGGGACTAGAAGACGTGGACGACCTGGTCGCTGATCTCGACCAGGCATTAGGCGCAATTTGAAGAGCGATTGGGTGGAATCACCGGGTGCCGGGTGCCCCACGTCTCGATTTTGAGACGTGGGTTCACAGTCACTGGTGTGGTCTTTGTTCCGGAGTCGCCGGTGGAGGAATCGCCGCGAGCACATCCGGCGCATCTTCCTTGAGTTCCGGCAACGGAGCCTCCAGCGCCAGCTTTAGCACTTCGTCCATCGACTCCACAAAGTTCAGCTTCATCGCCGATTTCAGGTTCTCCGGCAGGTCAGCCAGATCCTTCTGATTCTCCGCTGGCAATATCGCCTCGAATATTCCTGCGCGATGCGCTGCCAGCAGCTTTTCCTTTAATCCGCCAATAGGCAGCACCTTGCCGCGAAGCGTAATTTCTCCGGTCATGGCAATGTCGCGTCGCACAGGAATTTTCGCCAGCGCGCTCGCCAGAGCCGTCGCCAGCGTAATGCCGGCAGAAGGGCCGTCCTTCGGAATCGCACCTTCGGGCACGTGAATGTGAATGTCGACGCTGCGATAAAAGTCGCGAGGCAGACCCAGATGGTGTGCGCGGCTGCGAACGTAGGACAACGCGGCCTGCGCCGACTCCGTCATCACTTCGCCAAGCTGGCCGGTTGTAGTCAGCTTGCCCTTGCCATCCAGAATCTGCACCTCAGTCTGCAGAATGCTCCCGCCCACTTCGGTCCAGGCAAGGCCGTTCACCAGGCCCACTTCGCTCTTCTCATGCACGGCAGAGTCGCGGAACTTCGGCACGCCGAGAAACTCCGAAAGGTTCGCCGCGGTTACGGCTTCCTTATGCTTCGGTCCGTTCTTCACCACGCGACGCGCCACCTTGCGGCACACGTTGCCGATCTCCCGCTCCAGGTTTCTGACGCCTGCTTCACGCGTGTAGCTGCGAATGATCTCAGTCAGCGCATCATCGGAGAAGGGAAGGTTCTTTTCCGTCAGGCCGGTGTTCTTGCGCTGCTTCCTTAGCAGATACTGCTTCGCAATCTCCAGCTTTTCCACCTCGGTGTATCCATGCAGGCGCAGCACTTCCATGCGGTCTTGCAACGCGCTGGGAATGGTGTGCAGTACGTTCGCTGTCGCAACGAACAGCACCTGCGAAAGGTCGTACTCAACGTCCAGATAGTGGTCCTGGAAGGTCGTGTTCTGCTCGGGATCCAATACTTCAAGCAGCGCCGATGCCGGGTCGCCGCGGAAGTCTGACGCCATCTTGTCCACTTCATCCAGCATGAACACCGGGTTCTTCGTCCCCGCTTTCTTCATCGACTGGATAATCTGCCCCGGCAGCGCTCCAATATAGGTGCGCCGATGCCCGCGAATCTCAGCCTCGTCGCGCACTCCGCCCAGCGACAGCCGCACGAACTTGCGCCCCGTCGCCTTCGCAATCGACATGCCCAGCGAGGTCTTGCCTACGCCTGGAGGCCCAACAAAGCACAGGATCGAACCCTTGGGATTCTTCACCAGTTGCCGCACAGCCAAAAACTCCAGGATGCGCTCTTTGATTTTCTCCAGCCCATAATGGTCCGCATTCAGAACCTTCTCGGCATGATCAATGTTCCGCGTTTCGCGCGAGCGCTTCTTCCACGGCACCGCCAGAAGCCAGTCAAGGTAATTACGCGATACCGTCGACTCTGCCGACATAGGAGGCATCGCTTCCAGCTTCTTCAGCTCCTGTATAGCCTTCTCGAAAACATCCTTCGGCATTCCGGCGGTTTCGAGCTTCTTCTTCAAATCGTCGAATTCGCTCTTCTCGCCCTTGCCCAGTTCCTTTTGGATCGCCTTGATCTTCTCATTGAGGTAGTACTCTTTTTGCGCGCGCTCCATCTGCCGCTTTACGCGCGACTGAATGCTCCGGTCCATGTTGAGCTTTTCAATCTCTACGCTCAGCACTTCAGCAACTGTGGCCAGTCGCTGCGTCGGATCGAATACATCAAGAATCTTCTGCTTGTCTGGAATTTCAAGCTGCAGATTTGCCGCAATCGTGTCAGCCAGCTTGCCAGGCTCGTCCGTGCGCACCGCAGCCATCAGAGTTTCGTAGTTCAAGGACTGCTGCAGCTTCACATACTGCTCAAACAGCGACATCACCCGCTGAATCAACTGGTCGGTCTGAGGAGTCGACTCGAGCAGCGCAGGGAAGGTGTGGATGGTCGCCACAAAAAAGCCGTCCGAGTCGTTCATCTCTACGGCTTGTGCGCGTTCCAGTCCCTCCACCAGAACCTTGATGTTGCCGTCCGGCATTTTTACGCTCTGCACGATATTGCCAATCGTGCCCACAGAGTAGATTTCGTCCGCCTTGGGCTCGTCCACGCGGGCATCATGCTGCGTAGCCAGAAAAATCTTGCGATCGCCATTCAGCGCTTCTTCCAGTGCGCGCACACTCGACTCGCGACCGACGACAAACGGCGTCATCATGTGCGGAAAGATCACCATGTCCCGAATGGGCATCATGGGGAGCTTTCGAACGTCGTCTCGGCGGGTCTCTTTAGCTTGGGTCACGGCTGGGGTCCCTCTCACTGCTATACAGATACCTGTTAGATGAACTGTAACGCAATCCGTCTCAAATGCGGCCTGAAACTTGGTAACCTGGCCCATCATCGGTCACGGTGCGCTTTTCATAAAAACAAAAAAGCGAGCGTGCACGGCTCGCCTTTTCATTCACTACCTCTGATTATAAAGCGACTTCCGCTATCCAGCCTTTTCCAGCAGGTTTAGAGAGAGATCGCGGTTCTTCACCATCTCGTCGGAAATCTCCAAATCCTTCACCTTCTTGTTGCTGGGCAGGTGATACATCAGGTCGAGCATCAGCTCTTCCAGAATCATTCGCAGTCCGCGTGCGCCCACCTTGCGCGCCAGTGCTTCCTGCGCAATCGCACCCGTAGCCTTGTCGCTAAAGGCCACCTTCACGCCTTCATACTCGAACAGCCGCTGATACTGTTTCAGAATCGCGTTGCGAGGCTTGGTCAGAATCTCCACCAGCGCTGCCTCGTCCAGTTCATCCAGAATGCCAATCACTGGCAGGCGTCCCACAAACTCCGGAATCAGCCCGTACTTGATCAGGTCCTGTGGCTCGGATTGGCGCAGCAGTTCAGAGTCGCGCTGTGCGCGAACCGGATTCTCTTGCAGCTCCTTGTCCGTCAGCGCCTTGAAGCCGAGTGCCTTCTTGCCCACTCGGCGACCAATCACGCGCTCCAGGCCCACAAACGCGCCGCCACAAATAAACAAAATGTTCGTTGTGTCGACAGCGGTAAATTCCTGGTGCGGATGCTTGCGCCCGCCCTGCGGAGGAACATTGGCTACCGTGCCTTCAAGAATCTTCAGCAGCGCCTGCTGCACGCCCTCGCCAGAAACGTCTCGTGTAATCGAGGGGTTCTCGTCCTTGCGGCCGATCTTGTCAATCTCGTCAATGTAGATGATGCCGCTCTGCGCGCGACTCACATCACCATCGGCAGCCTGTAGCAGCTTCAGAATAATGTTCTCGACGTCCTCGCCCACATATCCGGCTTCGGTGAGCGTGGTCGCGTCAACAATTGCGAAGGGCACATCGAGCATCTTGGCCAGCGTGTGAGCCAGCAGCGTCTTGCCGCTGCCCGTTGGGCCAACCAGCAGAATGTTCGACTTTGTAAGCTCCACATCATTGCCGCGCGTCCGGTTCATCTGGATGCGCTTGTAGTGGTTGTAAACCGCGACTGCCAACTTCTTCTTGGTCATATCCTGGCCGATCACATACTCGTCCAGAAACGCCTTCACTTCCTGTGGCTTGGGTAAGTGCGTCGGCGCCGCTCCCGCCTTATTCTCACCCCGGTCATCCTCCAATATGGAGTTGCACACCGCAACGCACTCGTCGCAAATGTATGCGCGAGGATAATCGCTTGGCGATGAGATGAGTTTGGCGACAGCGTCCTGCGACTTATGGCAGAACGAGCAACGTAGAGCTTCTTCCGATCCCGTGCGCGTTTTCATGCTCCCTGTGTACTCCTTCGCGGTACGTTCGTGCGCTGCCTCTACGTGCGGGGCCTGTCAATGATTTCATCAATAATGCCATATTCTTTGGCTTGCGGAGCATTCATTATGAAGTCCCGTTCCACGTCGCGCTCTATCCTTTCCAGCGACTGGCCCGTGTGTTTTGACATAAGGTTGTTCGTAATTTCGCGAATGCGCAGAATTTCGCGCGCGTGAATGTCGATATCCGTCGCCTGCCCGGAGAGTCCGCCCATCGACGGCTGGTGAATCAAAATGCGCGAATTCGGCAGAGCAAATCTTTTGCCCTTAGTGCCGGACATCAATAAAAACGCGCCCATACTCGCCGCCTGGCCTATGCAGTAGGTCACCACGTCATTCTTGATGAATTGCATTGTGTCGTAGATGGCCAGCCCCGCCGTGATCGATCCGCCGGGAGAATTGATGTAAAGTTGGATGTCTTTTTCCGGGTCTTCGCCCGAGAGAAACAGCATTTGAGCGATCACCAAATTGGCGATTTGGTCGTCGATCGGCGTACCAAGAAAGATAATATTATCCCGTAACAAACGCGAATAAATGTCGTAAGCGCGCTCGCCGCGACTCGTCTGCTCAATGACCATGGGTACGAGAGCCATGTGTATTTCTCTTCCTTCCGCGATGTGTTTTGGAGGTTGCTGCCGAAGCGAAATCGCACTTCTCTCCGGCCCGGAACTTAGCTTAGGTTTTCCTCTTAAGCGAGGCGTTCAAATAGAAGGTTGGCGGTTTTTTCGCGGCGCAGTTGTTCACGAATTCTAGGCAACGCTCCATCGTTCGTCAAACGCGTCCGCAGCGAATCAAGCGGTTCGCGTGTCTGCAATGAGATGATCTGAAGTTCGTTTTCGAGGTCCTCGTCTGAAACTGATACATTCTCAGCCGAGGCAATCTTATCCAGAATCAGCGATGTCTTCACCTCGTTCACCGCTGACTCGCGCTGCGCCTCGCGCAGTCGGCCAAAATCCATCTTCCGCATATCTTCCGTCCGCATGCCCTGCGCCGCCAGCGCGCGCAATCCGCGGTCCAGCCGAGCATCAACCTGGTTCTGCACCAGCGACTCGGGAACCGGGAACTGGAAGTGCGCTGCCAGTGCCTCTGTCAGCTTGCTCTGCGTTTCGCCTTTGATGCGGCGTTCCTTGTCCGCAGCCATGTGCTCGCGATACTTTGTGCGGAAGTCCTCGTAGCTTTCGTAATCACCGAGCTCTTTCGCAAACTCATCGTTCAGCTCCGGCTGAATTTTTTTCTTGATGCCTTTCACTTCCACGTCATAGGCCACGCTCTTGCCGGCCAGCCGCTTCTCGCCAAAGTCCGCCGGATAGCCCACTTCAAACTTCAGCTCCTGCCCCGCCTTCGCGCCCTTCAGCGCATCATTGAAGGCCGGCACCGTATTTTTGCCGCCAATCTCCACCATCGCTTCATCGCCGGAAATCGGCCTCGCGCCTGCGTCTTCGCTCTCGCCCTGCACTTGGCCCTTGAAGCTGATCTGCGCCCAGTCGCCATCCACCAGCGCGCGATCTTCCGTCACCGGCTCCATCGTCGATCGCGAATCGCGCAGGTGCTCCATCTCGGCATTGAATTCCTCATCTGTTAGCTCCGTGTCAGCCTTCTCAACCTTCACCTGCTGATAGCCTTCCACGGAAAACTCCGGAAGCACCTCAAACGCGGCCTTGAACGCCAGCGGCTGTCCGTCTTCCAGCTTCAAATCGGTGACCTGCGGCTGCGAAATCGGATGCAGATTCTGCTGCTCAATCGCCGCGCGGAAGTGTCCCGGCAGCACCTGCTCCACCACATCCTGCCGAATCCCATCGGCAAACCGCGACCGGATCAGCGTCTCCGGAACCTTCCCAGCGCGAAAACCGGGAATCCGTGCCTGCTTCTGGTAGCGCTTCACCACCGTCTTGTACGCCTTCGCCACTTCCTCCGCGGGAATCTCCACGCTCACTTCACGCGTAAGTTCGGGGTTCAGCGCAGGGCCATGCTGGTGGCCTTCGTGCGTGTGGTCATGCGCGTGTTCATGGCCTTCGTTCGCCTGATTTTCAGGCTGAGGAACTGCTTCGAGAGTTTCTGTTTCGCTCAACGTAAATGCCTTCCGGATGTGTTCGTCCAGGCTTGAATATCTGCGTTCGACAGGATAGGAATCGGGGAAGAACGCAACAGTGGACGTCTTCTTTCATGGTACGAATCTTCGCCCGTAAGAGCAAACCGGGCGCGCAAAAAGAGCAAAATCTCAGATTGTCATCCCGACCGAAGCGACCGTAAGGAAGCGAAGCGGAGGGACCTGCCTTAAATATTTCGCATTGCAGCGGGGCAGGTGTATGGCAGAATCACAAACCTTCTTGATTGTCATCCCGACCGAAGTGAGCGAAGCGAACGCAGCGGAGGGACCTGCTTCTCACATTCGATTCCTCGACACGTGACCGGTGGCCCACACAAGCACACTTTGTCCGGGGAACACAAAATCAAAAGTTTTGAAGGGGACGGCCTTCAGGCCGTCCGTTAGAGCATCCGTAGCACTCATCGCATTGCTCTGCGCACCCCTCGCCGGGTGGGATTCGCACTCTCTCTCAAGATGTCATTCTGAGGCGAAGCCGAAGAACCTGCGGTTTTTCCGTTCCACCGAGAACGCCGGGCCCCACTCAAGCGCCGCTGTGAGTGGGGAACAAAATCTAGTATCAGGGCATGGCTTCAGCCATGCCGATGAGACTCCGGAAAGCGGGGGCTTCAGCCCCTGAGAAAATTTGCCTTAACGATCCCGCATCCGCCGGTTGCCGGGTGCCCCATCCTTCGAGAAGCGAAGGGTGCGATTCGCACTCTCTTTCAAGCTGTCATTCTGAGCGCAGCGAAGAATCTGCGGTTGCTTTGAAGGGGGCGAGCTTCAGCCCGCCCGTTAGGCGCTCGATAAAGGAGGAGGATTTAGCCCCTGAGGGGCGGTTCGCGTCAGACGCGAGTTCTCTTGGGAATTTTTCCCTTACCTGTCTTTCGCTTGAGTGGGGAACATAAGATTCGTATCAGGGCATGGCTTCAGACATGCCGATGAGAACTCCAGAAAGTGCTTTAGCCCCTGAGAATATTTTTTCTCAGCCTCTTCGCACTGCGCTGCCATACCAACGTCATCGCCAACTCTTTTTGACCGAGAGCTGAGTGAGCTCGCAGCGCAGAGGTGAGAAAGATAAATTTCGCAAACCGTGCAGTTCAGTTTTTCTCCGCTTG
>DASZAG010000073.1:0-24786 GCA_035945555.1 Acidobacteriaceae bacterium
CTGGGCTCGCAAAAATCACTAGCCATCTGCACAATTGTTCGGCGGACTGCGTAAGGAGCCCTCCTGCGTGTAAACGGCAGCGATTGCAAATTATGGAAATCTTGTGGTCAGTTGTAATCACGACTCGGAACCGGGCAGAAATGCTGGGTCGAGCGATCCAAAGCTGTATTGCGCAAACTGTGCCATGTCAGATCGTAGTTATTGATGAAGCGTCGGAGGACAATACCCCCGACGTGGTACGGGGCATCCCCGGCCTGGTCTACATTCGGCACGAGCGGGCTCTCGGCCATTCGGCAGCTGCTAACAGGGGCATCAAGGAAGCGAATGGCAACTGGATAAAGCCGTTGGATGACGATGATTGGATTGCGCCGGATTGCCTTGAGAAGATGGCTGCTGCAATTCAGGCCGCGCAGGCGCGGGGACTAAATCCGGTGATCGCGTCTGGTGCAATAGTGAGCGTGGACGAGCAGGGCCGCGAGATTGGCCGCTCCCGCCCGGCGGCCACCTCGCCGATTGTTCTAAAATCCCGTGATGCCCTCGAACTTATGTTGATCGATCAAGCTCCCCTTGGCCAGCCTGTGCAGGTCGCACACAGTCGCAACGTTGCATTGCTGGTTGGCGGTTGGAATGAAAACCGACCGTTTAGCCATCAGCAGGGTGACGAGGTGGAGTTCTGGATAAAACTCGTCGCCAATGGCGACTGTCTGTTCATTCCGGACTACATCGCCTACAGAACGGACTGGCCGGGGAATACGGCGAAACATGTGTCTCCAGAAGACCGCTTTCTTTCGAACATCTACCTCAAAGCTTTGATCTCGTCGCGGTTGAACAGAAAGACTCCCGAGTCAGTTAGTGCATATCTCGCGCTTCATTGGTCTCTGGTCGCGCTCAAAGGCCGAAGATATTCAGAGTCACTACGGCTTGCGTTGAAATGGCTTCGAAGGCCATGGTCTGCTGTCCATCTGATCCAGAGGAAGGCCTCAAAAAAGTGTCTGCAGCTAGCAATACCGCTCTGCGAGGACGTGCTTCACGTTTCGGACTCCTTCGAAAAATTTTAATTATCATATGAAGGCTGCACCCCCCAAGGGGCGATGAAATTTGCAGCAGAACCTCTACCTATCTCACGCGTGGAATCCACGGGCCTTCGTGTCGCTCCTAACACCTCCGGGATGCCCGGGTCGCGAATCGCCTTGTAGCGCCTTGTTACACTCTCCCCATGTCTCGGGGATTGTTTATTACGTTTGAGGGGCTGGATGGCTCGGGGAAGACCACGCAGCTTCGCAAGCTGGGCAGGTGGCTGGAGTCGCAGGGGCGGCCGGTGACGGTTACGCGCCAGCCGGGAGGAACCCGCATCGGCGACCGCATTCGCGCGCTGCTGCTCGACTCGCGCACGGAGAGCCTAGACGCGCACGCGGAGCTGGGGCTGATGTTCTCTGACCGGGCCCAGTCGATTGCAGAGGTGATTCGGCCTGCGCTCGATCGCGGTGATATTGTTTTGTGCGACCGCTTCACTGACTCGACCGAGGCTTACCAGGGCGGAGGGCGGAAACTCGGCAGCCAGATTGTGCTGGACCTTCACGCGGCGATGTGCGGAAACCTGTGGCCGGACTTGACCATTCTGCTGCTGCCCGACTTTGCCCGCTCGCTGGAACGCGCGCGCCATCGCAACGCGCATAATCAGGGTCCGGATGAGAATCGCTTTGAGCGGGAGAAGGAGGAGTTCTATCGGCGCGTTTTCGACAAGTACCGCGAGATTGCCGCGCGCGAGCCGGGGCGGGTGGTTGCCATTGAGGGCGACGAGGGTATCGACGAGGTGCATGAGCGGATTGTGGGGGCGGTGACGCGGAAGGTGGTTCTGCGGGGCGCCGATGATTCCTCAGGGGCTAAAGAGCCCCCCTCAAATTTGCGGCGATGACGGCACGGCTAAAGCCGTGCCCTGATACAAGCGCGAAAAGCAGGTCCCTCCGCTACGCTCCCTGCGGTCGCTTCGGTCGGGATGACAACTGTTGAGGGGAATGCTCTCCCACTCATCGGGAATAGAACGCCCGATGAATGGGGCACCCGCAGGTCCCTCCTCAGTTCTTTATCCCCTGCTTCTCTTCTTTCTAGCGAGGTATCCGGCGAGCTGGAATGATGCCGCTGCGAGCACGAGCGCCCAGTAAGCGGCGAGCCACGGAGCCGGGCGGCCTTCGACACTTTGGAAAAGAGCGCCGTGCAGCACTGTGAGCACGGCGGCGGCGTAGGTCCAGCGCTGGAGGGACTTCCATCGGCGCGCCTTCATCGACCGAAGGGATGCGTCGTTGGAAATGGTGAGCAGGCCGAGGAAAAGCAGGGCGGCGACGGCTCCCACGTAATTCGCAAGACCGAATTTGCTGGCCTGGATCTTCAGTGGATGGAGATGGCTGAAGAAGTACATCCACATGCGTCCGCGCAGATGGACGGTGAGGCCGACGGCGGTATGCAGCAGAGCGAAGACTCCGGCCCAGATGCCGGTGTCTCGGCGGAGGTCGAAGCTGACGGGGTTGGGCTGGCGGCGCAGGACTTTCCATGGGCCGAGGGCGAGGCACACTACCAGCAGAGCGAGGGCGCTGTAGGCTGTGCCCATGCTGAGCCGGTGGCGCGTGTCGTGGCCGGGAACGGCGAGGTAGGCAAGCCAGGCTGCGGCGATGGCGCAGGCGGCGAGGACGAGGTGGCGCTTCGTTCGGTTGATCCAATATCGGGAGGGAGTGATGGCCGTGGTGTTCACAACTGCGTAGGAGCCCAGATTAGCACGCTGAAGCTGCTAATCTGGCAACGTGAGCTTCCGCGACTTTCTAGGGAATGAGTCCACCGTTCGCCATTTGCGCGAGGCGATTGCCGCTGACCGCTTCCCTCAGGCGCTGATCCTTGCGGGGCCGCGGGGCGCGGGCAAGTACACGCTGGCTGTAAAGCTGGCTCAGACGCTGAACTGCCTCAACCTGCAGGAGGTGGATGGGCTGCCGGACGCTTGCGGAGTCTGTCGCAACTGCGAGCGCATCGGCCTTGCCGCTGACCTTGACGCGCGTTTTGACGAGGCGGTGGCTGCACGCGAGGAGTTGCGGGAGGTGGACAAGAAGGACACTCGAATCCTCATTCAGACGCACCCGGACGTGCTGGTGATTCCGCCTGATCCGCCGCAGCTTCTTATCAAGCTGGGGCAGGTGCGGACGCTGATTCGGGAGATCTACCGGATGCCTGCGGAGGCGCGGCGAGCGGTCTACATATTCACCAGCTCGGCATTCATGAAGGAGGCGGCGAATTCCCTGCTGAAGGCGCTGGAAGAGCCGCCGGCGCATGCCAGCATTTTCCTGCTGGCGGAGAATCCGGGCGATTTGCTGCCGACGATCCGCTCGCGGGCGGCAATTGTTCGGCTGGGCGCGCTGCCGCTGGAGGAAATTGAGTCCGTGCTGGCGGCGAGGCGGCCTGACTTGAAGACGCAGCAGCGGTCGCTAGTGGGGCGGCTGGCGCAGGGCGCGGTGGGACAGGCGATAGGGTTTGATCTTGAGGCGTACCTGGCGAGCCGTGCCGACGCGCTGGTGGTGCTGCGGGCTGCGACTCGGGAGCCGGACTTCTCGGCGCTGTTCCGCATGACGGAGACTTATCGGGCCGGGGCTGAGGGGCAGCAGAGGACCTTCAACCTACTTCGGGCCTTCAGCAGCCTGCTGGAGGACCTGCTTTTACTGAGGTCGGGGGCTCCGCAACTGATCCGGAATGTTGATCTTGAGAAGGAGCTGGGGGCGATTGCCCAGCAGGTGTCGGTGGAGTGGATTGAGGGCGCCGAGCGGGGGCTGTATCAGGTGGAATCGGGTATGCGGCGCAACCTGTTGCGGTCGCTTTCGCTGGATGCCTATGCGACCAGTCTGGCTTCTGTGTGATGGCGCAGGGAGTGATTACCTTCGGGGGATTGGCTTTGGCGGTACCCCCTGAAATTCAATGCCTCACAGGCAGCACCTAAGGCGTAGGGTTGCATCTATTCCCCTCAGCAACGCTTTCAATTATGCCGAACACTTTAGGAAGCCCGGTAACGGGCCTGTCTGACCTTTCCCCCGAAACGTCCGCCAAGCGGCCACGGCTACAGGCTGTCCCGCCGCCCCAACCGTCCAACTTAACTGCCGAGAGCACTGTCCTGCCGATTCCTGGACCGCGCAAGCTGGTTCGACCTACGCTGCCGGGTCGGGCATTTCGGAATCGAACCTTCCTGCGCCGCGACGATCCGCCCGTCCTAACAAACCAGCGCATGGGCGGAGCGATGCCGGTGTTTTCGCAGGAAAGCTCGAATACCGAAGCCTTCTACTTCCAGAAGCAGATGCAGACGCAGACGCAGATGGTGATTGTTCTGGAAGATGGCCAGCAGCTTGAAGGGTGTATTGAGTGGTACGACAGGAACACCATCAAGGTGCGCGGAACAGGCCGCACGCTGGTGTACAAGTCGGCCATCAAGTACATGTACAAGGCTGGCGAGCGGCATTCCTGAGCGAATAGCGGCTCTAATAGGACGAACTTCCTACTCGCGCGCTGCCTTCTTTAACCGATCGCGAATTGCCGCGCCGATGCCACTCCCCTTTGGCGTTGGGCAGATGATGACCGTTGCACCCGATGCGTCGAGCCAGCGCAGGCCGGCAAACAGACGATGAGCTAATTCTTCCTCGTTCGCCCACGCGCCCCAGCGGTAGATCAACGCGCCGTTCCCTTCCTCTACATATGGAAATTCGTTGGGCAGCATCAGCCCGAGCTTCTCTCCGTTCGTTTCGGCGGCCTGCGCGCTCTCTTTGAAGTGCTGTGGGTCTTCGACGAGCAACAGCTTTGCGCGGGGAGCGTAATGACGGATTCCTACTCCGGGCGAGGGTAGTGATTCTGGCTCTGATGTTGGTTTTGCCGTTTCTTTATATGCGATGGCGTCGGGGCAGATTGCTCGAATTTGATCGAGCGTGATGACGCCGGGACGGTAGATGAGGCAGGGATGAGCGCCGGGATCGACGACTGTTGATTCCAACCCGTGGGTCGTTTCGCCGGAGTCGAGAATGGCGTCGATGCGGCCGTCCAGGTCTTCTGCAACGTGGGACGCCATTGTGGGGCTGATGCGGCCAAAGCTGTTGGCGCTAGGCGCGGCGATTGGCAGCCCCACGGCGGCTAGCAGGGCATGCGCCACGGGATGCCGGGGAGTGCGCACGCCGACGAGAGGGCGACCGGCTGTCACGGCGTCAGGAATGGCGGCGCTGCGCGGCAGGAGCAAAGTGAGTGGGCCGGGCCAGAAAGCGTCGATGAGCTTGCGTGCGGAGTCGGGAACATGCCGTGTTACGAGAGGCAGCATGGTGCGGTCGGCCAGGTGCACGATCAGAGGGTCCCAGCGCGGGCGCTGCTTGGCCGCAAAGATCTTCGCGACTGCTGATTCATCGAGGGCATTCGCGCCGAGGCCGTAGACAGTCTCGGTGGGGAACGCGACCGTTCCACCGTTGCGCAGAATTGCGGCGGCGTCGGCAATTGCTTCGCGCGATTTGCCGGAGTCGAGATTGGCCGGGTCGACAGAAAGCCGCAGTGTGCGCATCAGGCTATTATCTCCCGGGACGGACTTATACTGGCTGCATGAGCGCTGTTGAAACCGAGGTGAAGTTTCGCGTTGAGGACCTGAAGCAACTTGAAGCTGACCTTTGCGCTATTGGCTTTCGCGTGGTGACACCGCGCACCTATGAATGCAACACGCTCTATGACACAGCCGATCGGAGTCTGCGGGCGCGGCAATCTATTCTGCGCATCCGCCGCTATGGCGATCGCTGGGTCCTGACGCACAAATGCCTGCCTCCGGACCATGATCCCTCAGCGCGGCACAAGCGGCGGGTAGAGACGGAAACCGAAATTGCGGATGGCGATGCGCTTAGTGTCGTCTTCACACAGCTCGGATTTCAGCCTGTATTTGTCTACGAAAAATGGCGCGCTGAATATGCGGATGCCGTCGGACACTGCGTGCTCGATGAGACGCCGATTGGGGCCTTCGCGGAACTTGAAGGACCTGAGGAGTGGATTGATTCAGTGAGCGCGCGGCTCGGACTCGACAGCTCTTCCCTTCTTACGGTGAGCTACGGCAGATTGTTTGATCGCTGGCGCGAAGAGACGGGAAGCTCGGCACGCGATATGACGTTTGCCGATGTTGCACGAGACAAGCGCTCATAAGAGAGCGCTCGCGCGAGCCGGAGTGGTGGCCGGCGGCGATGAAGTTTCTGCTCAATTCAAGCGAACGTGAGGCCGGCATCGATGCGATAGCCGGCCTCAAATTTTGTTACACTCAAATTCGCGGGCGGGAGTAGCTCAATGGTAGAGTAGCGGCTTCCCAAGCCGTTGGTTGCGGGTTCGATCCCCGTCTCCCGCTCCAGTTTTGATCAAACGGCGTGCAGCAACAGCAACGCCAGAACAATCAGCAAAATGATTCCAATTCCCCCGCTGGGATAGTAGCCCCATCCGCGGCTATACGGCCATGCCGGAGTAGTGGCCACGACCAGCAAGATCAAGATAATCAGCAGAATAATCATGCAGTCTCGAGTCCTCCTGTTCCGGAATTGGAAGCTCAACCTCGATTGCGGGATGTCCGGCAAAGTTCGCGGGCTCGTCGAAAGATGGACAGAAACATGGGGGCGGTCAGTTTTCCGGTGTTGGTGTTCTGGAGTGAGGGGTGGTAGCTGGCCAGCAGCGTGACGCCGCCGGGCAGGGGGTATTCGGCTCCGTGGGCAAACTGCAGTCCCTTACGGCTTGTGATTTTGCCGGTGCGGATGAGGTGTTGCACCACCCCGTCAAACCCGATTTTGCCGAGGCAGATGATGACGCGCAGGTTACGGAGGGCGGCGATTTCCTCGTCGAGGTAGGGCGCGCAGTTGGCCAGTTCCTGAGGCAACGGCTTGTTGCCTGGCGGGGCGCAGCGGACTACGGATGTGATCCAGAGATCGTGGAGCTTCAGTCCGTCATTGAGGCTGGTGGCCTGCGATTGTGAGGCGAAGCCAGCCTGGTACAAAACCGGATAGAGGAAATTGCCGGAGCCATCACCAGTGAAGGGCCTTCCGGTGCGGTTGGAGCCGTGGGCTCCGGGAGCCAGGCCCACGATCAACACGTGGGCATTGGGGTCGCCGAAAGATGGAACGGGCTTGCCCCAGTAGTCCCAATCGCGCCAGGCACGCTTCTTCTCCTCGGCGATGCGCAAGCAGTAGCTGCGGAGCCGCTCGCAGCGCGTGCATGCGGTAATCCGCGCGTTGAGCGCGGCGAGCGCTTGCGCACTCTCGGTTAATTTTTCGGGCATCCAACCTTATTTTAAGGAAAGCCGCGAGCGAATGGGCCATTCACCTGATGATAATGATGTGCGAGGGGATGTGGGAGTGCGCTGCGCGGCGGGAAGGAGCCTTTCGGCGTTAGAATTGGGACGCCTTTGTTTTCTCGCAGAGGCCGCTAATTTTTCTTCTGAAAACGTTTGCTGCAATACTTCAAAGGGGTTTGAAAATATGACTCTTCGCCCGCAGTACGCACTTATGGTGGCCGCAACAGCGCTGTTGGCGCTGGCAGGCTGCAAGCAACCGCAACCTGCTTCGCCCGCGCCGGAGGCGCAACAGGCAGCCGCTCCAACACAAATTGGCGGCCAGAATGTTGTAAAGCTGTCCCGCACTGCCACCTCGAACGGGCAAAAGCCCGAATTTCTTTCTGCGACCATCTTTCCGGGCCGGGGCATGAACGTGTTCCAGATTACGGCGAACGTGCCTGGCAAAGGAACGGTGGATGTGCTGGCTTCGCCGTCGGTAGAGGTTGCTGCGGACAAGCTGAATGGCGGCCCTGATGACCAGTTCGGAAACGCCAGCTTCAGCTTCGGCGGAGCGTTCCTGGTTCCCTACCCCAACCGCATTCTCGGGACGCTTTCGCCAGATGGCAAGACTGTAACTGCCGAGTGGCATGGCAAGAAAATGGAGCTGCCAGCGAACTTCCACGGCAAGAAACCGGGCGCGCGCCCGCACGCGATGCATGGACTGATTCTGAATGTGCCGACGGATGACGTGAAGGTGCAGGACGTTTCGGATGGGCAGCAGGTAACGGGCGTGATCCACGCAGGCGACTTTGGCGGGCACTGGCTTTCCGACACAGACCTGAACTTTAAGCTGACGCTCACCGGCGATGCATTTGACGCGGAGATTACAGCGAAGAATGTCGGCAAGGAGGACGAGCCGCTTTCGATTGGCTGGCACCCGTACTTCAGCATTCCCAGCGGACAACATGAGCAGGCGCGGTTGCACGTTCCCGGCACGCAGGTTGCCGCGATTAACAACTACGATGACGTGTTTCCGACGGGCAAACTGCTTCCGGTGAAGGGCACGAAGTATGACTTCCTGGCGGCGGACGGAGCTCCGCTGGACAGCAACTACTTTGACGACAACTGGTCGAAGTTGCAGCGGACCGACGGAGCGGTGGACGTGAAGTTCACCGATCCGGCGAGCAACTACGGTGTCAATATCGAGGGGCTGTCGCCGGAGATCCGCACGGTGCAGGTGTACTCACCGCCGACGGCGAAGTTCGCGGCCATTGAGGAGCAGTTCAACTTTGCCGATCCGTTCGGCAAGGAGTGGCACGGCATGAACACCGGCATGGTTACGCTGAAGCCGGGACAGTCGGTGACGTGGCACGTGAGGCTGCAGTTGTTCCAGCCGGGGAAATAGTCGGAGTATGAAGGACTGGGCGTTTGCTCCAGTCCCTCAATTCGGAAATCAGTACCAGTGGTAGTAGCCGTCCTTTTGGGTGACGTGAACATCCGTGCCGAAAAGGACGGCTAGCTTTTTGGGCTCGATCAACTCGTCTTTGGGGCCGTCGGCGGCGATGCGTCCGTCGCGCATCATGATGACGCGATCGATTTCGGGCAGGATGTCGGCGAGGTGATGGGTGACCATGATGATGCCGGTTCCCTGCTGAGCGACGCGCCGGAGGGACTCGCGCAATTCGCGCTGTGCGGAAATGTCGAGGGCGTTGGCGGGCTCGTCGAGCAGGAGCATTTCCGGCTCATGGACGAGGGCTCGGGCGATGAGGATGCGGCGCTGCTCGCCGGCGGACATTTGGCCGACGAATTTCTGTTCGAGATGGGCGGCCTGCATGCGCTGCAATGCGGCGTGGGCGCGTGAGCGCATTTCCGGCGTGACGTGCAGATTGGGCCAGAGCGTGGATGCGGAGAAAAAGCCAGCGATGACGGCGTCGAGGCCGCGGGTGACGGGAGTGCGCTCTCCGGGAAGGTTCGCTTCGACGACGCCGAGGTGGCGGCGGAGTTGAGAGACGTCCCAGCGGTCGCGACCGAGGAGATGGATGCTGGCGCCAGGGGCGACGATGGGGTAGCACTCGCAGGTGATGGTCTTGATGAGGGTGGATTTTCCGCAGCCGTTGGGGCCGAGAATGGCGACGTGCTCGCCAGTGCGGATGCTCAGATTGATGTCGTGAAGCACGATGGCTTCTCCGCGCGCGACGTTGACCTGGCGCATGGAAAGGAACTCTGTGGACATGTCTCTCCTATTTTGACAGGCAGGATCGCGGATTTCACCTTAGAGAGCGACACCTTCCCTCAGGGGCTAAAGCCCCGCTCATTGAAAGACTGAACGGACGGGCTGAAGCCCGTCCCCTTCAGAAGCAAGAAGCGACGATGATCTTTCGGAGAAAGAAGGAGTGCGGCGCGAAGCGTCCTTCGGCTTCGCTCAGGACAGGCTCATGCCCGGACAGTCAGTCCCTTGATAAATTAGAACCACGCATGAATCAAAATTTTGTTCTGTCCGATAATGCGATTCCGCATGGGTTTCGCTTTGCTGCCGTGAAGGCTGGGCTGAAGGTAAGCGGCAATACCGATTTTGCCGTGGCCGTCGCCGATGAGGCTGCGTCTGCTGCGGCGATGTTTACTGCCAATCGGGTGAAGGCGTCTCCGATCTACGCCGGGATAAAGCATCTGGCGCGCAGCGGTGGGAAGGTTCGCGTGCTGGCTGTGAATGCGGGTAATGCGAACTGCGCGACGGGTGATGCGGGGCGGGCAGCCTGCAGAGCTGTTTGCGAAGCTGCTGCCAAGACCTTTGGCGCGCCGGGGTATGAAGTTTTCCCTTCGTCGACTGGAATTATCGGGGTGCCGCTTCCGGCGGAGAAGCTGGTGGCCGCGCTGCCGGAGGTTGAGCGCACGCTGGCGGCCAGCGCTGAGCGATTTGGCGAGTTCGCCCGGGCCATTATGACGACGGATACGCGGCCTAAGATGGCGGCGGCGAAGCTTGAAGTGGGCGGAAAGACGGTGCGGATTGCGGGCGTGTGCAAGGGCGCGGGGATGATTCATCCTCAGCTTGTGCCGCATGCGACCATGCTGGTTTACGTATTTACCGATGCGGCAATTGCGCCGGACGTGTTGGATGCGATGCTGCGGGGTGCGGTGGAAACGAGCTTCAATCGCATTTCGATCGACGGCGACACTTCGACGAACGACACGGTTCTGCTGCTGGCTTCAGGCGCGAGTGGAGCAACGGTGGAGGCGGCCAACGCGGAGTTTGGCGCTGCGCTGCGTGATGTGTGCTTGTCGCTGGCGAAGCAGATTGTGGCCGACGGCGAGGGCGTGACGCATGTGGTGGAGCTGCAGATTGAAGGCGCGGCGAACGATGCCGATGCGCTAAAGGTGGCGAAGGCCATTGCACATTCGCCGCTGGTGAAGACGGCGTGGGCGGGAGCTGACCCGAACTGGGGACGCCTGATGGCAGCGACAGGCTATTCCGGTGCGGAGGTTGATCCGGACCGCATTGCTATTTGGCTCGGAGAGCAGCAGATATGCGTGAATGGCGGGCGGGTTCCGGATTTCGATGAGCAGCGAGCGCATGCGTATCTAAAGAATCCGGAGTTTATTATTCGCATTGCGCTGGGAGTGGGCGATGGGAAGTGCCGCTTCTGGACGACTGATTTGACGAAGGAGTACGTGGCGATTAATGCGGATTATTCGACGTAGCTAAAATGCGGATAGCTGATGAAGCGGACGGCGAAAGTCCGGTCAGAAGCGGTTGGCGAAAACCCGGCCAAAAAGTTCAAGCGGTTAGTGGGCCTAAACCCGCTAACCGCTTCTTAGCCACCCGCCGCTGCCAGTTCAATCGTAGTATTCCAGCCCTAGATGCGTAATCAGCTCTTCGCCCATGATATGGCGGAGGGTGTTCTTTAGCTTCATGGACTGGATGAAGAGATCGTGCTCTGGGTAGAGTCCGGGGGCGCTCTGGGGCGACTTGAAGTAGAAGCTGAGCCACTCCTGGATGCCGATGTGCTTGAGTTCCGGCGTGCGCTGCGCGAGGTCGAGGAAGAGCACCAGGTCGAGGGCGAGAGGCGCGGCGAGGATGGAATCGCGGCAGAGGAAGTCGAGCTTGATCTGCATGGGATAGCCGAGCCATCCGAAGATGTCGATGTTGTCCCAGCCTTCTTTGTTGTCGCCGCGCGGCGGGTAATAGTTGATGCGAACCTTGTGGTAGATGTCCTTGTAGAGGTCGGGGTATAGCTCGGGCTGGAGGATGTAGTCGAGTACGCCGAGTTTGGATTCTTCCTTGGTTTTGAAGGATTCGGGATCGTCGAGGACTTCGCCGTCGCGGTTGCCGAGGATGTTGGTGGAGTACCATCCGCTGACTCCGAGCATGCGCGACTTGAAGGCCGGGGCGAGCACCGTCTTCATGAATGTCTGCCCGGTCTTGAAGTCCTTGCCGCAGATGGGCGCGCCGGTCTGCTTGGAGAGCTCGATCATGCAGGGCAGATCGACGGTGAGGTTGGGCGCACCGTTCGCGAAGGGGATGCCTTCTTTGAGAGCGGCGTAGGCGTAGATTTGCGAGGGTGCGATGTTGGGGTCGTTGTCGACGAGGCCCTTCTCGAACGACGCCACGGTCGCGTGAACAGCGCTCGGCTCAAGGAATATCTCTGTGGAGCCGGTCCAGATCATAACCACGCGGTCGACTTTGGAGCGGAAGTTCTGAATGTCGGCCCGAAGCTGCTGGGCGAGATCGCACTTGCTCTTTCCTTTTTTTACGTGCGTGCCGTTCAGACGCTTGACGTAGTACTGGTCGAAAACGGCGGGCATGGGCTTGATGGATTGCAGGAAAGGCTTGATGGACTGGAGGTGGTCGCGTTCGAGCACGGCCGCGTGCGCAGCGGCTTCGTACATGTCCTCGGGGAAAATTTCCCATCCAGTGAACTCAATGTCGTTGAGCGAGGCGAGTGGAACAAAGTCCTTTATAAGAGGCGTGCGGTTGTCGGTGCGCTTGCCGAGACGGATTGTTCCCATCTGCGTAAGCGAGCCGATTGGTTTTGCAAGACCCTTGCGTGCAGCCTCAACTCCGGCGATGAGCGTGGTGGCAACGGCGCCCATGCCGACCACCATGACTCCCAATTTTCCTTGTGCGGGCTGCGTTTTCGCAGTTCCAGATGTAGACATCGGTTCCAGCTCTTCCTCTCACTAAAAAGTTGCAGGGTGCAAACAATTAGTTTCGCGCCTGAGCGAGACTTTGGCAAACCGATGCGGCGCGAAGCGTGAATTTAGGTGGTTGAAATGCGCTCTTCGTTGTTGTTCTGCTGCGTGCGGTTCTTCCAATGGGTCCACACGAACCAGACGATACCGACGATGATGAGGACCTCAATCGCGACCTGATAACGGTGGTAGAGAGCCTTGAATCGCGGGTCCGTCTCCCATGCCTGTCCCAGCCGCATTCCGGCGTAGGCGAGCGCGTAACACCAGGGCAGAGACCCGATGAAGGTGTAGATGTGGAATTTGACCTGCGACATTCGCGCGATTCCAGCAGGCAGCGCGATGAAGGTTCGCACGACGGGCAGCAAGCGACCGACTAACACGGTGGCTGCGCCGTATCGCGTGAAGAAATGCTCGGCGTGGTCCACATCGCGCTGGTTTAACAGCACGAAGCGTCCATAGCGGGCGATGAAGGGCCGGCCGCCTAGAGCGCCGATCCAATAGGCGATGGCCGAGCCGATATTGCAGCCGATGGCTCCTGCCACGGCGACTCCGATGAGTGTGAGTTGGTGCTTGTAAACGAGATAACCGGCGAACGGCATGATGATTTCCGACGGCAGTGGAATACAAGCCGACTCAATCGCCATGAGGAGGGCGACTCCCACATAACCCGATGCGGAAATTGTGGCAATGATGAAGTGGGCCACGAGGGCCACGAGTTTTTCGGTCATCCGAGGGAAAGTATACCTGTCGCAGACAAGGGGAAAGAGAAAAGGGGAAAGGGGAAAGTTTTATCCTCGGAGGTGGGTTAAGAAAAATGCATGTTTCCTTCGATAACGCTAGTGTATGCTCGCGATCACCAACCAACCCAAGATCAAGCTGAGGCTCGGCGGGAGAAGTGCGCGATAGGCTTTGTGCCGAGATAGTATGCCACAGAGCACTGCAATGCAGACGCTAAGATACCAATTCGGCATAGCAACCCAATAGATTTGTGCAAATCAAAGGGGCAACATGCGCGGAGGGCGTTCACCTGGATGGCCTTTCTTTCGCCTGGACGGCCGGTCCTTGTTACGATTGAAGGAGAGAGCAGGAGTTCATCATCATGGCTGAAACGCTGACCGCCCCCGTTGCCGAAACGAAAGAATCGCCCGCAAAGCAGGACGAGAAAAAGCTCCAGCGGCAGATTGTGGCCTTCACCTTCTTTAAGGTGATGCCGGAGTGGCGGCGTCTGCCGGTGGGCGAAAGGTCCGAGCACAAGCGGCAATTCGCCGAGATCATTAAGAAGTGGAACCAGCCTGGAAAGTTTCTGGGGCTTACCTACTCCACTGTGGGCATGCGCGGCGATTGCGACATGGTGCTGTGGAGGATCTGCTACTCCGCTGAAGACATTAATCAGATGACCGCTGAGTTGCTGGCTTCGCCGCTTGGAGGCTATCTGGAGACTCCGCACAGTTTCCTGGCTATGACCAAGCGCTCGCCCTACTTGATTGGACATGAGCACGAGGGCCAGCACGATTCGCGCGGCGCTATTCGCCCCGGCGGCCAGAAGTACGTCTTCATCTATCCGTTCTGGAAGACGCGGTCGTGGTATTTGCTGCCGATGGAAGAACGCCAGCGGCTGATGACGGAGCACATCCGCATTGGCCATACTTATCCGCGAGTGAAGCTGAACACGACCTACTCATTTGGTATCGACGATCAGGAATTCGTAGTCGCGTTTGAGACGAACTTCCCAGAGGATTTTCTGGACCTGGTGCAGCAATTGCGGGAAATCGAGATCAGCAAATATACGCTGAAGGACACGCCGATCTTTACGTGCATTCGCATGTCGCCCGAGGAAATGCTGGATCGGGTTGGATAGGACTAGGCCCCACTCAAGCTGCGCTTGAATGGGCCACCCACCCCGTATATTGCTTTCCACCGCTGCGACGGTGTAGTGTGGTTGCGCTCTTGAATGAGCGGCGCATCACTGCCAGAGCGCTTCCGGGCCCCGGCTTCGGCCGACTCTGACTTCCCTCCCCTCGCTGTCATTCCTGAACAATTCGATTCGATTTCCAGGAGGCACCATCTATGAAGCCCCGTTTCACATCTGTTTTTCCTCTCACTGCTTTGCTTGCGGCCGTCACCTTTGCTGGGGTCGCTCCCGCGAGTGCGCAGGATGATTCTGCGGCACGCCTGCAACCGCCGCCCATTCTCATTGTGCATACCGAGTTTCTTAAACCAGGCGAAAGTGCAGCCGCTCACGTAAAAACTGAAGCCGCGATTGCACAGACGCTTCGTAACGCAAATGCTGAGGGTCACTACATGGGACTGGTAGCGATCACGGGACGGGCACGCACGGTTTTCGTGAGTGGATGCACCTCGTTCGCCAACTGCCAGGAGCAGCACGACTCTGTCGCCCAGAACGCTTCTCTGCGGGACCAACTGAGGTCTCAGGGAGCGGACGACTCGGCGTTGCTTTCCGGCTCGACAAGGAGCATATATCGCTTCGATAAGGACATGAGTCTGAATGTCGGAGCGGCCAACGGAACGCGCTTCTTTGAACTGACCCTTTTCCATGTTCGTTCTGGGCACGAGAGGGACTGGCGCAACGTGGTGAAGATGTACCAGGACGCCTATGCCAAGATACCCGGCGCGCATTGGGACATGTTCGAGAAGCTGTATGGCGAGCACAGCGGCAATACGTGGCTTCTGGCTGTTCCCATGAAGTCACTCTCGGAAGAGGATGACAGCATGGCCAATAGCGCCAAGCTGAAAGACGTTGTCGGAGCCGAGCAAATGCAGAAGATGGAAGACGCGGCGAATGCGGCAGTGGAATCCGTGGAGTCGAATCTTTTCGCCATCAGTCCGGAAATGAGCTACGAGACGGCTGACTGGACGAAGGCCGACCCGAAGTTCTTTGGGCGATAAAGCAGATGCCAATGCGCCAGATAATGTGACGAGAACTGCGGGCTGGCCCAGCAAAAAGCGGGTGGAAAGGCAGGCGAAGACCGGCCATCCACCCGCTTTCCATTTTCTACAGTTCAGTGCTGCAAGACGTAGGTTCCGCTGGGGGCTTTCTGGCCTTCTTGTTTCGGAGCGGGCAACTGTGTGATGTCCCATCCGCCGCCGAGCGCCTGTACCAGCTGGATGGATGCGGTCATTTCCTGCATGTGCAGCGTGGTGAGAACTTGCTGGTCGCTGAGGAGTGTGGTCTGCGCGATCATGACGTCGGTGTAGGGATCGATCCCCGTCTGATAGCGGCCCATCTCGAGATTGAGATAGGTCTGGGCGGAATCCACCGCTTCCTGCTGCTTGAGGATTTGCTGCGAGAGGATGCGCGTGGCGGCGAGGTAATCCTCGACCTGTTGGAAGGCGGTTAGCACGGCAAGCCGGTATGCGGCGACGTCGGAGTTGTATGTCGCGGTGTACTGCTCGAGTTGAGCGCGATAGAGGCCACCATTGAAGAGTGTTTGCGAGAGTTGCGGTCCGATAGACCAGAAGCGGCTGGGCCAGTCGAACCATTTTGCGAATGTCGAAGCCTGGAAGCCGCCCGCTGCTGACAGGGTGACCTGCGGGAAAAATGCTCCGTAGCCGATGCCGATGGTTGCGTTGGCTTCGGCCAGCGTGCGCTCGGCTGAGGCAACGTCAGGGCGGCGTTCAAGAAGTTGCGAGGGCACGCCGACGGGGATGGGCGGAGGCGAGGCGAGCCCGGGATTTGTGGGGAGCGAGAAATCGGTGGCGGGTTTGCCTACGAGAGTGGCGATGGCGTGCTCAAATTCGGCGCGGCTTACTCCGGCGTTCAGAGCGGCGGACTGGGCGCTGTCGAGTGTGGTTTGCGCCTGCATGACTGCGATGTAGGTGTCGACTCCGGTGTCGTAGCGGGACTTGGCGAGGTCGAGCGAGTTTTTGTCGGCCGTTGCTGCGTCGTTGAGGATTTTCACGAGCGCGTCCTGTCCGCGCAGGTTGAAGTAGTCTTCGGCGAGGGCGGCCTGCTCGAGCAGTTGCACATTGGCGAGGTCCGCGGCGCTGGCCTGGGAGCCGTATTCCGCGGATTCAACCTCGTGGCGAATCTTGCCGAAGAAGTCGGGAGTCCAGGAGACGTCGAACGGGAAGCTCCATACGGTGCTGGTGCGCCCGGTGTTTGCGGAGGAGGAGTTGGTCAGGTTTCCGGAAGACTTCGAGCGCTGCCATGAAGGCGAAGTGGTGATGGTGGGCCAGTACTGGGCGCGGGCTTCGCGAACGAGGGCGCGGGCCGACATGTAGTTCTCGAAAGATTGCTTGATGGTCTGGTTGTTGGCGTTGACTTGCTCTTCGAGCGAGTTCAGTTCGGGGTCTCCGTAGACCTCCCACCATTTGCCGCGGAGCATGGCGGAGTTCGGAGCAGCGACCTTCCAGCCGGGTGCATCCTGAAAGTGTACGGTGGATTCCTTGTAGGCGGGCGCGGTGGATGCGGGGGTGCCGGGGGCTTTGTATTTCGGGCCGGGGAGGCATCCCGCGAGCGCCATGGAGAGCGTGGCGCATATGGCGATTGCCGTCCGCTTGCTGGTTGATGGTTTCATGTTGTGCTTTCCATTTAACTTCATGCGGTGACCCCGCCTAAATCAGGATCGAAGGTGTCGTGGTGCTTGCCGAGTACGCGCAGGCGCAGGCGGTCGAGATAGAGATAGACGACCGGCGTGGTGTAGAGGGTGAGCAACTGGCTCATGAGCAGACCGCCGACGATGGTGATGCCGAGAGGGCGGCGCATCTCTGAGCCGATGCCGGTTCCGAAGGCCAGTGGGAGAGCGCCGAAGATGGCGGCGAAGGTGGTCATGAGAATGGGTCGGAAGCGCAGCATGCAGGCTTCGAAGATTGCGTCGCGGCTGTTCATTCCCTGCTCGCGCTCGGCCATGAGAGCGAAGTCGATCATCATGATGGCGTTTTTCTTCACGATGCCGATGAGGAGGATGATTCCGATGATGGAGATGACGTTGAGGTCGTTATGGAAGAGCTCGAGCGCGAGCATGGCTCCGATGCTGGCTGACGGCAGGGTGGAGAGAATCGTGATGGGGTGCATGAGGCTCTCATAGAGCATGCCCAGCACGATGTAGACGGCGAGGATCGCGGTGATGACCAGGTATTTCTCCGAAGCCAGCGAGTCCTGATAGGCGGCCAGCGTTCCGGAGAAGGTTCCGTGAACGGTGGAGGGCATACCGATCTGCGCCTGCATTTCATTCACTTCTTTGACAGCCTGACTCATTGGGATTCCGGGAGCCAGATTGAATGAAACAGTGACGGACGGAAAGACGCCGGTGTGGTTGATCTGGAGCGGCTGCGTAGTTTGCGTGGCCGTCATGACGGTGTTGAGCGGGACCTGGCCGCCGGAGGTGTGAAGATAGATGTCTTTGAGACCGGCGGGCGATTGCCAGTACTTCGGCGCGACTTCAAGAACCACGTAGTACTGGTTGAGCTCGGTGTAGATTACGGAGACTTCGGATTGCCCGAAGGCCGAGTATAGCGAGGAGTCGAGCGTGCTGGCGGATTGGCCGAGCCTGGCCGCAGTGACGCGGTTGTAGTCGAGGTATTCGCTGAGCCCTTCATTCTGCTGGTCCATGTTGACGTCCTGGAAGCCCGGCAACTTCTTCATCTGCGTCTGAAGAATGGGGCCCCAGCGGTTGAGAAGGTCGAGGGTGTCGGCGCTGATGGTGTATTGATAGAGCGCGTTGCTGCTGCGGCCTCCGATGCGGATGTCCTGCGCAGCCTGTAAAAACGCAGAGGCGACGGGAAGGCGATTCATTTTTGGGCGCAGCCGGTTGATGACGTCAGCGGCGGAGATTTTGCGCTCATTGAGCGGCTTGAGGATGACGTACATGAATCCGCCGTTGCCGGAGCCGACGTAGCCGATCGCGTTCTGCACTGCGGGGTCGGCCTTCACGACGTTGATGAGCCTCCTGATGGAGTTGTTCATCACGGCAAAGGAGGCGTCCTGCGGGCCCTGAATGCCGCCGAAGACGGCGCCGGTATCCTGTTGCGGGAAGAAGCCTTTTGGAATTTGCCACATGATGACGCCATTCAGGGCGATGACCATGATGAGCGTGACCAGGGTAAGTCCGGGGTTTTCGAGAACCCACTCGAGGGTCTTGCGGTAGATGTGGAGCAGGCCCGCGAATCCTCGCTCGCTTATGCGGTAGAGCCGGCCATGCTTCTTTTCTGTGTCGTGCTGCTTGAGGAGGTGAGCGCACATCATGGGCGTGGTGGTGACGGAGATCACCATGGAAACGAGGATCGCGGTTGAAAGCGTAATAGCGAACTCGCGGAAGAGCCGGCCCACAATGCCGCCCATGAGCAAAATAGGAATGAACACCGCGACCAGCGACATGCTGATGGAAAAGACGGTGAAGCTGATCTCCTCGGCGCCCTTCATGGCGGCGTCGAAGGGCGTCATGCCGGTTTCAAGATGGCGGGTAATGTTCTCCATGACGACGATGGCGTCGTCAACGACGAAGCCGGTGGAGATGGTGAGCGCCATTAGCGACAGATTGTCGATGCTGAAGCCGAGCAGGTACATGACGGCAAAGGTGCCGATGAGGGAAACCGGGACGGCCACGCTGGGAATGAGAGTGGAGCGCGGGCTGCGCAGGAAGAGGAACACCACGAACACGACGAGGATGATGGCGATGACCAGCGTGACCTCGACGTTGTTGACGGATGCGCGGACCGTCGTGGTGCGATCCATGACCACGGTGGTTTGCATGCCCTTGGGGATAGAGGCTTCCAGCAAGGGCATGGCTTTGTAGACGTTCTGGACGGTTTGAATAATGTTGGCGCCGGGCGAGCGGAAGATGAGCAGCACCACCGACTCTTTGCCGTTCAGGTATCCGGCGTTGCGCACGTCCTGCGTGGAGTCGATGACCTGGGCGACGTCGCTAAGGCGAATGGCGGCGCCGTTGCGGTATCCGATGATCAGCGGAGCGTATTCGGCCGCTTTCGACATCTGGCCGTTGACGATAATGTCTTCCTTCAGGCTGCCGTTGGCGAGGAATCCGCGAGCGAAGTCGGAGTTCTGAGTGGTGAGCACGCCGCGAACGTCGGACAGGGTGAGGCCGTAGTTTTCGAGCTGGGTTGGGTTGACCTCGACCCGGACTGAGGGCAATGCGCCGCCGCCGACCACCACTTCACCGACGCCTTCGATCTGCGAGAGCTTCTGCTCCATGACGGTGGAGGCTACGTTGTACATTTCGGCGCGGCTGTAGATGTCAGACGTGAGCCCGATGATCATGATGGGCGCGTCGGCGGGATTGCGCTTGCGGTAGCTGGGGTTTCCGGGCAGATTGGCGGGCAGGTAGGTGCGGGCCGCATTGATTGCGGCCTGAACGTCACGGGCCGCGCCGTTGATGTCGCGGTCGAGATTGAACTGGATGGAGATGTTGGTGCGCCCCATGGAGCTTGAGGAGGTCATCTCGCTTACTCCCGCGACGTGGCTCAACTGGCGTTCCAGCGGAGTGGCCACAGCGGACGCCATGACTTGCGCGCTGGCTCCGGGCAGTCCTGCAGACACAGAAATGGTTGGGAAATCGACCTGCGGCAGCGGAGACACGGGGAGCACGGTGAAGCCGATGGCGCCGGCAATTGTGACCGCTACGGTGAGCAGCGTGGTCGCCACGGGCCTGCGGATGAATGGCGCGGAGATGTTCATTCCAGTTCCTGCGCCGGTTTGGGATGGGCGATGGTGCTCGGGGCGTTTCTGCCGGAGACGCGGTGCGCCAGGTTATCGAAGAAGATGTAGATGACGGGAGTGGTGTAGAGGGTGAGGATCTGGCTGAGGAGCAGACCGCCGACCATGGCAATGCCGAGAGGGCGACGAAGCTCCGAGCCGTAGCCGGTGCCGAAGGCGAGCGGAAGGCCGCCCAGAAGCGCGGCCATGGTGGTCATCATGATAGGCCGGAAGCGAAGCAGGCTTGCCTCGTAGATTGCGTCAGTGGAATTTGCGCCGCGCATGCGTTCGGCTTCGAGCGCGAAGTCGACGATCATGATGCCGTTCTTCTTCACAATACCAATGAGCAGGATGATGCCGATGATGGCGACGACGCTCAAGGTCTCATGGAAGATCATGAGCGCGAGCAGCGCTCCGACGCCCGCCGAAGGCAGAGTCGAGAGAATGGTGATGGGATGGATGAAGCTCTCATACAAGACGCCGAGCACGATGTAGACGACGACGAGAGCGGCGAGAATGAGCAGGGCTTCGTTGGAGAGCGAGTCCTTGAAGGCGGCGGCCGTGCCCTGGAAATTCTCCTGCAGGCTGGCCGGGAAATTCATGTTCTTCGCGGTATTGTCGATGTCGGTGATGGCCGCACCGAGGGACGCTCCGGGGGCGAGGTTGAACGATATGGTGACTGCCGGGAACTGCCCCTGGTGGTTAATGGAGAGCGCCTCAGTGGTTTCCTCATAATGGCTGAATGCGCTGAGCGGGACAGCGCTTGCCGCAGTAGTGGTGGCGGAAACTGGGGCTTTGGCGACCGCCGTGAGGGCGCGCGTTGGCGGAGCGAGCACGTTTGGCGATGGCGAGTACTTGACCCCGCCGGTTGTTGCGTTCGAACCCGCCGAAGATGATCCGGACGCGGCAAATGATGTTGAAGCCGCGGGGCCGCTGGTTCCGTTGGAGGCGCCCGACTGAATATAGAGCTTGCTCAGATCGTTGGGGTCGTTCTGGAACTGCGGCATGGCTTCCAGAATGACGTGGTACTGGTTCAACTGCGTGTAGAGAGTGCTGATCTGGCGCTGACCAAAGGCGTCGTAGAGAGTGTTGTCAACGGTGGCCGGTTCTATGCCCATGCGCGATGCTGTGACGCGGTCGATCATGAGGGAGACGGCGCGCGCGCCGGTCTGCTGGTCGGTGGCGACATCAGCGAGTTCGGGCAATTTCTGGAGCTTGGCGACAAACTTGGCAGTCTGCTCGTTGAGTTCCTCTTGATCAGGGTCTTCGAGCGTGTACTGATACTGGGTTCGGCTGACACGGTCGTCTACGGTGATGTCCTGCACGGGCTGCATGTAGAGCGTAATGCCCTGGACTTTTTGCAGACTTTTTTGCAGACGGCGGATGACGTCAGACGCGTTGAGGCTGCGCTGATTGATCGGCTTGAGGTTGATGGAGAAGCGCCCGCTATTGAGTGTGGTGTTGGTTCCGTCGGCTCCGATGAACGAGGAAAGGCTTTGGACTGCGGGATCCTGCAGAATGACTTTGGCGAGTTCTGCCTGCTTCTCCTTCATGGCGTCAAAGGAGATGGACTGCGGCGCCTGCGAAATGCCCTGAATCACGCCGGTGTCCTGCACCGGGAAGAATCCCTTCGGGATGACAATGTAGAGGATAACGGTGAGCACCAGCGTGGCCACGGCTACGAGCAAGGTTGCGCCCTGGTAGCGGAGGACCCACTTGAGCGTGCGTCCGTAGAAGGCGATCATGCGCTCGAACACGTGCTCTGACCAGCGATAGAACTTGCCCTGCTGCGACTCCGGCGTGTGGCGCAGGATGCGCGAGCACATCATGGGCGTGAGGGTGAGGGAGACGACGGCGGAAATGACGATGGTGGTCGCGAGGGTCACGGCAAACTCGCGGAAGAGACGACCCACGACGCCGCCCATGAATAGCAGCGGGATGAGCACGGCGATCAGGGAGACGGTCAACGACAGAATGGTGAAGCCGATTTGTCCTGCGCCCTTCAGAGCCGCCTGGAGCGGACTGTCGCCTTCTTCGAGGAAGCGCGCGATGTTCTCGATCATGACGATCGCATCGTCGACGACAAACCCGGTGGAAATGGTGAGGGCCATCAGCGAGAGGTTGTCGAGGCTGTAGCCCAGCAGGTACATGACCCCGAAGGTGCCGATGAGCGAGAGCGGCACGGCCACGCTGGGAATGATGGTGGCGTAAAGGCTCCTGAGGAAGAGGAAGATGACCATGACGACCAGCGCCACGGTGAGTATCAGCTCGAATTCGACGTCGTCGACGGAGGCCTGGATTGATGTGGTGAGGTCGGTTACGGTCTGTACGTGGATGCTTGCGGGCAGCGTCGCCTGAAGCTGCGGCATCAGCTTCTTGATGCTGTCGACCACCTTGATGGTGTTGAAGCCCGGTTGCCGCTGGATGTTCACGATCACAGCGGGGGTGGTGTTCATCCACGCGGCCTGAGAGCTGTTTTCGACGCCGTTGACGACGTTGGCCACGTTTTTGAGAAAGACGGGCGAGCCATTGCGATAAGCGATGACCACATCGTTGTACTGATTGGCGCTCTGGATCTGGTCGTTGGAGTCGATTTCGTAGGACTGAAACGGGCCGTCAAATGTGCCCTTGGCTGCATTTACGCTGGCCTGCTGCAGCGCCGTGCGAACATCCTCAAGGTTGAGTCCGTAGGAGGCCAGCGAGGATGGGTTCACCTGAATTCTCACCGCGGGCTTCTGGCCTCCGGTGATGCTTACGAGTCCCACGCCGGCCAACTGCGAGAGCTTGGGAGCGAGGCGCGTGTCCACCAGGTCTTCCACCTGGGGCAGAGGCAGCGTCTTCGAAGTGATGGCGAGTGTGAGAACGGGCGCGTCCGCCGGGTTGGTCTTGCTGTAGACGGGCGGAGTGGGCAGCACCGAGGGCAGATAGCTCTGCCCGGCATTGATGGCCGACTGGACTTCCTGTTCTGCCACGTCGATGCTGAGCGACAGATCGAACTGCAGCACGATGACGGATGTTCCTCCGGAGCTGGAGGAAGTCATCTGGCTGAGGCCCTGCATTTCGCCGAATTGCCGCTCGAGCGGAGCGGTGACGGTGGTGGCCATGACCTCGGGGCTGGCTCCGGGGTAGAAGGTGAGCACCTGGATGGTCGGGTAGTCGACTTCAGGCAGCGCCGAAACCGGCAACTGGGTGTAGGCGACAATGCCGACCAACAGAATCGCCACCATAAGCAGCGATGTGGCCACCGGCCTCAGAATGAATGGGCGAGACGGGCTCACGGCGCGTTGCTCACTACGCTTGAGGGCGAGGTTTGCGGCTTTCCTTTAGCAACTGCCACCTGTGCGCCGTTCATCAGCTTCTGGAAGCTGCTGGTGGCGACGACGTCTCCCGGATTGATGCCGGTGACGGCGGTCATGCCCTCATTGGAGGTTCCCGTCTTCACGTTGACGAGCTTCGCCTTCTTGTTGGCGATGACATAGACGAAGGCCGCCTCGCCGTTGTGCTGGATGGCTTCGTCTGGAATGAGCGTCATGTTGTGCTGTGTTTCGACGAGGAGGCGTGTGTTTACAAACTCGTTCGGAAACAGGAGGTCCTGTTTGTTGGGGAAGGTTGCGCGGAGGCGCAGTGTGCCGGTGGTGGTGTCGATCTGGTTGTCGACGGCGCTGACTTTGCCGTCGCCGACTTTGTGCTGGTCGAGGCGGTCCCATGCTTCGACGAGAAGCGAGTGGCCGTGACGGGTCTGGGCGAGGACTTCGGCGAGATCGTCTTCAGAGATGGTGAAGACGACAGTAGTCGGCTCCATTTGCGTGACCACGACGAGCGGCGTGGAGCCGCTGGCCTGGACGAGGTTGCCGGGATCTACCAGGCGGAGGCCCGCTTTGCCGGTGAATGGAGCGACGATGTGCGTGTATCCGAGTTGCACCTTGTCGAAGTCGAGCGTGCCCTGGTCAGCTTTGACCAGTCCCTCGTCCTGCAGGACGAGCTTTTCCTGATCATCGAGTTGCTGCCGCGCGATGGCGTTCTTCTTCCAAGCGGCCTCATAACGGGTCTGGTCCATGCGAGCCTGGGCGAGGAGGTTGGTGTCGCGCTCGAGGTTGCCGGTGGCGGTGTCCACGTTGGCCTGGTACTGGCGGGGATCAATATCGACCAGCGGATCTCCCTTGCGGACCATTTGGCCCTCGCGATAATGCACGTCGGTAATGACGCCCGCGACCTGGTTGTAGATGGTCGCGGTGTAAACCGGCGTCACGGTTCCGATGGAGTTGAGGTAGACGCCGATGTCGCCCTTCTGTGCCGTGGCGACGGTGAGGGTGACGGTTCCGGTGAAGGTGCGCCGCGCGCCCGGCCCGTGTGCCGCCTGCTTGGTGCCGCCGTGGCGAAGCACGAGCCAGAAGATCAGGGCAAAGATCAACAGCAGAACGATGATCCAAATCCATTGGCGATGCTTTTTGGGTTTTTGCTGGAACAACCGCGGGTCCGTCGTGGTGGGCGGCAGCTGGTGTTCGGGAGGCGTGGGTGGCACAGGCGTTCGTTCCATCGTGGTTTTCTTCTTGCACCGTTGCCGCCAACCTTGCTGGGCCGGCCGCGCGGATTATGTTCGATTCATGATATTGGCTGCGCGGCGGCTCGAAGA
>DASZAG010000074.1:0-9192 GCA_035945555.1 Acidobacteriaceae bacterium
CTAAGCGTGCAGCTCTTCAATCGTGATCTGGTCGTTCGTATAAATGCAGATTTGCCCTGCGATTCGCAGCGACTTCTCGGCAATATCGCGCGCGGAGAGGTCGGTGTTCTGCAGCAGGGCGCGCGCGGCGGCGAGGGCGTACGATCCCCCGCTGCCTATGGCGGCAATCCCTTCGTCGGGCTCGATTACATCACCCGAGCCGCTCAACAGAAACGTCTGGTGCGGGTCGGAAACGATCAACAGCGCTTCGAGATTGCGCAGCATTTTGTCGGTGCGCCAGTCTTTGGCCAGTTCCACGGCAGCGCGCCCCAGGTTGCCGGCGTACTGCTCGAGCTTGCCTTCAAAACGGCCGAACAGGGAAAAAGCGTCGGCGGTTGAACCAGCGAATCCGGCGAGAATTTTGTCCTGGTAGAGGCGACGAATCTTACGCGCCGAGTGCTTTATGACGGACTCTCCGAGGGTCACCTGCCCGTCGGCGGCCATAACTACGCTGCCGTTGCGGCGCACGCACACTACGGTTGTGGAGCGGATGCGCGGGGAGCCGGGGGAGGACTGGGATGCGTACAGGGAGCGGTCGCCGGAAGCGGCGTCCAGAGAAGTCTTGCGCATGGACATGTCTTCTCTCAGTATAGCGCGGACGCCACGTCGAGCCCGCTGGTGGTTGGCTGCTACACGCCTGCCTGTTTGGCAGAGAAATCCCCAATGACCGGCAGCTTGAAATACTCGCCCCTGCTGGCTTTAAGGAGGGCAACCAGCCAAGCGACGAAGAACAGGACACCGATTCCCATATCCAACAAAGCGATCAATATTCCAAAAAACGGCATAAAGTGCATCACGATGCCGACGATCGCCAACGCCACGTAGGCGATGACCCAAACGATGGCCAATACGATGTTCTGGATGGAGTGGAAGCGCACCAACTTCATGCTCTTATAGGGTTCCAGAACCAGAAACACGATGGATGGAATGATGGTGAGATACGCGATGGCAGCGGCGGCGTTGGGTGAGAGTCCGGCTCCGGCGGTTGGGGCCGGAATGGATGTCGCCCCTGCGCCTGCGGGAGCGGCGGCTAGAGTTGCTCCGCAGAAGCTGCAAAATGCTCCGGAAGTTTCCTGGCGGCACGATGGACATTGCATGGCTTGTTCTCCTGTGAGGGCCGATTACCGGAACGGCCCCGGGTGGGATTTCGTTCCGAGGTGAGCACAAGAGAGGCCCGGAATTGCCCAACAGCATACGCCCGAACAGGGCACCTGTGGGAAAATTCCACTTTCTGTCCGATTCCGAAAAGATCGTTGTATCGCTGGAGCCGGGTTGGCTGTATTCTGCATTCAGCTATCCAGCAGGTGCTGCATGAATGGTCTTTCTTTCCGTGACCCTCAGGTCATAGGAATTGTTGCCGCCGTAGGTCTGTGCGTCGGGGGAGTCGTTGCCTGGTCATCGCTTCGGAAAAAGCCCACCGAAGAGGAACTGGAACGGCAACGCCGTCAGCACCTTGTAAAGACCGGGCGCATTATGGACGGAACACTCCTTGATATTTCTGATTTAGGCGCGGAAGAGAGCGGCCGAGCCGAGGGGATGCAACTGATCCTCTATAAATATGAAATTTCCGGCGTGGTTTACGAGTGCTCCCAGGACGTGACGAGCCTTAAGGACTACGTGAACATCCACAACTGCCGCTTGTCGTTTCCCTGCTCGGTGCGCTACGACCCACGCTGCCCCACCAACAGCCTGATAGTGGCCGAGAACTGGAGTGGGCTGCGCGATACTGCCAATTCGGTGCCGATACGTGCACTGCCTCGCAAACCAAGGACGCCCGTACCTTCCCTGCCTAACTGAGGCGGTAAACTTAAGGTATGCACGTCCACGCGCCTCCGACGACCAAAATGCAGCGTGTGCTGCAATTTTCACTTGCCGCGACGCTGGCCTATGTGGTCATTACGCTGGTCTTTGGGATCCGCGCCCACTCGCTCGCGCTGATGTCTGAGGCTGGGCATAATGCCTCGGACGCGCTGGCCCTTCTGCTTTCATTTGTCGCCGTGCATTTCCAAACGCGACCGGCCACAGACAGCAAGACTTTTGGCTACCAGCGCGCAGGAGTGCTGGCGGCATTTCTCAACGCGCTTTCGCTTATCGTTATCAGCGGATGGATCGTCTATACCGCGATTCATCGCTTCGTAGAACCCGCACACCCGCAGCCGCGCGTCATGATGATTGTGGCCGCCGCCGGGGTGCTCATGAACGGAGCCATTGCTGCGCTGCTGTGGGGTGTGAGTCACGACGTAAATATGCGTAGCGTCTTCATCCACATGCTGGGCGACACCCTGTCGACCGCTGCGGTGATTATTGGAGGCGCGGCGATCCTTTATACCGGCAGCGCTTGGATTGATCCGGCGCTTTCGCTCGGTATCGCTGCGCTGATTCTATGGTCTTCGATTGGAATTGTGCGGGAGACACTGAATATTCTGCTCGAAGGCACGCCGCGCGGGCTCTCGCTTGCGGATATCCGGGAAAAGCTGGAAACGATTGAAGGCGTGGAAGACGTCCACGACCTGCACGTCTGGAGCCTGGGCTCGCAGACACACGCCCTTGCGAGCCACGTGACAATCGCCGATATTCCGCCTTCGGAGAGCGCGCGCATCCTCGACGAAATCCACAATGTTCTGCTGCGCAACTTTCATATTCATCACACGACCATTCAGTTCGAAAACGTTGAATGCCCGGTGGCGCATGGATGCGTGATGCCGGTGGAGTCGATTAGCGCCCACGCGCATCATCATCACTGATGGTTTGCCGCATTCGTTCGGGCTGTGAATTGTAAATTTCTTCGACGCGCCGCACCGTATCAATCTCGTCTACTGGCTTGTCGTCACGAATGCGCAGGATGCGCGGGAACCGCAGCGCGAACCCGCTGCTGTGCCGGTCTGACCGCATTACGTTGTTGAAGGCGACTTCGAGCACCTTGAGGGGCTCAACAGTGCGAAAGTGCCCGAAGTCCTGCAGCGTGTGCTCGCGGAAAAACCCAGTCAGATCAGCGATTTCCGCATCGGTCAGCCCCGAATACGCCTTGCCGACATTCTTTAGTGCTTCGCCGTCGCGCACCGCGAAGGTATAGTCACTGAGCACTCCGGCGCGCTTGCCATGGCCGAACTCAACGCCTGTCACGACAACATCGAGAGTGGCCAGCTCGCGTTTGAGCTTGAGCCATGCCAGTCCGCGTCGCCCGGGCTGGTACGTGCTGGAGAGCGTCTTCAGCATCACGCCTTCGTTCCCGCGCTGTCGGGCTTCGACGTATGCGCGGTCAAGCTGCTGCGCGTTTTGAAGGTGAATGGCTCCAGCCAACATCAGGCGTGGAAAACCGGCGCTACCGCCGAACAGCAGTGATTGATCCGCACCGCTCGCGTTTGCAGTGGTTGGAGCGTGGCGGGCGATGAAGTCTTCAAGTTGCAGGCGACGCTCGCTGAACGGGCATTCGAGCAATAGGCTGCCGGTGCGATAGAGCATGTCGAACGCCATGAAGACGACTGGGATCCGCTCAAGCATTTCAGCGGAGACGCGCTTGCGCCCGAGGCGCTGCTGGAGTTCGGAAAACGGAAGCGCACGGCTTCCGCTCCTATTCCATGCCAGAATTTCTCCGTCCAGGATCACCGGCTCATCCATTCGCGCAAAGGCCTGTTGTAGCTCCGGAAAGCTCTCTCCAATGTCTTCCCTGTTGCGCGAGAAAAGCTCGACCCGGCCCGGCTGCTCGGGGTCGCCGCAATGCAGTTGCGCGCGGATGCCGTCGTACTTGTCTTCCAGAATCACCTTGCGCAACGAAGCATCGGCGTCGCCGATCGCTTCCTGAAAGCGTTCGATGGCGGCCTCGACGGTCTCGACCGGACTCGCCAGCATGAATCCGAGCGGATGAAACAACTTCATTGCTGCCTCGGCTAGGCGGCCGGCGGCGGCCATGGCAACGATCGCGGCAAGGTCGCCTTGCAGCATGACGGCGCGCCGAACATCGGCGGCATCGACGGCGTACGCTTCAGCAATCGCTTCTTCCACCAGGCTCTGCTTCACGCCTGTCCGCATGTCGCCGGAGATCAGCTTGATGATGTACTTGGCTTCGGCGGGCTGCGCTTTTTTGAGCAGGGTAACGACCAGGACGAGTTTGGCTGCGGGCCCGCGCGCCATGGCGATCGTTCCCAACGCTTCTTCGACATCGCCGATGCTCAGTGGAGGGCTAGATAATTCGCGTCCGGCCAGCAAATCCGCAGCGGCGGCGCCGAGATCGCCGTGTCTCCGATAGGCCGCGCTCATGCTGCTGGAATTTGCTCCGGTCAGCTCGGCCAGAGCTTTCGAGAGCAGCGACCCGCCGACGTTCAGCACGCGACGGTCGGTCTCGGCGAAGGGAGTTCCGGCCAGATAGAGCGCTGCGGTTCCGGCTTCATGCAGGGTGAGCCGACGCAGAAAATCCGCTATGAGTGCGCGCTTTTGCAGCTTTTTTGCCGTCGCCGCGAGGGCGTCGCAAAGCTGGGCGAATTGCTCGAACGGAGCGGCCATGATCCTGTGTAATTGACTATAGATGCGCCTGCTTGCGACCTGCTGGCTCGATCGAAAACGCAGTCGCGTTAAAATAAAAGGCATGATGCGGCACCAGCGTACCTTAGGCGCTCTCCTTTAGCGGCTCCCGCCGCCACTGCCGCTTTTCGTCATTTTTCCGATGTTCAGTCTCCGAATTTTGCGCCGTGCAACTACGGCATGAAGGAACCACGATGTTTGAGCGCCTTGAGCAAATCGAATCCCGCTATGAAGACCTGGGACGGCAGCTCGCCGACCCTGAGCTGATCGCCGACCAACCGAAGTATCAGAAAGCCGCGAAGCAGCACCGCGACCTTGAACCGGTCGTGGAGAAGTTCCGCGAATACCGTCAGGTCGTGAACGGAATTGCCGATGCGCGCGGGATGCTGCACGAAACCGATCCAGAGATGCGCGAAATGGCCGCGCAGGAACTCGCGGACCTCGAGGGACGCCAGCCGGCAATCGAAGAAGAGCTGAAGCTGCTGCTGCTCCCCAAAGATCCCAATGACGAGAAGAACGTGGTTATCGAAATCCGCGCTGGTACCGGTGGTGACGAAGCCTCGCTCTTTGCAGCGGAAATCTTCCGTATGTACTCGCGCTTTGCAGAGGTGCGCCGCTGGCGCGTGGAGGTGCTGTCGAGCTCGGAGTCCTCAGTGGGCGGGCTGAAGGAAGTAATCGCCATTATTGAAGGCGACAAGGTCTACTCACAGCTCAAATACGAGAGCGGCGTGCATCGCGTGCAGCGCGTTCCTGCAACGGAGACGCAGGGGCGCGTGCACACGTCAGCAGTGACGGTAGCCGTGCTGCCCGAGGCCGAGGAAGTGGACGTCAAGATTGAGGCCAAGGACCTTCGCATTGATACCTTCTGCTCATCCGGGCCCGGCGGCCAGTCCGTTAACACGACTTATTCGGCGGTGCGCATCACACACTTGCCCACCAACACGGTTGTGAGCTGCCAGGACGAAAAGTCGCAGATCAAAAACCGCGAGAAAGGCATGCGCGTGCTGCGCGCGCGACTTTACGAAATGGAAATGGAGAAGCAGCAGGCAGCGCAGGCGAAGGAGCGGAAGCAGCAAGTCGGCTCGGGTGACCGCAGCGAGAAGATCCGCACCTACAACTTTCCGCAGAACCGGCTCACCGATCACCGCATTGGCCTGACGCTGCACCAGCTTACCGATGTGATGGACGGCAAGCTGCAGCCAGTTGTGGACGCGCTGATCACGCACTTCAATTCGGAGCGGTTAAAGGCAGAAGGAGAAGCCGCCTGAGGAGAAGCGGGTCCTTACAGCTCGATCGTGTTGGCTTCAGATACGATGGAATCCAGTGCCCGGATGGCGAAACTGGCAGACGCAGCGGACTTAAAATCCGCAGACTCTAACAGGTCGTGGGGGTTCAAGTCCCCCTCCGGGCACCAGTGAAGCTGCGACTTCCCTGCCGTTTGTCTCGTCAGGTCACTATTTCATGACACAAAAGCCTACCTTGACAGTGAACTTCAACGCGCCAACAATTGGTGCGCTGTTCTTAGCGGGGAGTCTTTTCTCCCAGCGCCCTTCGCGATAGAACCTGCAGGGCCGCGTTCGCAGAAAATCCGTCTGCACAATTTAGCTATGTGAGGAGATCGATTATGTGTCGTTTGGCACGTGTATTCACGCTCGCTTGTCTATTTTTTGGAGTATCCGCTTTTGCACAGTCCAATGGTTGGCCGCAGTGGGCTCAAAACGCCCAGCATACCGGCATGATTTCAGTGAATGGGCAGCTTCCGAGCCATCAGCTCGCCCGAATTATTTACGATCCCTTTGTAGCCCAGGAACAAGCGGAACAAGGCGGCGAACTCGTTGTCCACTATCAAGCGCCACTAGTCCAGGGCAACAACGTTTATATGGAATTCAAGACCGGCCAGTGGATACCGTGCAATCCCAGTGGATCATGGTATGGGAATATCGATAACCTCTGCGGGCCGAATGCCTGGAACCAGGAGATTTGGAACGAGAAAAATCTTGTTTGGAACAAGGGTAAGCTACAAACTAACTGGACGTTCCGAAGCGACTGGAAACCTGAGCCCAACGGCAACGGGTTCAATTTGAGCGGCTGGGAACCCGTCTTTCATGCTGTACTGGCGGGCAACTTTGTTTATGTCCCGGGATTTGGTGGCACCATTTGGAAGGTAAACAAGAAAACCGGGAAGTCGGTTGCTCATATCAATCCATTCGCTTCGATTGACCCGAATACCTTTGTTGCGGGACCTCTCAGCGCGGACTCCAATGGGAACGTTTACTACAACGTGATGAAGTTGGCGGATCCGACGACTGGAACGGACCCTTGGTTTGACTCTGATGTGCTCGGCGCCTGGCTTGTGAAAGTAACCCCTGAGAACGTGGCAAAGAAGGTGAGTTATGCAGACCTCGTTCCTGGGGCGCCTGCTGGAACCGACGGTTGCCCTGGGTGGTTTACCGATCCGTCGACACTTCCATGGCCACCGAGCCCCACCGCGGTGCCAGGCGAGTTTCTGTGCGGATCACAAAGGCCCGGCGTTAATGTTGCTCCGGCGATTGCTCCTGATGGCACTATTTACACGCTCAGCAGGGCGCATTATGACCCCTTGGTTTCCTATCTGGTAGCGGTGAATTCGGATCTCACGCCTAAATGGCAGGCTTCGCTTCAACGGCGACTGAATGACGGTTGCGGCGTACTCATGCCGATCGCTACTACAGCCAACCAACCTAATGCCTGCAGCATGGGAGCGACTATGGGTGTGGACCCCACGACCAACGATCTGGGCTCGGGCCAAGTCGTCGACGATGCCTCGTCAACGCCGACCGTTCTGCCGGATGGAGCCATCCTTGTTCCTGCCTGGACGTTTTACCCTGCCACGCGAGGTCACCTTATGAAGTTCGGTGCGGACGGTACCTTCGCAGCCTCCTATGATTTCGGTTGGGACACCACACCGGCCGTCTATCCGCATGGCGGTACTTACTCGATTGTGCTCAAGGACAATCACTATGACGCACCGATGTATTGCTTCGATTTCAGTCCTATTTGTGTCTCGCTGCCGCCGGGGCCCTACTACATTACCGAGCTGGATGCGAATCTCAACGTCCAATGGCAGTTCCAGAATACGACCACCGATAGCTGCATTCGCAACCCGGATGGCTCGATCACTTGCACTCCCGATACGAACCCGAACGGTTTCGAGTGGTGCGTCAATGCTCCGGCTATCGATGCAGCTGGAAATATTTATGCCAACAGTGAGGACGGCAGCGTGTATGTGATCAACCAGAGTGGACAGCTAGTGAGAAAGATGTTTCTCAATCTGGCAATCGGTGCGGCATACACGCCACTCTCGATTGGCCCCGACGGGAAAATTTACACGCAGAATGACGGCCAGATCTTTGTCGTGGGTGAGCAGTGACAGCTGATCTACGCGGCCAGAAGTTTTGGTTGGGCTTGAATCTGGAGGAGCTAACACTATAGGGTTCAAGCCCCACTGGACACGATGAGAGTTGCCGTTTGGGGATCGGGCGCGTCTATTGCCGAGTCAGGTTTCTCACCAAAATAACTGTTGCCGAATCATCCCAAATCACAGTAAAAATGGTGCCGACCCTGTCGCGGCCAGTACGACCTTTGGCGGGGAAAGTTTGCGCATGCCGAGGTCCCGCTGTGCCTGCTGCTCTACATCGCATACTTGCGTTCTGCCTGATTCTCGCTCCACTGTCCGCATTTGCTAAAACGGACTGGCAGCAACCTACGGTCGATGAACTGAAGATGACGTCCTACACGGCCGATCCAAATGCCCCCGCGGTCTATTTGTTTCGCGAAGAGACGGATGATGCGGACGACGACTCCTACAAGTTCTACGCGCGAATCAAGATTTTCACAGAAAAAGGAAGAACGATGTTTAGCGACATCGAGATCCCCTACTTCACGGAAGGTGTAAAGGTCACAGATATCGAGGGGCGCACCATCCATCCCGATGGCACGGTCGTGCCCTTTACCGGCAAACCCTATGAGAAGCTACTGATCAAGCAAGGCCACATTCGGATAATGGCCAAGGTCTTCAGTCTGCCCGACGTTCAGATAGGTAGCATCCTTGAGTATCGCTACAAAGTGAGTGCCTATATACCCACTCCTGAATGGTCGATACAGCAGCAAGTTCCGGTGCTGAAAGCACATTACAATTTTCGCCCCGATGCGCATTCAACGAATCTTCTCTCCAGCTTCCGACTGCCTGACGGCGACAAGCTCGTGCAGGAGAAAAACGGTAGCTCCGACCTAACCATTGAAAATGTTCCCGCACTGCCCAATGAAGATTTTCTTCCACCGTTAGGCAAATTTGCCTATCGCGTGAACTTTTACTATAGCTGGGTTAAGACAAGCGACGAATACTGGAGGGATACGGGGGAGGTATGGTCTAAGGGCTGTGACCAGTTTGCAAAAGTCTCCGGCAAGATTCGCGACGCGGTGAATGGGATTGTCGGCCCGACTGACACTGACCAGCAAAAGGTCGAGAAGATATATGCCGCTCTAATGAAGCTTGAAAATACCAGTTTCACGCGCGAGCGCTCCGAAAAGGAAAACAAGGCTGAACATCTGAAGGTGAAGACTGCCCAGGACATCTGGGCGCAGCAGCGTGGCAAT
>DASZAG010000075.1:0-3852 GCA_035945555.1 Acidobacteriaceae bacterium
TCGAGGGAACCTACGATTAGCGCGCCGCACTACACCGATGTCTCTTGGCTCGCCCGAACTAAATGGATTTGTCGGTGACATTCCCAACAAAGTGTGATGAGATTCTCTTCAACATCATCGCCAAACTTGCTGCGCGGTGTAAGGTGGTGAACTTCTAACCCTAGCTGCGAACCACAGAATTGGCACCGCCAGCCGTCGCGCCTTAGGATTGAGTTCCGCAAGAGCTGAAATGGCTTTGAACCGAGTCGGAGCCTCGGGCGCTTGGTGCGCTGTTGCCAACCCGGGTTCGTGAGGGCAAGCTGCAGTCAGAGATTTCATTTCGCCGTCCAGGCTAGCTCCCGCTAGAAAGTCCGCGCAGATCATTTCCAAGCAATAGCCCCTCGCTTTATCGCTGCCCAGCATCAACGTGGCTGTCTCCAGAGCCTGCTCAATTACCGGCAGTTGGCTCTTGTAAACCTTGAAATAGACGATCTCCCAGGGTTCGGTTTCCTGCCCCGTCAGGTGTTTTTCCACCTCACTGCGGATTCTGAGCGAAGCCGATCAGGATTCCGATCTGATTCCGATCACCATTCCGAACTGATTCCGATCACGATTCCGGGGTGAAAGCGATCAACGTTCCGGGGCCAAGCCGATCACTGATTGGCGGTGGCCGGAACAGTGATCGGGATGCTTTGGAATTCCTAGCAAAAAGAGTTTGGCGGCGCTGGACACAACCTAGGGCTAGCGTGACCACCGATGAGGAGGTTACGGTGCCCGGAAAACGAGTGTCCATGCGCAAGACCCGAGAAGTTCTGCGGTTGCATTTCGATCTCCATCTGGGGCAGCGGCAGATCGCCCGCAGCGCCAACATCAGCCAAAGCACGGTGCACGATTACCTCGAACGGTTCACGGCGGCGGGGTTGAGTTGGCCGCTGCCGGCGGAGATGGTCGAGGCACAGTTGGAAGCAGCTCTGTTTCCTGCCGCTCTGGGCAAGGGCCGCGAACAGGATTCCGACCGCCCGCTGCCCGACTTCGCCCGCATTCACGAAGAGATGCAACGGCACAAGCACACCACCCGCCAACTGCTCTGGGAGGAGTACCGCGCCGCGCATCCCGAGGGCTACGGATACAGCCAGTTCTGCCAGCTTTATCGGCGCTGGAAGCAGGAGCGTGATCTGGTTCTGCGCCAGGAGCATCGTCCGGGCGAGAGGCTGTTCGTCGATTGGGCGGGGGCGACGATCTCCCTTTACGATCCGCAGACCGGCGAAGTTCGCCAAGCCTCAGTGTTCGTGGCCGTGCTGGGCGCCAGCAATTACACCTATGCCGAGGCCAGCGAAGATCAGCAACTCGCTTCCTGGATCGGCGCGCACGTGCGCACGTTCGAATTCCTGGGCGGCTGTCCCCAACTCGTGGTGCCGGATAATGCCAAGACCGGAGTCTTGAAGCCGTGCCGCTACGAGCCGGACCTGAACCCCACCTATCAGGAAATGGCTTTGCATTACGGTGTGGGTGTGCTGCCCACGCGTCCACGCAAGCCACGCGACAAAGCCAAAGTTGAAGTCGGCGTGCAAATCGCTGAGCGTTGGATCATCGCCGCACTGCGCCACCGCCAGTTCTTTTCGCTGGCCGAACTAAATCAGGCCATCCGCGAGTTGGTGGAGAAGCTCAACCAACGCCCGTTCAAAAAGCGCGAAGGTTCGCGCCAGAGCTTGTTTCTCGAAGTAGACCAACCTGTGCTACGGCCCCTACCCGCCGAGCGCTTCGATCTCTCCGTGTGGTCGCAGGCCACGGTGAACATTGACTATCACATTCAGTTCGAGGGGAGCTTCTACAGCGTGCCCTATCAGCTCGCGCGGCAAACGGTGGAAGTGCGCGCCACACCGACGACCATCGAAATCTTCCACAGAGGGCAGCGGGTCGCGTCACACGTTCGCGTCCGCAAGCCCTACACGGCGGTGACCAATCCTGAGCATCGCCCCGCTTCGCACCGGGCGCACTTGGACTGGCCGCCTTCACGCATGATCGCCTGGGCCCGCACGGTGGGCCCGCGCACCGCCGAGGTGGTAGAGAAAATCCTGGAAGCGTTCCCGCATCCCGAAATGGGATACCGCTCGTGCCTCGGCATCGTGCGCCTGGGACAGCGCTATCCCTCCACACGCATGGAAGCTGCCGCGGAACGCGCTCTGGCGACCGGCGCCGTCAGCTACAAGAGTCTCGATTCCATCCTGCGGCATCGTCTCGATCAACACCCGCTCGATCCACCGGCGGCGCGTCCGCTCGCCGGCCACGACAACATCCGTGGCGCGGCCTACTTCGAGTGAAAGGAGGCCGACCATGCTGCATCAACCCACAATCGAAAAACTTCTGGCCATGCACCTGGACCCGATGGTCGAGACCTGGCGCAGCTTCGAGCTGGATGAGACTGCCCAGCAACTCAGCTTCGAGGAAAAACTTTCTCTCATGGTGGACCGTTTGTGGACCTGGCGGCAGAACTTGGCGCTGGAACGGCGGCTGCGTTACGCCAAGCTACGCGGCAACGCCTGCGTCGAGGACGTCGACTACCGCACTTCTCGCGGACTCGACCGCACGCTGATGCGCTCGCTAGCCAACGACTCTGCCTGGGTGCAACGACACGAGAACGTGTTCATCATCGGCCCCACCGGCGTGGGCAAGAGCTTCCTGGCTTGTGCTCTGGCTCAGAAAGCCTGCCGCGACGGACATCTCGTTTTCTATACTCGCGCCGGCGCGCTGTTCCGCGATCTTGCGTTAGCTCGTGCCGATGGAAGCTTACGCAGCCTGTTGGTGCGGCTCAGTCGCGTCCAGGTCCTCGTGGTCGATGACTGGGCCATGGCTCCGTTTCAGGACGCCGAGCGGCGCGACTTCTGGGAAATCTGCGACGAGCGCTATCAAACGCGCTCGACCATCCTCACCTCGCAGCTTCCGGTGGCCCGCTGGCACGAACAGATCGGCGACGCCACTATCGCCGATGGCATCCTCGACCGCCTCGTGCACAACGCTCACCGCATCGAACTGCGAGGAGAATCAATGCGCAAGACCCACGCCAAGAAACTTGAAGCTAAATCCGAAACCTGAGACTTCAAGATACGCTGGGCTTCTCAAAGGTGGTGCAGAGGAAGGGACTCAAGCGCCGTCCCTTCCCCTGCACCCCATCCCTGCTGGAGTTCGCTTGACGATCCCGATCACCTTCCGCCACAATCACGTCGCCAGCGTCGCTGCGCTCCGATCACCTGATCGGAATCGCAGGAATGCTGATCGCCTTCGCCTCGGAACCCTGATCGCCTTCACCGGAATCCGCACCTCACGCTTGAACTCCTCTTTGGGCATCTCTCTCGCTTTGTGCAACCAGGTTGCACAGTCAAACTGTTCCCGATCTCTGCGAGCAACCTTCACGAGTTCCGTGGCTTTGCTCCAGCCGACCAGCTTGAGATCGGGTTTAGGAATCTTCGGCAGATGCTCGTGAATGGCCATTAGGTAGTAAGCTTTGCGCCTCGATTCTGGGAATTTCCTCTCGAGATATTCGTCAAACGAGCGCAGATTATCCAGCCGCCAGTATTGGCCGGCACGGACTTCACAGAGATAGCGGCCCAGTTCCACAAATTGTGTGTCTCGTTCATGGTCCGAGCTCTTCTCCCAGGCCAGGATTTCATCGATCTTCGACAACACGAGCGAGGCTCTTCTCGAATTGAGCTTCGGCGCCACGAGAGGTATTCCGTTAATCCACAAGCTCGTTAAGCCAATCAAGGTCGCTGGCTCCATGGCGACGAACAAGCTTCGATTCAACTAACTGCTGGTTACCTAGACACAGACCCAGTTGGGGACAGCTGATACAGCCGTTTTGCGGGAAGCGGATGC
>DASZAG010000076.1:0-9983 GCA_035945555.1 Acidobacteriaceae bacterium
TAGGGGCGCTGGTTCCTGGTGCAAGCATGTCCTTCTCTTCTTCTGTCTTTATCTCACGCCATCCAGATGATCAAGTCGCCCCAAACCTGCGCGTTTCTTGCCAATTTTCTGGTTGTTGCATACTCTAAAATCCGAGTTCCACATTTTGCAACCTGCAATTCGCTATGTGGAACGCCACAATTTCAAAAAGAGGTCTTCACGGAATGCGCCTGGTGAATTTCCGCCATAACGGCCGGGTTGAATTTGGAATCGAGCGCGACCGCTTCGTCCGCTCCCTCGCAGGCGCGGGCTACGCCTCTGACACCAGCTTCTTCGCCGCCGCCGACAAAGATTTAGACAAGGCCCTCAACGCCGCTCGCAACCTTGCCGCGCAACCCGACGCTCCTCAAATTCCCCTCAACGAAGTCCAGCTTCTCGCGCCCGTCCTCCACCCCGGAAAAATCCTCTGCGTCGGCCTCAACTATCGCGACCACGCCGTCGAATCGAAGATGACCATCCCCGAAGTCCCCACCATCTTCCTCAAACTACCCAATGCCGTCACCGGCCCGGACTCCGACATCATTCTGCCGCGCAACTCCGCGCAGCCCGACTATGAAGCCGAGTTCGCCGCCGTCATCGGACGCACCGGCAAAAACATCCGTCGCGAAGACTGGCGTCCGTATGTCCTCGGCTACACCATCCTCAATGACGTAAGCGCGCGCGACGTGCAGCTCGCCACCTCGCAGTGGACGCTCGGCAAAAGCTTCGACACCTTCGCGCCCATTGGCCCCGCCATCGTAACCGCCGACGAAATCGAAGACCCCCACTCGCTTGACATCCAGCTCGCCATCAACGGCGAAATTCTCCAGCACTCCAACACAAAACACCTCATCTTCAAGCTTCCGGATCTCATCGCGCATCTCTCCTCCGTCATCACGCTTGAGCCCGGCGATATCATTAGCACCGGAACGCCCGCCGGTGTCGGCCTCGGCCGCACACCGCAGCGCTGGCTCAAACCCGGCGAGGAAATCGTCATCACCATCGAGCGCATCGGTCAGCTTCGCAACCGCGCGGTCGCAGCGTCCGCATAAGTCCGGCAGAAAGGATACTCAGTGCCTCAAGATTTCCGGTTGGACGGCAAAACCGCAGCCATCACAGGTGCGGGCAGCGGTATCGGCCAGGCCATCGCGCGGCGCTTCGCCCGCGCCGGAGCCAGCGTCTTTCTCTTCGACATCCGCCTCGACCGTGTTCAAGAAACTGCCCAGCTCATCGCAGCCGACAACAGCCCATCCGCCGTACCCGTCGCGTGCGACGTTACCGACGCCGACGCCACCCAGCGCGAGTTCCAACGCATCGCTACCGCGGGCCGTCTCGACATCCTCGTCAACAGCGCCGGCATCTCGCACATCGGCCGCCTCGATACAACATCGGAAGAAGACTTCGACCGCCTCTTCCGCGTCAACGTCAAGGGCATCTTCCTCTGCATGCAAGCTGCGCTCGGCCCCATGCGCAGCGCGGGTGGCGGCGCAATCCTCAATCTTGCATCCATCGCCGCCACCAGTGGTTTGCCCGACCGCTTCGCCTACTCCATGACGAAGGGCGCCGTCCTCTCCATGACACTTTCCGTCGCCAAGGATTACATCGCCGATAAAATCCGCTGCAACTGCATCTCCCCGGCGCGCGTTCACACGCCTTTTGTGGACGCCTATCTCCGCGACAACTATCCCGGCCGCGAGGCGGAAATGTTCACCAAACTCTCGCAGTCCGCGCCCATCGGCCGCATGGCCTTGCCTGACGAAGTCGCCTCGCTGGCGCTCTATCTTTGTTCCGATCAGGCTTCATTCATCACAGGCGCGGATATTCCACTCGACGGCGGCTTCTTCAATCTGAGAGGCTAATGCGGTGGATCTTCAGCTCAAAGGCAAAGTCGTCGTCATCACCGGAGGAGCCTCCGGCATCGGCGCTGCCATTTCCGAGGCGTGCGCAGCTGAAGACGCCATCCCCGTCATCGTCAACCGCGAGTCGGACTTGGCTCAGCCCTTGGTTACCCGCCTGCGCTCCGCAGGCCATCGCTGCGAGCTCATCACAATCGAGCTCGACACGCCAGACACCTGCAAACGAGCCATCGACGAAGCCCTCCGCCTATGCGGACGCATCGACGGCCTCGTCAACAACGCCGGCATCAACGACAAAATCGGTCTCGAGCATGGCGACCCGCAGGACTTCATCAACTCCGTCCGCGTCAACCTCTGGCACTACTTTTCCATGACCCACTTCGCGCTGCCCGCTCTCAAAGCTGCGCGCGGCTCCATCGTCAACATCAGTTCCAAGACCGCCGTCACCGGCCAGGGTGGAACTTCCGGCTATGCCGCAGCCAAAGGCGCGCAGCTCGCCCTCACCCGCGAGTGGGCTGTCGATCTGCTGCCCTACGGAATCCGCGTCAACGCCATCATTCCCGCCGAGGTCATCACCCCCCAATATCAAAACTGGATCACTACCTTCCCCAATCCCGACGAAAAACTCCGCGGCATCACTTCTCACATTCCCCTCGACAAGCGAATGACGCAACCCGCTGAAATCGCCGGCATGGCCGTCTTCCTGCTCTCAGAAAAATCCGCGCACACCACCGGCCAGCATCTGTACGTCGATGGCGGATACGTCCACCTCGACCGCGCCATCACATAGCGCCTCCGGTTCTCCTCATCCCGCAATCCGGTACACCGACTCGCGTTTTGAGCGACACCCGTTGCGACCCTTTGATACAAGGATGTTTGCAAGCGGGGCAAAGCAATGAAAAGTCATCCTGGTTTTGAAGGGGCACGGCTTCAGCCGTGCCACAAGAGGCACAAGTATCTCGGGGCTTTAGCCCCTGAGGGACTTCTCCGCTCAAAAATATCGCTCGTCGCTTCGGCAGCCCTCGCAACGCTCTTCGCTGCATCTCTCGCGATGGCCCAGCAACCATCCTCCTCCGCTCAGGCATTTGCTATCACCAAGTCCACAAACGCGCAGCAGTTGGCGCAGCAGATAATGAAGCAATGGCCGGCCGCCCGCTTCGCCCCGCCTGACGCAAATTGGCGCTGGAACTACGAGGTCGGCACGCTCCTCGAGGGCATCGATGCGCTCTGGTACAACACCGCCAACCGCACGTATTACGATTATCTCCACCAGTCTGTCGATCCTTTCATCACGCCCGACGGACACATCCTCACCTACAACGCCAGCGAGTACCAGCTCGACAACATCCTCCTCGGCCGTCAGCTTCTGCTCCTCTATCGCGTCACAAAAGACACAAAGTATTACGAGGCCGCAACCGAGCTCCGCCAGCAACTCGCCCAGCAGCCCAAAACGCCCTCAGGAGGCTTCTGGCACACACAGCGTGACCCAAATCAAATGTGGCTCGACGGCATCTACATGGCCGAGCCGTTCTTCGCCGAATATGCTTCTGTTTTCCAGCAACCGCAGGACTTCGCGGAAATCACAAAACAGTTCGTCCTCATCGACCAGCACACCCGCGATCCCAAAACCGGACTCCTCTACCACGGCTGGGATGAATCAAAGCAGCAGCCCTGGGCCGACAAAACCACCGGCGCCTCGCCCGAATTCTGGGCGCGCGGCATGGGCTGGTACATCATGGCTCTCGTCGACACGCTGCCCTATTACCCGCAGCATGATCCCGGCCGCGCCCAACTGGTCGCTATCCTTAACCGCACCGCTGCCGCCGTTGTGCGCTATCAGGATCCCGCTACTGGAGTCTGGTATCAGATAATCGACAAGCACCACGCCAAAGGCAACTACCTGGAGTCGTCCGCGTCCTGCATGTTCGCCTACGCGCTCGCGCGCGGCGTGCGCCTCGGCTATCTGCCGCCGCACTACGCCGCCAACGCAGAGCGCGCATGGAGCGGCATCCAGAGGCAGTTCATCGAAACAGGTCCCGACGGCTCGCTCACCCTCACCAGCACCGTCAAGGGCATCGGGCTCGGCAATATTCAAAGTCGCGCCTCGGCCTACCAGTACTACGTCACCTCACCCGTCATCAGCAACGATCCCAAAGGCATCGGAGCCTACCTGCTTGCAGGCAGTGAAATGGCCCACGCCTACACCGCCTCCATGGGCCGCGGACAAAAGGTCCTCGTCGACGCCTGGTTCAACAGCCAGAAGCGCACTAACGCTGCCGGCGAAACCGAGTCCTTCCACTACAAGTGGAGCGACTACTCCTACGACGGCTTCTCCACCTTCGGCCACATCTGGCGTAGCTACGGCGTCGCGACAGACACTCTCTACTCAGCGCCCACCCTCGCGAACCTCAGTCACGCGCAGTACTACATCATCGTCTCGCCCGACATCCCCGCCAAAAATCCCCACCCTAACTACATGACTGAGGCTGACGCCAAGCAGGTCGCCGCATGGGTAAAGCGCGGCGGCGTCCTCATCATGATGGAGAACGATCCCGCCAACGCCGACATCACCCACATCGACCTGCTCGCCGACATCTTCGGCCTCCACTTCAACAACGTGCTCGTGCATCACGTCATTGGAGACGATCACGCCATGGGCCGCATGGACGTCCTCGCCGGTGGCCCCATCTTCCATCACCCGCATGTCATCTTCATGAAGGACACCTGCTCCCTCGCGCTTTCCAAGGGCGCGCGCCCTCTGCTCGGCGACAAGGACAACGCCCTGCTCATGGCCTACACCAAATACGGCAAGGGAACAGTATTCGCCGTCACCGACCCCTGGCTCTACAACGAGTACACTGATGGCCGCAAGCTCTGGCCCGACTACGACAACTTCGGCGCCGGAATGGAGCTCGTCCGCTGGCTCATTCAGCGGACAGGCAGATGATCGTACCGCATCGCGGTACTTCGTCCTCGATTTCGCGCCAAAATCGTTGACAACCCGCCGCCCTCTCGTTTCGCATTGCAGTACAACGTACCTCGCCACGACATGAAGCCCAACTTCGGAATCATTGACCAGTTCCGCCTCGACGGCAAACTCGCTCTCGTTACCGGCTCCGCCAGTGGACTCGGTGCCGCCATCGCCCTCGCGCTAGGCCAGGCCGGAGCCTCCGTCGCTTGCCACGGAAACCGCCGTCCTGCCGAAGCCACCAGCGAATCCATCCGCGCCCTCGACCGCAAATCGCAGAGCTTCGCCGCCGATCTCAGCCATCCCGCCGGCCCGCGCCAACTCTACGACGCCGTCTCCTCAGCCATGGGCGAGCCCGACATCCTCGTCAACAACGCTGGAACCATCTACCGCGAGCCCGCCGAGAACTACAACGCCGAGGCCTGGATGAACGTCCTGCAAGTCAACCTCAACAGCGTTTTCCTCCTCAGCCAGCTCGCCGCGCGACCCATGCTCGAACGCCATCGCGGAAAAATCATCAACATCGCCTCGTTGCTCTCTTTCCAGGGCGGAATTCGTGTTCCTGCCTACGCCGCCTCCAAAGGTGGAGTTGCACAGCTCACCAAAGCGCTCGCTAACGAGTGGGCCGGGCGCAACGTCCAGGTCAACGCCATTGCCCCCGGATACTTCCGCACCGAGAACACCTCCGCGCTGCAAAATGACGAAACCCGCAACCGCCAGATCCTCGAGCGCATTCCCGCCGCACGCTGGGGCGACCCCGAAGACCTCGCCGGTGCCGCCGTCTTTCTCGCCTCATCTGCCAGCAATTACGTCAACGGAGAAGTCCTCGTAGTCGATGGCGGCTGGATGGCCCGATAGCGCATCGCGATAAAACTGGAGAAGCCGCATGACCCAAACCATCGACCTCATCGCCCTCAAAGACCACCGCATCTTCTCGCCTGAAGCCGGACTCTCCCGCCAGGTGCTCGCCTTTACCGACAAGCTCATGCTCGTCCGTCACCTCATGGAGAAAGGCTGGGTAGGCGCGCGCCACAGCCATCCGCACGAGCAGCTCGTCTACATCATCAGTGGACACATCCGCTTCACCGGCGCCAGTCGCACCTTCGACGCCCGCACTGGCGATAGCTTCATCGTTCCCGGTGGCATCGAGCACGAGGCCTCCGCACTCGAACCCTCAGAGGTCCTCGACGTCTTCACTCCCTACCGCGAAGAGTACGCAGCCGCCGCCAAATAACTTCGCAAATCAGGAGCCGCCCGCTTTGAATAAGCCCATGCCAGTCTCAATCCGCACCTCCCTCGCCGCACCGCTTCCCGAGTCCGTCTCCCGGCCCGACGGCCCGTACCAGCTCCACAGTCTCGATCGCGCCGTCTCCGTGCTTGAGGTTCTCGGAGAGAGCGACGGCCCCCTCAGTTTGGCGGATATCTGCGAGCGCATGGGCCTCCACAAAAGCACCGCCCACCGCTCGCTCATGGTCCTCGAGCGCAGCGCTCTCATCGAGCGCACCCCTGAGAATCGCTTCCGCCTCGGCCTCAAGCTATACGAGCTGGGCAACCGCGCCGTCGAGCAAATCGACCTCCGCACGCGCGTCCATCCCTACTTCCGCCGTCTCGCTACCCAGGTGGGCGAAACCGTGCACCTCAGCGTTCTCCAGAAGACCTCCGTCGTCTACCTCGACAAGGTCGAGCCCAACCGCCGCGTCTGCATGAGTTCCAAAATCGGAACCTCCAACCCAGTGCACTGCACCTCCATGGGCAAGGCCATGCTCGCCTTCCAAACCGAGGAAGCAATCCAGCAAATCATCGCCAAAATTCGCTTCGTCCGCTACACGCCCAAAACCATCACCTCGCGCGAGCTCCTGCTCAAGTCGCTTGAGAAAGTCCGCCGCCGCGGATACGCCATTGACGACGAGGAAATCGAGCTCGGCGTCCGCTGCATCGGCGCGCCAATCTTCGACGAGCGCCGCCGCGCCATCGCCGCCGTCAGTGTTTCAGGCCCCTCCTCGCGCATCACCGCCCAGCGTGTGCCCGCCATCGCAGAACAGCTCCAGCGCTGCTGCAAAGAAATTTCAGCCTCGCTCGGCATGCGCGCCCGCAAAAAATCCAGCGTCGTCTCGCCCTTCCTGCGCCATTACGACAGCTAGCGTGACCGCTCAGATTGATTCTTCAGTAAGTAGGTATTCAGCGCTCACACAGCGCTCGGCAGCGGAGCCCCTTCCAGCGCGGATAGCATCTGCGGTGCGCAGCATGCCTTGTTCAACTTCATTAAATCTGCTTGCATCGCTCTGTCTTCGCGCAGCACCGAGAGGGTTTCGCTAAGAATTCGAGCCGCTCCAGCGTGCCTCGGAACAGTGATTCTGTAATGCATCCATTTTCCTTCGCGCCGGGCAGCCACAATACCTGCACGTCGCAGATAAGCCAGATGTCTCGAAATTTTGGGCTGGCTCTGCCCCAGTATCTCCACGAAATAGCAGACGCACACTTCCTTGCCGCCCAGCAGGTTCAAAAGCCTCAGGCGGGTGCGATCGGCGAGCGCCGCAAACAAAAATGCCAGATCATCGGTTTTCGAAGACGCATTCACAATTTCATTATATGCGCCTTGACAGATACGTCCAGAAGGGAATACATTCGCTTTAACGTATACAAGGAGACGCCGTAATGGAGCCGACATCAAGCATTCAGCAGCAGATAAAAGAGAAGTATGGAAGCGCCGCTCGCGCCGTTGCCCAATCCGGAAGCGTGCAGGCCTGCTGCGATCCCGGTCTTCGCTGCTGCGACCCGATCACCAGCAATCTATACGGCGCCGATCAAACCGGAGTGATTCCCGAGAAGGCTATCCTCGCTTCTCTCGGTTGCGGAAATCCAACCGCGTTGGCTGATCTCCAGCCCGGAGAAACCGTTCTCGATCTCGGCTCCGGCGGCGGCATCGACGTTTTGCTCTCGGCAAAGCGCGTCGGTCCAACCGGTAAGGCCTATGGGCTCGACATGACCGACGATATGCTGGCACTCGCCCGCGAAAATCAGAAGCAGGCGGGCGTCACAAATGTAGAGTTCCTGAAAGGCGAAATCGAGAACATCCCCCTGCCCGACAACTCTGTCGATGTCATCATCTCGAATTGCGTCATCAATCTCTCCGCTGACAAAAATCGCGTACTCCGTGAGGCATTCCGCGTCTTGAAGCCAGGCGGACGATTCGCTGTTTCCGATGTCGTTGTCCGTGGCAGCGTGCCGGAAGCGGTACGCAAGAGCATGTTGCTCTGGGTCGGCTGCATCGCTGGCGCGCTCGAAGAGCGCGAGTATATCGCAAATCTGAAAAGTGTCGGATTCGAAGACGCTTCCATCGAGCCCACGCGGGTCTACAACATCGAGGATGCGCGCCAGTTCCTCACCGAGGCTGGCGTCGACGTTGATGCAATCGCTCCTCAGGTGAATGAAAAGTTCTTCAGCGCTTTCATCCGCGCCAATAAGCCCAAAGCCTCCTGCTGCGATCCCGGCTGCTGCACGCCTGCCTTGGCCGGAGCGAAGGACTAGCAATCATGCCCGCTCATCACAACGTTCTGTTCCTCTGCACCGGAAACTCTGCGCGCTCGATCATGGCGGAGGCCATTCTGAATCACAAAGGCAAGGGCAGATTCACGGCTTACAGCGCAGGCAGTCATCCGAGCGGGCAGCCGCGCCCCGAAGCCCTCCGGCAAATCCAGTCGGCAGGGCTCCCAACTGAGGGTCTGCGCAGCAAGTCGTGGGACGAGTTTTCAGCGGCGGATGCACCAAAGCTCGACTTCGTCTTTACCGTGTGCGACAACGCTGCGAAGGAGCAGTGCCCTTACTGGCCCGGCCAGCCCATGACCGCGCACTGGGGTATTCCCGATCCGGCCACCGTCAAAGGAACTCCCGAGGCAATCGCACGCGCATTTCGCGACGCGTTCACGGTGCTCGATCGTAGGATCGGCCTGTTCCTCTCGCTGCCCCTCGCCACCCTTGAGAGCATCGCGATCAAACGCGAAATCGACCAGATAGGCCGGTCATAAGGGTGTCGCCTCGCCCTTCCTTAGCCGTTACGACAGTTGAGGTGTGCATCGGATTTTTGATCAGTAGCCGGGAACACGCAGCATGTGGGTCTCTCCTTGGCGCCCCAAACCCCTGTCAAGCCCCGCAGCCCCTAACCCGCACAAACCACATCACTAAGCAATGTCCGGTGAGTTTTCCCAACTTGCTATTCTGAAATAGAGAGGTAGATTCACCACAAAGGCGCAGCCAAAAGCTGCGCCTTTCGCTTTTGCTGGCATTTTTGGACTTTGCAGGGGTGGCCCACTCAGGCTAAGTCCTTTGTTTGCTATGACGAATCATTTTTTGAGGAATGTTTTTCCGAACTTCGGGCGAGCACTCCCCTCAACCCGATTGTCATCCTGAGCGAGCAACGCGAGTCGAAGGATCTGCGTTTGGCGATGCCCGTTCCACCACAATCGTCGGATGCCCCATTCAAGCGCAGCTTGAGTGGGGAACTACTGGCTACTGGTTAGCGACTAAACCCTTTGTTTGCTATGACGAACAACTTTTGGAGGAAATCTCAAATGGAACAAACCACCGCAGTCTTCCCCCTTTGCTCGCTCACCAAATCCAACGGCTCCCGCTGCACCGGAGCCGCACTCCCGGGCATGAATTTCTGCTTCCAGCACATCGGCGGACGCCTCAGCGATCTCCGCGCCGCCTCCGCCTACAGCCCCAGGCTCGACCTCGTCCACGCCGCAACCCGCGAAGCCATCCAGCACAACCTCTCCACCGTCGCCCTGGCCTTCAGCGACGGAAAAATCGATAACCGCACCGCCAACACCTACTTCCGCATCTACCGCACCGCCGAGCAGAACTTCACCCGCTGGGAACGCGCCAACAAAGACAACCCCGAAAAACAAATGCTCCCACTCTCCGAGGGTGCCCCATGTCTCGCAGAGACATGGGATAAGGATGCCAACTCCATCGCAACTCTGGGTGGCCCATGCAAGCGCAGCTTGAGTGGGGGACAAGCCACCACTGATGTCATCCCGACCGAAGAGAGCGCAGCCGGGGTCCCCGCGGACAGGTCTTCGTCCGTGGGGTGGGAAGCGAACGAAGTCGAAGGACCTGCACTTAACGATGCAAGCACCACC
>DASZAG010000077.1:0-11185 GCA_035945555.1 Acidobacteriaceae bacterium
CTGGGGCATTCATCACGTGCCCGCATCGCGCGCCGGAGTCTTCCTCAACATCGAGCCCGCGCTAGGCTCCATCCTCGGGGTAGAACTGCTCGGAGACAAACTCGGGCCCGCCGCATGGCTCGGCGGCGCGCTCATCCTCGCAGCCGCCATCGTCCTCACCACCACCGGACACGTAGAAGCTGAAGTCGTATTGGAATAAAACAGTCCGCGGCACGCGCGGCTGACCTGCTGAACATCAAGCGAAGTCGCAAGAATTATCCGAATTTGGCGCGGCCTTCATTCTGCCGGTAATCTGCGCCATACATCTGAACGGGCACGCACATTTCGGCCAATCGAGATCGCATCCGATCTCCTATGCGATCCCCTAATGTCGTGCCACCTTTCGCAGTCCGTCTCAAATCTGTGTCGGCGTTGGTTTCCGGCTCATCGGGGAAATTAGTCGTAATAATGGTTGTGAGCTGCTGGTTATAGCGTGTGTTCAAGATCAGCTCGATCGTATCGAGTATCCAAGCTGTCGGCTTCGACGCGCCAAGCTCATCTAGTACCAGCACTTCCGCCCGGAATACCGGACGCAGTACTTCCATTTCCGTCGCTTGCACTTCCGAACTATAGGAGTTCTGCATCTCTCTCAGCAGAGCACGATAATCCCAAAACAGTCCGCGCACGCCCTTTTCGACAACCAAAGCGTGCAGAATTGAGGCCGCAAGATGCGTTTTACCGGTACCTATCGAGCCGACAAATAGAAGTCCCCGACTCTTAGTCGTGAATGGATAGCCATCTATGAACTGCTGCGCCATCATGCGGGCATACGATAACGAAGGATCTGCACCTGGAAAATTTGTGCGATAGCTCTCAAGGGAACGATCCTGATAAAGCTTCGGAATCCGCGCCCGCTCCAGCAATGCAGTAACACGTACTTCATGGCGGCATTCGCACGCCTCGGCCACGGCCCTGCCATCGGCGCGCCGTACCACCACCATCCCCATCCCGTCGCACTTTGGACAAACCTGAGCCATTTACTCAACACCACTCCGATGTCATCCTGAGCGAAGCGAAGGATCTGCGGCTGGGACGATAGTCGGAAAACAGATTTAACCCAAGTATCGCAGACCATCCGCGCCCGCACTTTCAGGAAAACTCGGCCATTCTGTGCATGACTATGCAAAAGAAGCGTACGGGAATTCGCGGGTGCGCGCGTTGGCCTGTCGATTAATTTGTTTTGTTCGGGACAGCGGCGCTTGGCGCAACAACGCCTGGAAGCGGATCATCCTGATTGACTTGGCAATTATCGAACGTAAAGCTGAACCGCCCTACGTTCAGCAATGCAACGTCGAATTTTTGCAGAACCTGATAGCCTCCCACCTCCTGATAGCCTCCGTGCAGAGTTATATGAGCTATCGCTGGTGTTCCGCTGGCATAGGTGCCGGCCAATTCCGTCAATAGAAGCCCATCGGCTGTTTTGGCGAAAGTGGGGAAAAAGTCAACGTCCAACGCGCCCGTCTTAACGTGATATTCGGTCATCGTGTAATTGGCTGTGAACTTTTCCTCAACAATAGTTTCAGGATGGCTGGCGACTAAATCAAACACGCCATCTTCACCGCGGGTCAATTGGTAATCTTTCTCCGCGGGTAATGGAAGAAGAGTGCCGTTCAGAAAGACAGTCCAAACCTTGGTGAAGCCCCGGAGCATCCCTATAGTGCCATTTTTCATTTGATCGAACGCGGCGGCATTCCCTGGAGGTGGACCGGGAGGTGAATTCCAGACCACCTCAGTGTCCCCATCCAACTTCAGTCGAAATGAAAGACTGTTTTGATTCAAGTAGAGAATCCGAGGGTCGTTCGCTGCCAGTTCCTTACCCGCGGCAGCATTCTGGAGAACGGCGCGCCAATCAATTGTCGCGTGGCACGAGAATGACCGCAGCCCGGCAGTGGTGGGCGTGTAGTAAAGCGTCCGCATCTGCTGGATAATGTTCGCCTTGTCCGGAAGATCATTTTGGACAGAAACAGCACTTTGCGCATAAGAACAAAGTGATAGGCAGAGTATCGATGCGGTTGCGAGACAACGGTGTTTGCAGAGATCATGCGTCATGCCAGCGGTCTCCTACCAGGCACAAACCATCTGCATCCTAAACCGCTAACTCGGCGATCTGCCACAAAAATATCAGTGGCCGTCTCAATCCACTTACTGGCTATCTCTGCACATTCTTATCAAGAAACTTCGCCATAATCCCAAACGCCTCGTGCGACTCCGGCAACTTTATGTTGTTCCAGAAAGCGTGCGGAAGCCCCTCAAACACCACCATCGGGCTCTCCACACCCGACTCGTAAAAGTGCCGCTGCAGAGTCGTCGTGCCGCTCAGCAGCATATCCCGCGTGCTCGTCAAAAACAGCGTTGGCGGAAATCCATGCACATCCGCAAACAGTGGAGACAGTACTGGATCCCGTGAATTCGTCGCTCCCACATAATTCGGATCATGCACCCCGTTTGGTACATCCAGATGCCCCGACAATCCATCCAGCGCGTACATCGCGCGCGAGTCGCCTTCGCGGCTGAAGTCTCCCAGCCCCGAAAACACGCCCAGCGCTCCCGGCAGCGGCAGCCCAAGCTGCCTTAGCCGCACCGCAATCTCCGCGGTCAATATCGCACCCGCCGACGTTCCATACAGCCCAATGTGCTTCGCCGGATACGTCTTCAGCAGCTCCTTGTAAACAGCCACCGCGTCATTCACCGCAGCAGGGAATGGATGTTCCGGAGCAAGCCGGTACAGCACTGACACCACTTTCGTCTTCGTCAAATTCGCAATCGGAATGCTCTCGGTAAGCGAACCCGAATCCAACACAAACCCACCGCCATGCACGTTCAGCATCACGCGGTTGCGGTTCGCCGCAGGCATCTCCAGCGGAGTCACAATCCGCACCGGCACTCCGGCAATCACTCCCTTTGCCACGTTTGCCGGATACTCTGCCTTCGCTTCCGCTCCTGCCCTCGCCTGCCATTCGTCCGTTCCGCGCCGTTGCTCAGCGATCGAAGGATGCGTCTCCACATCCGGAACCCGCGTACCCACCCACGCCTTCGCCTGCGGGCTCAAATCTTCCGGCACCGGAACCACCCTCGTCACATGCGCGGTCCCCTGCGCGTCGATCACGCTGCTGTCTGTCTGCGGTCCTGTTCGCGTCACCGCCTGCTGCGACTGCGCCGCCACAACAATCCAAACCGCCGCAAAGCCAATCACCACTGTCCGGCACAACCTGGCGCTCATATCTCCCGTTCTCCTCCCCAGCCACTCTAACGGAAACCCGCTCCCACTGCCCGTTGCCTGTATAGTGGTTGCGGATTTGCTGGAGGTAGGTGCGAATGGCTCTATTTGGCAACTGGTCTCGACGGGATTTCTTGCGCGCCGGGAGCGGTGCAGCAGTAGGTGGCCTAATCGCCACCCGCACTGTCGATCTCGTGGCACAGGAGGTCGCGCCTGCCTCGGGTGACGTGGTGCGATTTGGAATCATCGGCGTCGGAACCGAGGGCTCCGCGCTGTTACGCAATGCCGTCACGCTGCCCGCCGTCAAGTGCATCGCCGCCAGCGATCTGTATGACGGCCGCCATACGCTCGCCCAGGAGATTGCCGGGAGCGAGGTCAGGACAACGCGTCGGTATCACGAAGTGCTCGAAGACAAGTCCATACAGGCCGTGATCGTCGCTGTCCCCGACTTCTGGCATAAGCAGGTAGTGGTGGACGCTCTAGCTGCCGGCAAAGACGTCTACTGCGAGAAGCCCATGTCGCACTCACTCAAAGAAGGCGATGACATGGTCGACGCCGTCCAGCACAGCGGCGGCAAGTTCGTGCAAGTTGGATCGCAGCGGGTGAGCTCCGCAATCTTTGCGAAAGCTCACGAGCTTGTCTCCAGCGGCGCCATCGGGGACCTCATGCAGGTTGAGCTGCAACTCGGGCGCAACAGCCCCGACGGCGCGTGGGAGTATCCGCCCCCGCTCGACCTGTCTCCCGAAAACCTCGACTGGGTCACCTGGCAGAAAGACGTTCCGAAGAAGCCGTTCAATCCCGACATTTTCGCGCGCTGGCGCGGCTGGCGCGCTTACGGAACCGGTATGGCTGGCGACCTCATGGTGCATCTCGTCAGCGGAATGCAGTTCGCCACCGGCATCAACGCCGCGCCCGATGAAGCGATGACCATCGCAGGCCTTTACCGCTGGAACGACGGACGCGACATGCCTGACGTGCAGAACACCGTCCTGCGCTACGGCAAGGTCCCTGTATCAGTGCGCCTCACCCTGACCACCGACACCCCCGAGGTCACGCGCATCATGGGTACAAAGGGCGTCGTCGAATGCTCCAACAACTCAGTCACATGGATTCCGCAGCTAGGCATCGACACAAGCCCCAGCTACTACTCGCAAAGTTTCCCGGCGGCCATGCGCGCCAAATACGACCACGACTGGCACGCGAAGAACGACACCATCCTGGCTCAGCATCCGCTGGCAGATGTCACCGTCTACCGCGGATCCTCGTGGGATGACCTTCGCCCGCACCTCGCCGTGTTCTTCAACGCCGTGCGCACGCGTCAGCCTGTAGTCGAGGACGTGGTCTTCGGCCGCAACGCCGCCGCGGCCTGCCACATGGCCAACGCCTCGTACTTCGAAAGCAAGCTAATTCGATCCTGAGGGTGCCCCAAGGCGTCATCCACGCGGAGTCTGCGCGTCCTCGACAGCACGCACCAGTTCCGCGAGGGCGGCTGGGCCCACGTCGCTCACAGCAACGCCCTCTAAATGCGCAGCCCTGAACTCCATTACGTGAAAGCCCTGGCGCTCCGCATGCGCAAGATTTGCAAGTACATACGGTGGTCCCTCGTTCAGAAATACTGAAACATGATGGCCGCCAATGCTGTAAAGCAATTGCGCAACTGGACGATCGTTGATGTAAGTGAGGTTTGCACCGTCGAGCCGCGCATTGCTGGGCAAGTCGTCAGGCAAATTGAAGCTGAACGGAAGCTTTCCCTGGAACCACGGTTTAACCGTGTGCCGGTCAGATGAGAGCACCTGAGGAGGCTGATTTGCCGCGAGCGTCGCAATATGCAGGTCACAGACTTCCGTAAAGATGGCCTGCTCCGCGGACGCCGCCTGCGAGTTGCGTATGTGCCGCTGCATGAGAATGACCGCGGTGCAGGCCAGCAGCGCTAGAACCGCAATCGCTGTCAAACCGCCCCAATGCGAGCGCTCCTTCACGTTGCGGCGCGGCTCTGCTGAGCTATTCGGCCGCGCCTCCCGGCGGAGTCGCTGCTCGACGTCAGGCGGAATAGCATATCGATGGCCGGCCGTTGCTGACGAGGCTTTCAGCAGCGAGTGCCGAAGCGCTGCAGATGTGCAGGAAGGGCACTGGCTAAGATGCTCGCTGACCTCGGCGGACTGTGTTTCGGGTAGCTCTCCATCGATCAGAGAATCGAGCATTGCGGCTGAAAGGTGATGGCTCATGCGCGCGTCTCCCTGTTCAAGGCTGCATTGCCCGCCAGCTGCAAACGAAGCGCAGCACGCGCGCGGGCGATACGCGACATCACAGTCCCAATCGGGACGTCCAGCACCAGAGCGATTTCCTTATATTTCATCTCTTCCACATCGCAAAGCAGGATCACTTCCAGCAGAGTCGGAGACAAGCCTTCCATGGCCGTCTGAACAGCGGCCCGGTCGGATAAGCGCATGAAGTTCGTCTCTGGAGTCGTCATCTCGATAACTTCTTCCGGGTAAGCGGAATCCGCTTCAAGTCTCTCGTCAAGCGAAACAGTGCGTTGGGCGGCAATCCCGGCTCGCGAATTCAAATAGCTGTTTCTTAGAATGCGAAAGATCCAGGCCTTGAAGTTGCTGCCGGGCTCAAAGGAACTGAAGCCGCGCAGAGCCTTGAGGAGCGCCTCCTGCACAAGATCCTCAGCGTCATTCGGATTCCGCGTGAGCCACGATGACGTGTTGTACAGCGCTGGCAGCAGCGGGAGAGCCAGAGCCTCGAACGTAGAGGCCTGGTCAGTCGGACCGCGGACTGTGCGCTTCCACGCCAGCAGAGCCATTTGTTTTCAGTTCGTCCAATTGCTCCTGACATTGAAAACCAGCGGCCTTCGAATTTATTCCCCTGCAAAGGAATAAATCTGCCCTGCCCCTGTTTGCATCGACGGAGGAACTAACGTGCAGAGTATCCCAGATGAAGGAAAGCCGCTGCAAGAGTCGTCGGATGAGACTCCTGCTTCTACCAGCCCAAACGATGGTATCGACCGCCGCAATTTTCTAAGTTGCATGGCCTGGGCGGGAACAGGCCTGCTGTGGACAATCACCGGAGGCGTTCCTGTCTCGAAGGTCTTCGCCGCAGCCGCGGCTGGCGAAGGAGATCGCGGTGCCCAGCATCGCTCTGACTTCAGCTTCGCCCAGATCAGCGACAGCCACATCGGTTTTCATAAGCCCGTGAACCAGGATGTAACCGGCACACTGAAGATCGCCATCGACAGAATCAACGCCCTCCCCGTCGCTCCCGATCTGGTTTTGCACACTGGCGACATCTCCCATATGTCAAAGGACGCCGAGTTTGACACTGCCGACCAGGTCATTCGCGGCGCCAGGACTGGCCGGGTCTTTTACGTTCCCGGAGAACACGATACCGCTCTCGATCGGGGCGCGCGATACCTTCAGCGCTATGGCAAAGGCACGCTCGGCAGCGGGTGGTACAGCTTCGATCACAAAGACGTTCACTTCATCGGACTCAATAATTCCCGGCAGATTGACGCCATGGGCGACCTCGGCGCGGACCAGTTGCAGTGGCTCAAGAGCGACCTCGCACTGCTCTCCGCATCCACGCCCATCATCGTCTTCGCGCACATCCCGCTCTGGATGCTCTATCCGCAATGGGGCTGGGGAACAAAGGATGGAGCCGAGGCGCTCTCATATCTCCGCCGCTTCGGTTCCGTCACCGTACTCAATGGACACATCCACCAAGTCACACAGAAAATAGAAGGCAACCTGTCCTTTCATACAGCTATGTCTACAGCCTTTCCCCAACCCGCACCCGGATCCGCACCACACCCCGGCCCTATGGCCGTTCCCGCCGGCACTCTCAACAGCGTGCTCGGCATATCCAGCGCCCGCTTCATCGCCCGACGCGGCCATCTCGCTGTAATCGACAAGCCGCTGGACAAAGCATGAAGCAGATTCGCGCCGTTCTCATTGGCTTTGTTCTGGTACTGTTTGCGTCACTGGTCCTCGCCCGTGTTCACCCATTCGGGAATGCGGGCCTCTCTTCGCACGCGTCGGCTCCGCCGATACTGTCTGATTCTTCCATTCCTCCCGACGTGCGCCACATCCTCGTCACCAAGTGCGCCGACTGCCATTCCATGCAGAACCGCTTTCCCATCTATGGCAAATTTGCGCCCGCATCGTGGCTCATCGAACGCGACATCGTCCGCGCTCGCGCCGCCATGAATCTTTCGCTATGGCAAACCTATTCCGCTGGCCAGCAACAGGTATTCAAGGCAGAGATCGCGTTTCAGGCCAAGACCGGACGTATGCCGCTCCTGCAGTACCGCCTTATACACGCTGGCGCGCGCCTTTCCCCGGCACAGATCCACTCACTCATGATGTGGGCGCAACAGCAGCCCCCGAACGCCCCATCCACGCCCGCGCCGCAATCCGCCAACCAGGGCAACGCCGCGAGTGGCAAGGCGCTATTCGACAGCCAATGCTCAGGCTGCCACACCCTCGACAAGAACGACGAAGGCCCGCGCCTGCGCGATGTATTTGGAAGAACCTCCGGCACTGTCCCCGGATACGCCTACTCACCTGCGCTCCAAAAGGCCCATATCGTCTGGAACGAGACCACGCTCAACCAATGGCTCGCCGATCCCGACGCCTTCGTCCCCGGCAACAACATGGACTTCCAGGTCGACGGCCCGCAGGACCGTCGCGATCTGATCCGCTATCTCCGCGAAACCGCCGCCAGGTAGCAGCGGCCCCAAAAACAACAAAAGGCTCAGGTCAACCCTGAGCCTCTATCCATTTCCGCGATTTCTATTCCCCGACCAGCGGGGGTGCCACGCGAAGCCTTTGCCTGGACGGCCAGTCCCTAGCACTTCCGGCATTTCGCCAGAATCGCCTTCTCCAGCCGCACCCTCACTTCTTCGGGCAGTACATAAATCTCGTGGCTGCGATAAATCTCAATCGTCTTGCGTGTGGTGTTCAGGGTAATCTCGCAGTGCTCGCACTCTCGCAGATGCTCTTCCAGGTCGGCCCGCAGTGCAACCGTCACTTCGTTATCGATCAGATCGTCCAGTTGCGCCAGAAACTCTGTGCAGGTCACTTTGCACCACCCGTTTTTCCATTTTTGCGGAAGTACTTTGCCAGCCGCTCCCGCAATTGCAGCCGTGCCCGCAGCAGCCGCGACTTCACCGCCGGAACGCTCAGCCCCAGCGCATCCGCCGTCTCCTCGGTCGACAATCCTTCTACGTCACGCAGCACAAACACCACTCTGAATCCCTGCGGCAGACCCTGGATCGTCTTCTTCAGAATCTCGCCCATCTCCGACTGCCCATACAGCGCTTCAGGATCAGGACTCCAGTCGGCCAGATCGCGCGGCATCGAGCCTTCTTCGGTCTCCACGTCCTCGTCAATCGAGACCATCTTGCCGGTGCGCCGCTTCCGCAGCCGCATCAGCGCCTCGTTCACCGCAATCCTTACCAGCCACGTGTAGAACTTTGAGTTGCCCTGGAACTGGTCCAGCTTTTCATACGCCTTCAGAAAAGCGTCCTGGACCACGTCCTCGGCGTCTTCACGGTTCTGGGTAATGTGGTTCGCTATGCGAAAAACCTGGCGATCGTACTGCCGCACCAGCTTTTCGAATGCCGAAACATCCCCGCCCCGCGCCCGCTCCACAAGCAGAACGTCAGGATGAACTTGCTCGGTACTGCCTGAAGTTTGGATCGTTGACATGAGAGAAAGATTCAGGGAAATAGCAAGATCCCCTATGCCTCTATCTTAATGGAAATCCCCGGTTGTCATCCCGAGCGGAGCGCAGCGAAGTCGAGGGACCTGCATTTTCTTTTTCTTACGAATGTGATTCCACCTGTGCGAGTCCTGGTGCTACAATCCCGTGCATGCTTTGGTACGCCTACATCGCATGCTTCTTTGCCGGAGCCTTCCTCGCAAACTCCGTCCCGCACTTCGTCAAAGGCATCTGCGGAGAATCCTTCCCCACGCCCTTCGCCAAACCTCCGGGCCGCGGACTCTCCTCTCCCGTCGTCAATGTGCTCTGGGGCATCCTGAACATCGTCATCGGTGTCCTGCTCGCCCACTTCGGACACCTTCACCACCGCCAACTGAATCCCGTCCACATCGCCTTCCTCGCCGGATTCCTCATCATGAGCGTCATGCTCAGCATCAACTTCGGCAAACAACACCCCCGCTGAGCGTTTGCAGCTGTTTTTTGCTTGTCATTTTGAGCGGGAGTTTGGGTTTGCGCTCCCCTGCTCTTCGTTGTCATCCTGAGCGCAGGGAAGGCCTGCCGTTGCTTTTCTAATCCCTATCCCCTATCCCTAATCCCTGCCCATCAACACCCGTGACTCAACCGGTGCGCCTTCAACTTGCTGTTTGCTTCCGTCATCAGCGCGCGAATCTGCCCACATTCGGTGATCAGATGATTAAAGGTTCTATGATCCATGGCCGCCGATCCCACCAGCCGGCCCGCCATCGCGGACAGCCTGCCCACTAGGCCCCAACTGCGCTCTTCCAGCGATCGTCGCGCAGGACAATACTTCGCACTAATATCCATTGCCGGCCCCTCTCTATCAAGAGGAGCCAGCCGGTATCACCGGTTAAGACGGCTCTCGATCTGTAGTTAGATGCAATCCGCGCACTCGTGCGGAATTGATTAGCCCCAAACAAGTTTCGTAATGCGAGGCATTTTCAAGCTTTCCCAAATCACGCTTGAATCATTTCTCATGCGAAAGGGTGAATTTCGTCAGATCGTCGGAAAACTATATCAACGACACGAAATTTCCCTGGAGGCGGTATTTCAGCGGTCATACTCACACGCAAAGATTAGCATTCGGGAGTCCGGCTGGCCCCTACCTTTGCTGGACGCCCGAACAATGCATGGTCCGCTCATGCTTCACTTGCTTGAGTGTGGGACAATCGACACCTAGCTGCTTCTTTCCCAGTCCCACATCTTCGCCATCACCTTCATCGGCAGCCGATACCCCATCTGATGCGCAAGCATGCACACCTGCCCCCGATGGTGCGCCTCATGCGACACCATATACGCCAGCATCATTGCTCCTGCATCCAAGGGTCTTGCCCATCCATCTCGCACAAACTGCGTCACACGCGGGTCTTCCAGCATCTCCGCGCAAAGCTGCGCACTTTCCTTCAGAGCCTTCGCCGCCCCTTTCTGCGTGCACCGCGTGCGATCGAGTTCCGAGGGCAGTTTCGAAAGGGGTGCCGTCAGTCTGATCCACTTTCTCCGCACGTTGTGCATGTGAGTAAAGATCGCGGCAATTGTCCGCACGCTCTCAGGAGGCTTCGTCCGCCACGCCTTCGCATTCAGATTCTCGAGCACCAGTTGATTCACTCGATCGTTCATCAGGAACGTCTCGCCGAACCCTTCACGAATGGGAATGACGCGCGCCACGAATCACCTCAACGCCGGGTCGTCCAAACACTCTACTTCGCCACCAAAAACCGCATAATCACCCGCATCACCTTCGGCCCCTCAGCCGTCGCAAACAAATATTGCGCGTGCGCCGACCCATCCACCACCACCAGCTTCTTCGGCTCGGGAGCACGCTTGTAACCCGCCTCAATCCCCGGCAGCCGCAGCCCGTCGCCCTCCCGGTCATCCCGCGCCACCAGAAACAGCTTCCGCCCCGTCAACTTTTCCGGCGCATTACCGCCAGCCGCCCCCATAATCACCACCCGCTCGAACATGCCCGGCAACTCTTCGTCCGCATCGCCCACCGCGTCTCCGCCCAGGCTGCCTCCAATCGCGTCTATGGTCTTCGCACCAATCTTTCGCAGATACGTCGCCGCCGCCATCACGTCAGCCTTGTTGTCCGGATACGACCCCTCCGCGCTCGGCGATCCATCCTTATGGAATGTGTCGCCCCGAAACCGCACCGCCAGCACCAGAAATCCCGCCCGCGCAAACTCCTCC
>DASZAG010000078.1:0-61659 GCA_035945555.1 Acidobacteriaceae bacterium
CCGTCGTGAGGTCCACTCCAAGCTGCGCTGCCGCCGCTTTCGCGTAGCGCATATCTTTCGCCATAAGCCGTAACAGGAAATTCACTTCGTATTTCCTCTCCGTCATTCGATCCGCCATGGTGTTGAGAATGCCGCTGCCCGGCGCACCCTTCTTGAGGAAGGCCAGCGCAGCATCGCGCTTCAGATCCGTCCGCTCGATCCAGGCTAGTGCCTCCGCAAATGAAGCTACCTGCACGCCGCACAGAAAGTTGTTGATGAGCTTCATTTGCGCTCCGCAGCCGACAGGCCCCAAATGGACTACCTCTTTGCTCATTGGGCGCAGAACCGGCATTACGTAATCGAGGGTTTCCTTATCGGCACCCACCAGAAATGTCAGCTGACCACCTTCGGCCTGCATTCGGCTACCTGTTACCGGCGCTTCTACCAAGCGAACGCCCCGTTTGTGGGCTACCTCTGCGAGTTCCGCAATCCATGCTGGGCTGAGCGTGCTGCACTCCACAGCGACGCTGCCAGGCTGCATCGCCGTCAACGCACCATGCTTACCAGTCCACGCCTCACGCGAAGCATCATCATCCGAGAGCATGGCCAGTACGACCTGGGCGTTCGCTGCGGCAGCCTCGGCCGGGCTCTTCGCCACCGCGGCTCCCTGTTGCGCCAGCTCCTGCGACTTTGTTGGGGTTCGGTTGTAGACCGTCAGCGGAAATCCTGCGCGCACCAGATTCAGTGCCATGCCGCGCCCCATGGTGCCCAGCCCCAGCAGGGCTACCCTCATTTTCTCTTCCATTTGCTCCTCCTATCGCATCGCCTGTACGCGCACAGGCTCCGTCATCGTCTCATCCCGCTCGATTGTGTTGCGTAACGCACGGCCGAATCCCGCGAATTCAACTTCGGTTACGTCGTCGGTCTGTAACCGAATGCCTTCGCCGAAGGAGAGGTTGTCTGCACCCATGAAGTGCACATGCAGCATGCCCGGCTGGCGATGCCCCGCAAATTTGAAGTGATGATGTTCGACGTTCGCCAGACTGTGGCACATGTTTTGCTCGCCAGTGCGGATTGCCTTTTGCCAGATCGCCGCGCCATTGCGCAAGATGCGCACCTGGCCCGCGATGTCATCAAACGGGGCATCCACCACTAACTCCGGCCCGATACTGCACGTACGCAACTTCGATCCAGCCAGATTCAGATAATTGCGTCGCTCGAAAACGTGATCGGAAAACTCATTTGCCGCAGTCATGCCAATGCGCCATGGCTTGCCGTCATCTGCGATGTAATAAATGGCAGCTACTTCGGCCTCCTCACCGCCATCCTCAGCGTGTCCGGGGATTTCCAGGGCGGTGTGCGGACCACGCAGCATGCTGCCGTCGCCCTTATAGAACCATTCGGGAGCGATGCCAATGGCGCCCGATGCCGGCCTCCCCTTCTGCATGCCCCACTCGAACATGCGCATGCTGTCGGTCATCTGCGCTTCCTGTTCGGCTGTAGCCGCGAGGTGCATCGCCTGACGCTCGCGCGCGCTCCCTAGATGCGTGAGCCCCGTGCCAGAAACCAGAATCCGCTGCGGATCGCCAGGGTAATCGATGGGGGTCAGCAGTTTCCATGGTGAGCGGCCCTCATAGACTTCGTCGTAACTCAGCGTTTCATCGGAAAGGAGATTCTTGACCGTATCTGTCAACGGGTGGCCTTCTGCAAGGCTGCGTTGTACAAGCGCAAGCACGGAGTCGACTTCGAGCAGCAGGATTAGGTGTGGCTCACCCACAACGGCCACTCTTCGCAACGGGCCATTCGCAATCTGTACGAGATGCATCGCGTAGCTCCTATTCAATAATGCGGAAGCGCCGCAGCGATTCCTCGTTGACGGTGAGCCCCAGTCCCGGCAGATCGTCTCTGAGCTGGATCGACCCTTTCTCCGGCACGGGCTCGCCGTCGAAGATGTACCAGAACAGCTCATTGCCTACCTCGACGCTCACCGGAGGGAAAAATTCTGCAATAGGCGAATTCAGGCTTGCCATCACCACATGGTAGTTGTGCATTTGCCCTGCGTGCGGCACCACGGGTATTTGGAATGATTCGGCGAGCGCAGATATCTTGCGCGCCTGGCTGACGCCGCCGACGCGATTTGTATCGAACTGGATGTAGTCCAGCGCATTCGCCTCCAGCAACTCGCGGAATCCGAAGATGGTGAACTCGTGCTCACCGCCGGCGATGGGAATGCGACCATAGCTCTTCAGCTCGCGGTACCCGCGCGTGTCATCGGGGATCACCGGCTCTTCCAGCCAGCGCAGATGAAAGGGCTCGAGAAGCGGCAGCATGCGCTTGGCATAGTCCAATGTCCAACCCATGTAGGCGTCGGCCATTATGTCGACTCCGTCTTCCACTACTTCGCGGACCGCCCGCACGAGCGCCACGTTTTTCTGCATTCCGGCCGCACCATCCAAAGGACCCCAGCCGAAGCGCAGCTTCATCATCGTGTAGCCCTCATCTTTATATCTTTGGGCCTCGGCTTGCAGCTCCGCGATTGGCATCGCATACAGCCGGCTGGCGTAAACCGGGATCTTCTCCTTCGTCCTTCCTCCCAGAAGGCGAAACACCGGCTGCTTCGCGTCCTTACCGAGCAGGTCCCAGAGCGCGATGTCCACCGCGGAGATTGCCGTCAGCGCTACGCCTTTGCGCCCGAAGGCCAACGTGCGCCGGTACATTTGTTGCCACAGGAACTCGATGTCCCAGGGATCTGCGCCGAGAAGTAGCGACCGCAGATACGTATCGATCAGGCTTTTGGTCACCACGGGCGACAGCGCCGCATTGCCCAGCCCCACTAAGCCGTTGTCGGTGAAGATTTCGACCAGCAGCCAGCTATGAAAAGCGAAGTTCCCCATCGAAGCGGTGCGGAACGCCACCAAGTCCATTGGATTGGTGCAAAAGTGCGGCGGCAGCGGAACCGTTTCTCCTTCCCACTGCACCACACGCGTACGAACTTCCTTAATCTTCATTTCGCGCCCTCCATCTGTTCTATCAATACTCGGGGAAACGGTTGAATTTTGCCGCCTCTTAAAAGAATGGCAGCAAAGCCAATCAAGTGAAAAGTTCCAACGGCCACAAAGAGCACGCCATAGTGGACGCCGTGACCGAGCAGGAATCCAACAACTACCCCGAAGACGGCGCCACCCATTGCCCCGCCAAAACCGATTAGTCCAGCGACCGTGCCCACGGCGTTCAGTGGGAAGATATCCGCAGGCAGGGTCATGACCAGGCCCGACCAGGCCTGCTGCGCAAAAAAGGCGATGCTGAAGAGCGCGATCGCCATCGATACTGGTGCCATCGAAACTAGCATCACCGCCGGCATCATCGCGGCGCAGCAGCCCAGCGCAATCTTGCGTGCCGCATCAAGTGATCGCCCGCGGCGGAGCAGCTCCGATGAGAACCACCCACCGATAAAGCTGCCCACGCCGGAAGCCGCATAGGGGATCCACGCGTAGTAGCTCACTTGCTTAATGTCGAATCCTCGCGCGTCGTAGAGATATTTCGGCAGCCAGAAGAGCAGAAAGTACCACGCCGAGTCGCTCATGAACTTGGCGAAAACAAATGCCTGCACGTTACGCAGCCGGACGACCTGCATCCAGCGCATCGGCTTTGCGGGCTGCGCATCTCCTCCCATCTGCGGGACCCCGTTGCCGCGATAACTCACGGCCCACCACACCACCCAGCAGAGCCCTGCGCAGCCGGACGCAACGAAGACGGCGCGCCATCCACTGCGCAGCAGGATGAAACCGATGATCGGCGGCGCGAGCAGCGAGCCGATTGCGGTCCCTGCGTTAATGAGCCCCATCGCCGTCGATCGCTCCCGGGGTTCGATCCACTCTGCCACTACGCGTGTTGCCGCCGGGAAGGCTCCGCCCTCACCCGCACCCAGCAGGAAGCGCGCAACCACGAGGAGGATGAATCCCGTTGCCAGGCTATGCAGCGCGCAGGCGAGCGACCACCATAGCATGATGAGCAGAAAGCCTCGCCGGGTGCCCAGCAGATCCAGCAATCGACCACCGATGACGTAAAGCGCGGCATACGACAGCAGAAACGAGGTCTGCAGCCACGAGAACTGCTCGTTCGAAAGCGGGATGTTGTGCTGGATGGCAGCAATGGCCACCGGCAACGTAAGCCGGTCGAAGTAGCTGATGGCGATGGCCACTGCTACCAGAAGAACGAAATACCATTTTCGTGGCATCATCGCCAGAATAATCTACTTCCCTGTCCCGAATTCCAGGCTATAAAGCGCCAAATTCCTGCAGAGCTGCCTTGCCTCCCTCGATGTTAGTCAGCTTCATCTCGGCGTATTTGCGCGAGAGTACGATGCCTGGAGCGCCGGCCTCGAGGGCGGCGAGCGTCGCGGCTTTCACGTCGGATGGCTGGGTGCGCTTCTCATCCAGACCCGTAGGTATATCGATGTCGATACCGGGGTAGATCGGAATTTGACCATCCACATCTGCGAGGGCCTTCCTCGTCTCCGCACCTACCGATGCGCCGGAAAGTCCTGCGGTCGGCAATTGTGCGAGGCTCGGCTGATCGCTCAGGCCCATCATGCTGTATGTCATTTGCAGCACCTGGTCTAGTGTCATGTCGCGAAAGACGGTCGACTGAATATTCTGAATGTACCGGGCGAGCCGCGGGCCTGCGCAATTGTTGTATGTCGAAGGTTTGATGAAATCAGAGACGTGCATGAGCCGTGCATAGCTCACGTCGGCACTGTAGAACGGGCTCATGGTGATGAGGTGCATGATGTGCCAGCCGACCTGAGCCTTTGGCCTTATGGATTTGGCAGTGCCGTAGATGATGCCGTACATCTCCTCCTGGCTGCGACTCCAGAAGCGCTCCCATGCGAGGATCTCCGGATAGTCGAGCAGCAAGCGCCAGAACGAGACGAAGGTTCCGTCTGAGTTGCGAGGGCCGTTGAGTGTATTGGTCACCCACTGATCCAGTTCCATGTAGCCCTTCCGCGCCCGCTCGGAGTCGATTCCTTGATCGCGACCTTTGCGCATGCAGTATTGGCAGAAGCAATTGATGGAAGACCTGTGCGCCGAGACTGAACCAAAGTGGGCTCGGATTGCGTTGTTCAGGGGACCCTGACGTTCGGACTCCCACATCAGGCCATCGAGATCGTTGTTGGTCATCCAATCGGACACCATCGACATGAGGAAGCTGCGGGCGTTTGGATTATTGAAGCAGGTGGTACGACCAAGCCGGCCGTATAGGTCGACCTCACAGACGGTCTCAAAATTTGGGATGAGCCTGGGGTTGTAGGCCTCTTCAAAGAGCGCATATACCTGCATATTTCTTGCCCTTGCGCTGGGGATTACATCGGCCAGAACATCAAAATTGCCCAGCTCGGGTGCGCGGATGTCGCGAATGGACGATTCGCTGTAAAACTCCGGATGAACCTTTGTGTAGCTGCCGCCATGGACTTCATCGTAGCTCTGCACGCCGTGATCGGGCAGCGGTTCGCCATGAACCTGCCGTCCGGCAAGTCCGGTTCCGTAGGTGAAGACGGTGGGCATCACCACGTTGACTCCGCCCTTATCAACCAGCGTATCGAGGCATTTGTCCACTCCTTCATCAACGAACGACCGGCCGCCGATCTGTATAGCGACGAACTTCTTTCTTCCGTGGCCTGGGATGCCACGGAGTTCGTCGACCTGCACTGGCGTATGCCGCTGCGGGTTTTGCGCCATCTGTCCGAGCAGAGCGGTCGCCGGAGCCATGGCGAGCGCCTGGACAGTCAGGCCCTTCATGAAATTCCTTCGGCCCGGGTCCAGAGGTCCTTCGCTGTCCGCTTCGTCTCCTTCGGATCGATCCGTCATAAAAGGTTCCATTGAACTTCCCTCTCCCCGATCAGAATGCGTTTCGGAATCAGAAGCCGCTCGGACTGAACATAAGCAGCGCTTGTCCGGATCAGGGTATCTGATGGTCAGACCAATTTAGCACGTTGCGGAAACAGGAAGAGGCTCAAGGATGTGCGCATCGTTGGGGAGAGATTTCCAAAACCAAGTTGTTCCCTGATTGCATTTGAGCGGCGTAGTGTTGTTACTACTGAGTTGTAGCCGAGACGGAAGAATTAGCAGACGGCCTCGGAGAGGAGACCTTAATGAGCACGCGGCGAGATTTTGTGAAGATGGTGGCGGGGGCCTCGCTTGCCCCCTCTGTTCTTCGTGCTTCCAAGGCGTTCGGTGCGACGCCGACAGAAACGGGCGGGCTGGCCGCGCGAGTATATCTGGAGCCATTCGACTATCAGGGCGTGCGCTTGCTGGATAGCATGTTGAAGAGCCAATACGACCGAACGCGTGAGTATTATTTCAAAATTCCCAACGACGACATTTTGAAAGGGTTTCGGGAGCGTGCGGGCTTGCCGGCGCCCGGGCAGGAGATGGGCGGGTGGGCGCAAGACGACACCTCCGGCGTTTTTGGACAATGGCTCAGTGGCATGGCGCGCATGTATAAAGCCACCGGCGATACGGAAATGAGGGAAAAGGCTGCTGCCCTGATGAATGGATGGGCTGAAGCTTACCGCAAGGACGGGATACCGATCAGCTCGCGTCACCGGGCGCTCAACGGAAGTCGAACTCATTATTCGTACGACAAGACGGTGTGCGGTCTCGTGGATATGGGCAAGTACGCCGGTAATAAAGATGCGCTGGCCCTTCTGGATAGGTTGGTGGACTGGGGATCCACGACCCTGACTCGGACACGTAACCCGGCGACGCCGGAGGACGACGCGGCATTCGGCTCAGGCAACGAGTGGTACACGCTCTCGGAAAACCTGTATCGCGGTTACGTGCTGACGGGCAATTCGAAGTACAAGACGTTCGGAGATTTGTGGCGGTATGACACGTACTGGGACAAATTCGTCGACGAGGCGAATCCGGACATCCATGATCTGCACGCTTACAGTCACGTCAACACGCTCAGCAGCGCAGCAATGAGTTACGGCGTGACGGGCGATGAGAAGTATCTCAAGACGATCGTTAACGCGCACGATTATTTTCAGCGGGCGCAGTGTTACGCGACAGGAGGGTACGGTCCTGGAGAGAGCCTGGTGTCAAACGATGGGTCGCTGGGCCGGTCGCTTGAATCCGTCAGCGACACGTTCGAGACGCCTTGTGGGTCATGGTCCATCTTCAAGCTCACCAAGTATTTGCTGCAATTCACGGGCGAGGCGAGGTTCGGAGATTGGATGGAAAGGGCGGTTTACAACGGCATTGGCGCTGCGCTGCCGATGGCGCTACGCGGGCGGACGTTTTACTACTCCGACTACCTCCTTGGCGGATGTCAGAAGACCTATTATTCCGCGGCCTGGCCATGCTGTTCGGGAACGTACATTCAGGACACGGTGGACTATCACGACATCATTTACTTCAAGGGTGACCGGAGTCTGTACGTAAACCTCTTCGTGCCGTCTCAAGTCGCGTGGAGCGTAGATGACAAGGCGGTCCAGGTCGAGCAGGTGACGGACTTCCCGGCGTCCGACACGACTACCCTAACCGTGCGGCCCGAGAGGCCGGTGAAATTCAGCCTGAAGTTCCGAGTGCCGGGATGGACCGAGGGCGCCTGGGTTAGCGTCAACGGCGATCAGCAGCATATCGAATGTCGCCCGGGAACATGGGCGGCGGTGAACCGCACATGGAATGCCGGAGATCGGATGGAGATTCATCTGCCGATGAAGCTCGCGTTCGCGCCGATTGATCGGCAGCATCCGCATCGTGTAGCGGCGATCTATGGTCCTGTGGTGCTTGTGCGCGATAAGGAGACTGTGTTGGTGCCCAACACAAATGACATATCCAAGTGGATCGTCTCCCAAGGCAAAGGGCTGGAGTTTCACGCCGAGAATCACGCGACCGCAGGATTTGTTCCCTTCTACCAACTACGGGCACGTACCGGTTATTGTATGTACTTCGATCTTGAATCCGCATAGCCGTAGAACCCCAGAGAGCGAAGCCGCTCGCTGGGGCCACGGATTAATTGCTTGCTTGGGCAAAGTGCATAACATCTTGCGATGAAGCCCAATAATGGGTTCCATCGGTGATACGGGTGGGCGTGCATTGGGCCGAGTATGGGCTTGTCAAAGTGCTTTCAGACGTGGTGCTGTAAGCTCCGTTCGTTCCAGTATTGCCTGACCACTTCTTTCCCGCCGCTTCATCCCAGTTGCCAAATACTTCAACTCCCGAAACGGGCTGGGAGTTACTGCCAACCACTGTGACCGTGCAAGTGGCACTACTGCTACCCAGACTGAGGCTGATGTTGGAAATGTGAACCGGAATCAGGTTTTGCGAATTCGTTCCGGTGGTAGCACTCGTCTCATTGGAGGTAGCGCTCAGATTGCCATTTTGGTCGACTGCTATCACGTAGTAGTAGTAGGTGGTATTCGCGAGTAACCCTGTGTCCTGATAAAGGAGCTGATTAATGTTGCCAACCAGGTTTGCGCTGGAGGGTACGAAACTACTCGACGTAGAGCGGTAGATGTTGTAGTGGTCGACAAAGTTATTATCTGTACTTTGTCCCCAATTTAGATCGATTTCCTGGAAATCGAAGTCTGATGCAGTTAGGGTCGGCGGCGCCGTCGGCGCGGTCGTATCAGTAATGTTGGGGTTCCAGAAAGTTGGAGAGGCATTCCAACCGTTCAAGGCCAAAGTTCGATACGCGTCATAATAGTGGATAGCCATTCCTTTAAATCCAGCGTCGGTGGAATAGTTCGTATAAATCTGGCTGAGTTGGCCTTCCATATACGAATCGCCGTCGGTATAAAAGGAAATCTTCGCCGGGTCTCCAGTTGAATTGATGTCAGTTGTTTCGACCGCGATAAACATTGGCTTACCGATTTGGTCGGCATAGCTCACGACGGGGTCGGCTTCGCTCTCAATGTTTCCGGCGCCGCTGGCCTGATCGCGATAGCACATTTCGGTGACGTAATCGAGAATGTCTTGCGCGTGTTCGGCAACAGTTTCCTTCACTCCGTTCCAGGTTGTAGTAACCCCGGTCATTTGCCGTGGAATTGAAGCGCCGATATTCAGGTTCTGCCCAGATGCTGCCTTTCGGCTCATTATCGCCTGATGATTGTCGAGCCATTCTCCGCCGACAGTGCTCCCCCAATCAGGCAGGCCGTGAGGCTCGAAATCTGTATTGACGCCATCGAAGGCAGCAGTTGGATAAGCGATGTTGTAGTTGAGAACGTTATCTACCAACTGAACGATATTGTTTTGGTATCGGTCGTAGCTGTACATCTGAGCTGCGTAGAAGCCGCTCGCTAAGAGTGCATCGACTTTATATCCCAAACCATGGGCCCAGGTTATGAAGTTAGCGTAGCCCTGCGGATTTTCGATTAGCGCGTAATGCCCGTCGTAACGATCTGCATAGATATATAGTGTCTTTCCCTCGTGGGTGGTGTTCGAGAGATTACTGTAAAACGCGTTCAACTCGGTTTCCGGTCCGGAGCTTGCGACCATCTGATAAGCATCCGGCTCCCAGATCCACGTGGCCCGCTCAACCTGGTTCATGACGGGCGACTGTTGCAACCCCGTTCCGGTCTTGACGTAGTTTGTTAGCGTCTGTGTGACGTTGCCGTTGTTGTCGGTTGCTCTGGCTTCGATGGCATGCGTGAGATTTCCCAGGCCACTCGTGTTCCATGTGTAAACATAAGCGCCGCCGCTTGCGGTCATCGTCTGCCAGGATCCCCAATCGATCCGGCATTGCACGGATGCCAAGGTATTTGCCGCACCGGCCGATACCGTAATCACTTGTGAGCTGGAACCCGCTGTGCTGCCGTCGACTGGACTGACAATCGAAACCGAAGGAGGGTCCTGGGCAGCGATATTGACAGTTACATTGACATACGGGGCCCAGTCCCAATAACGCGTATTTGCGTCAAACCCACGGACCATGATCTCAACGTTTCCGTAATAGCCGGTCGGAGTCCAGTCGTAATACCAGTTTCCTTTGTCGGTGCCAGTCGGCTGAGTGTGCACATTCAGCAGAACGCCAGCGTTGAAGGCAATTTGGATTCCATAGACTCCGCTATATGTGCCCGTGATGTGATATGTGCCTGTGATAGAGGTTCCCGCAGTTGGGCTCGTAATACTTACGGAGCCGCCCGCGGCTGCCTCGGCCTGGTGAGTAAATAACGCGACAAATACAACCACGATTAGCACTGAAGAAATACGCAACATCCTGCTAAGCCACATATCAGTTCCTTTCTGATTCGCGACTGCTCGCTCTATCCAAAATGCTTTTTTGAAGTGATTGGGGAGGGCTTATGCCGACCGGCATACGAATATACTCGTAAAAAAGCATAAGTCAAGCATTGCTTTTAATATATTTCGACACCTTCACGTGCTTTCGATATGCGCTGAAAGGGGGTAGAGGTTGCTCTCTCTCGACGGGGCCGTCAGCAGCTGTATGGGGGCCTCAAACCAATCCATGAACTTTCCGGCGTACCCATTGACGGAGTCGAAGGAGATCTACCATCGCTCTCTAATCACGAAGAGCGTAAGGCCGCCACGTCCAGCGCTTGCCGCACTGCGCCCATTATTTGGGCATCTACACCGAGTGCACTCGTCGTCAATTGCGGTTGTCCTAGAAAATTCAAACGCGTCATTATCTCTTCCGTTGTATTGCGCAGCGCCGGATGAACGCCGACGCCTCCGCCTAACACAAACAGAGGACAATTCAGGATGAGGTGGACGTTGTATATAGCGTTTGCAAGGATGCGGGCGGTGCGCTCCAGCACAGACCTGGCCACTGAATCACCGGTAAGCGCATGATCGAAAATCTGAGTTGCCACTAAATCTGTCGGCAACGAAGACTGCTCACGTTGGCAAAGTTCTCGCCATTGTGCCTTGATGCCCTCGCCTCCAATGATGCTCTCGAGCGCTCCGGGCTCACCGGGAGTTCGGTGGACTTCCGGCGTGCCGGGCACGAGCATGTAGCCGACTTCGCCGGCACCCCAACCGTACCCGCGAAAGAGCGCACCGTTCAGCATGATGCTCGCGCCAATCCCTGTTCCAATACCGATAAATACGAAGTCGCGTACTTTTTGTGCCGCGCCCCGCCAGTGTTCCCCAACCGCGGCAAGGTTTACATCGTTGTCCACAGTGGCTGGTGCGCCGAGCGCGTCTTCGAGCAGCGTGCGAAGGGGTACGTCGCGCCATCCCATAAGATATGAAGTTGCGATGACGATGCCAGTGTCTACGTCGGTGATGCCGGGCGCTCCGGCAGCAACAGCGCGGAGCACGCCGTGTGGCGCACGGATCTTGCGCAACATCTCTTCCACACCTTCTCGGATGAGCGCAACGACGGCTTCAGGGCTGCGGCTACCTACGACAGAAGAAGACCAAGTGGCCACTACCGCTCCGGCCATGTCTGCGAGCACGATCCGGAGGTTAGTTCCCCCGATATCTATCGCTGCCACGTAACCCACATTTTCTGCGGTCGAGGCGCCACGTTGAATGGCAATGGTGCTGCCGGCCTGCTGCTGAACCGTTCCGGAGGCCGTCTCGTGTAAGCGTTTTTGCATGTGTCGGTTTTCTCTTGCGTGGTTTTATTTATGACGCGACTGCGTTCTGTTCGGAACTGATGCGTTCAAGCGCGCGCCCCTTGGTCTCCGGAACGATAAAAAATACGAATAACAGCGTAATGATGCAGAAGACGCCATAGATGACGAAGGTTAGTGCATTGCCGACGGCTTGAATGAGAGAGAGAAACGTAATTGAAACGATAAAGTTGGCCGCTCCCGATCCGATGGATGCGGCAGCCACTCCGCGGCCGCGTAACTGCAGCGGAAAGACTTCGGATACGAGGATCCATGCAATCGGCCCCATGCTGAATGCGAAGCAAATGATGTAGACCATCAGACAGATGGTTGCAATGACGCCCGGTCCAGCTCCAAGCGCCGCTGGGTTGTGGAAAGAATACGCGAGCAGGAACAGTGACACTGTCATGCCGCTGATGCCTACGTAAAGCAGCGGCTTGCGACCTGCGCGATCGACCAGCACCAGAGCAATGATGGTTGCGAGCATATTGGTAATCGCGATCAGGAGGGTTGCGAAAATGGCGCTCTTGTTCGAAGTGATGCCAGCCAGCGAAAAAATGCGCGGACCGTAATAGATGATCGTGTTGATGCCGGTGATCTGCTGCAGGACGGTGAAGCCAACCGCAATGAGAAGCGAGTAACGGACCGCGGGGCTCCATAGTGCGCTCCACCGTTTCTCCACTCTGATCTTTAGTGCGGTACAGATATCGTCAATCAGCAGTTTGGCTCCAGCCTCATCCGTAAGGTTGCTCAACACGGATTGAGCTTCGGCAACTCGATTGTGCGCATAAAGCCAGCGTGGGCTTTCCGGCAGGACGAGCAGCAGCAGCACAAACAGTGCAGCCGGAACAGCGCCAACTCCGAACATCAGCCGCCACGCATGCTGCCCGGCAAGCCAATAGCCGGCCAGATCGGCGAGCACAATTCCGACAGTAAGAGCGAACTGATACAACCCAATCAGCATGCCACGTGACTGCGGCGGCGCAAGTTCTGACACATAAACAGGCGCAGTGACGGAAGTAAAACCCACAGCAACGCCGAGCAGGGCTCGGGCCACAATCAGCGTACCCACGTTCGGCGATGCCGGAGCCAAAAGAGAGCCAACGAGAAAGATCCCTCCACCCCAAAGCAGCGTTGTGCGGCGGCCGATTCGATCCGCAATGCTTCCTCCCACTAGCGCGCCGACAATGGCGCCGACCAGCACGACGCTTACGACGACTTCTTCCATGCGCGTACCCAGTGAAAAAGATTCGCGCACAAAAATCAGCGCAGCAGCGATGATGCCCATATCGAAGCCATAGAGGATTCCGCCCAGACCGGCGATGAGCGACACCCTCCAGAGAAAGCTGCTGCGAACGTGTGTTTGTATGGCGGTCTCGGTTTGGGACAAGAGCACCTCTTATTCCACAAAGATATTCATATTACTGTTCCATCACGCCGTATTGAAACCGCGGGGGCAGAATGCAGCCTGTCTGTTCGATCATGCCTAGCGTGAGCGCCTGCGGAACCAGCAGCGAAGTTATGCCTTCCCATGGTTCAGGCACCATTTCGACTTTGACAGGAAACAATTTGTCACCTGACTCATGGTCCTGAGTGGAGACAAGGACAACTTTTCCTCCCTTGCGATTGCACTCCTGCGCGAGCTTCACGCCCAGCTCTGCTGCCCTTCCCAAGGCAAAGATGATCGCTACATGGGATGGATCCACATCCAGGTTGGGCCCGTGCTTGAATCCTGCACCGGTGTGGGGGGCGGCACGGAAGCCGCTCATCTCCCGTATGGTAAGCGCGCCCATGATCGCTGCCCCGTAGCTTGGACCACGGCCGATGATTTCAATGTTGGCCGCACCACGACAGAACGATTCCAGCTCCCCGCGGCGCGAGAAGATCGGGTCGAGATACGCCGCGAAGACATCGGCAGCGCGATCTGCGTCTTCTTTCCATGGACGATTGAGGAGCTCGGATGCAAGGATGATGGCAGCCGCTGCCGCATTGGTGTAGGTCTTGGTCGCGTTTCCATATTCTGGGCCGGCCAAAATCGGAAGCCTGTGCTCGGCAAGCTTCCAGCAGGTGCTGGCCGGATTATTGCAGATGAGCCCAAGTCGTCTGCCGGCGGCATTGCCGGCTTTGAATAGCTCTACAAGCTCCGCGCTTTCGCCTGAAGTGGTAAGAAGGATGGACAAAGCTGCATCATCCCATGCGGGCTGCCCATAGTGCAGCCACTCGCCAGCGTCGATCGAAACGGAGAGCTTTCCATGTGTCTCCAGCAAGGTCGAACCGGCGAACGAGGAACAGTACGAAGCGCCCATTCCGAGAAAGAGGATTGGCCCTTTTCCCCTTGCGGCGTCGCGGAATTTTTGCAGTTCAGCGCGAATGACGGTATCGCTGTAATACGCTTGAATCAGCTCGCAGAGTCTGGCCGGCTGCTCCCGACATTCAAGCTCCAGAATCTGTATTCCAGTTGCCGTGAGCAGTTCTTTCGGAGGCTGTACGCCTGCAATCCAGCGCGCGTTCTGTTGGTCTGTATCGGCCATTGCAGCACTTCCTAACGATTATTAAGTATCATGCGGATGTAAAAGCAAGCAATGGCTGAGTTGTCGCATGCGCGATCGGGGGTGGCCCGCAATTCCGGGTGGACATTACTGAGCGCTGGCTTATAGTAGCCATAAGATTTGTTTCTGTTCGGAACAGAGTGAAGAAAAAAGCGATTCCAATTGGCAGACCTTCGGTCCTGCGTTATACCAACGCGCACGGCATTCTGAAGCTCCTGCGCGAATGCGGCTCCTGCTCGCGCGCTGATCTTGTCCGTTCTTCCGGACTCAGCGCCCCTACGGTCACCAATGTAGTTAAAGATCTCTTATCGCACGACCTGGTTGAACCGCTCGGCGAGGGCGAGTCCAGCGGCGGACGCCCGCCGGATATGATCCGCTTCAAGGCTGAGCGCGGCTGTTTGCTGGCCGTTGAAATTACAGCTGAAAATATTACGTTGCTGCTTACGGACTTGAACGGGACCGAGCTGGATTCTTCCAAGATCTCGCTGCATGAGCGACGGACCACCCCTGATGCCATCTGCGGCTATATCGGCGATGAGCTCAAGATTCTACTCAAGAGACAGAAGAAGACGCGGAACCAGTTGTTGGTTCTGGTGGCCGGTGTCCCGGCAATAACCAATGTGGATGAGGGCAGCGTGCTGTCGATCAGCACCTTGGAAAGCTGGCGATCAGTTCCCTTGCATTCCATGCTGGCCAAGGTGGCCAATTGCAAGGTCGTGGTGGAGAATGATATGAACCTAGCCGCGGCTGGTGAAAGGTATTGCGGTGCGGCGCAGGCAGAAAAGGATTTCGTTTTTATCCACATAGGGACGAATGTGGGAGCTGGTATTTTCCTGGGTGGCCGAATTCATCACGGCTCGCATTGGTCTGCGGGAGAGATCGCTTATCTGCGTGTGCCATCGATCTCGCGCCGGCAGCCGGCCATTCATGAGTTTGGCGAACTAGAGATGGTGCTCACGAGCTCGGGAATTATGAAGAGCTGGCGGGAGGAAGGCGGCAAGACCACTCCGCCTGGCCGCAAGATCGATGCGGTCGGGGTTCTGAACCTGGCGCAGGCTGGAAACCCGCTCGCGAAAAAAATCGTGCGTCGGAGAGCCGACATTGTGGCCGACGTCATCGTTAATTTATCCCTCATTTTGAACCCGGGGCTGATTCTTCTTGGGGGAGAGGTGGGCAGTCATCCGGTGCTGATCGATTGTGTAAGAAAGCAACTGGAGGGGGATGAATTTGCAGTAACGCGAGTATCTCCCAGTTCTCCGGGCGGCCGGGCTGTGCTGTGGGGCGCCATCGCGCTGGCGCTTGAGGTCCTTCCGGGGGTCGTGCTTCCGCAGCATTCGATCTGAAGTTCCAATTTCTTGACAGCCGCTTCAGGGATATGGTGAACTTGCTGCAACTTTGTTATTGAACTTTAGAAACGGGTACGTGTCCTTCCAAAAGCCAGCGAGTTCGATGGTATCTCGATGACAACGCGCCGGAATTTTCTCAAGCTCGCCGCTGCCAGCGGCGTAGTTGCGGCCGCCGCTCCACTCATGGCGCTCAGTCGACTCGATATAGGCGTGGGAACCTATAGCTACCACAGCGTGCCGGTCGATGACATGATCGTTCAGTTGAATTTGCTTCGCATTCGCAAGATAGAAATGTCGCGGGGCGAATCATGTTGCTGAGCCATCCTAAAGATGATTTGTTTCGGACGACGAGGGAGAAACTGGATCGCGCCGGTATCCGCTGCGTGTCGTATTATTCCGCCACCATAACGAATGACAAGGATGTGGAAGATGCGATTCGCTTTGCAAAGCTACTGGGCTGCAGCAATATCACTGGCGATGCGACGGGCGGAGTTCTCAATCGCATTGACCAGCGGCTCACGCAGGAAGGGCTGACATTTGGAATCCACAACCACTTCTTTCCCAATGTCCGGTTTGCATACGAAAGCCCGGAAGATGTGATGAATGCGCTTTCACCGCTCTCGAAGACGATGGGCGCCACTGCGGACACTGGCCATTTTGCCTCCTGTGGCTATGATCCTGCGGATGCTATCCGCAAACTAGCCCGCCGTCTGCGCATGGTTCACTTGAAGGATGTGAAAGCAAAAGGTGGCGAAGTGAATGTACTGCTGGGCACAGGCATCGCTAGAATTCCAGCAGTCATGCGGGAACTGCATCGCAAGCAATTTGCCGGCCTGGTCGCTGTCGAGTATGAAAAGGAAGGCGATGTAAATTCGGACATGACACAAGAGATTGCCTATGCCAGGAGACTGGCGTAACTGAGTTGCAGGAGAAGGTCGATGCGGAAGCTATTCATCTTAGTGTTGATTTCGGTGATGTCGCTGGCGCTTCATGCGCAGACATCCCATCCGATTCTGCCTTTGGGATCAAAGGCGCCCGATTTTGCACTTCAGGGTGTGGACGGCAAGATTCATAAGCTGAGCGATTACGCGGGCAGCCCGATCCTGGTGGTGATCTTTACCTGCGATCATTGCCCGATCGCGCAAATGTATGAGAGCCGCATCGAGAAGCTGTATGAGGACTATAGCAAGCGGGGTGTGGCGATCGTCGCGATTGAGGGCAACGATCCTTCTGCGACAACGATTGATGAGCTAGATTCATCTGATGTAGGCGACACGCCGGCAGACATGAAGATTCGCTATCAGTACAAGCATCTTCACTATCCATATCTTTACGATGGCGAAACACAAGCGGTGACGCGCGCCTACGGACCTCAAGCGACGCCGCACGTATTCGTTTTCGACAGGGACCGCAAGCTGCGCTACCAGGGGCGCTTCGACAACAGCTATCGCATCGAAAAAGTAACGACACACGATGCGCAGAATGCGATTGATGCTCTGTTGGCCAACAAGCCCATTACTGTGACGCACACAAGCGTGTTCGGCTGTTCTACAAAATGGTCGGAGAAACGCTCTCTCGTCGCAGCATATGAGCAGAAACTCGATAACACGCCGGTCACTGTGGAATTGGCGGACGCCGCTGGGCTCAAAAAGCTGCGAGCCAATGTAGGTGATAACTATACTCTCGTAAGTTTCTGGGCTACGTGGTGCGGCTCCTGCGTCGCTGAATTTTCTGATCTGCAAGACACGTTCCGGATGTATAGCGACCGCGGCTTTCAGCTTGTAACCGTTTCGGTCAACACGCCGGATGAAAAGGCGGGCGTTCTCCGATTCCTGCAACGCAAACATGCAACCAGCCGCAACCTGCTTTTTTCTTCCGACGATACAGCGGGGCTTCAAGCGGCTTTCGATCCAAAATGGCAGTCTGCTGTGCCTTACACAGTGCTGCTTGGACCCAATGGCAAGGTTCTTTACAGCACACTTGGCTCCGTCGATATTCTGGCCTTGCGCCGCAAGTTGCTGGCGGTGATGCCGTCGGACTATATCGGTTTCAACAAGTATTGGCAGGGACAATAGAATGCAATTCCCGGAGTGGACCATCCAAGTGAGCGAATGGTCCACCACCCTTCTTCAGTGACCCATTTATCCCGCAACAATCGACAATGTTATCTGTACTCCGGGATGCGCGACGTCAATCAGGACGTACTCGTCATCTGCGTAGTCGATATAGCAATCGTCGGTGAGCGCCCAGTCATCCGGCCAGGGATCCAGAATTATAAACGTGTAGCCGCCATATACAAACTGCGTTTGGTTGGGAACGATCTGGGTTGTGGTAATTACCTGTCGCATCGCAAATCTATGCGGCCGGCCGAAGTGGGCCTTGAAATCACGGTCAGGAATGCGAGCGTTCCTGCCTGCTGGCTGTCCGTGGTTTTGGCGGGCTTGTTGCGATTGCCCTGCGCTCGCTCTCCGCTGCCCCTGATTCCTGGACGCCTGTTTCATTTGCTCTTTCTGCGTTTTTTGTTCCTTGCTGGGCTTCTCCTGCTGCTTCGGACGCACCTGCTGCTTATGGGCCGCGGGAGGCCTTGCCTCCTTTGTTTCCTTTGATGGCTTTGATTCGTCTTGCTTGGGCGGCTTTGCTTCGTCTTGCTGCGCTGCATACGGAGCGTCAGGATTGTTGATCGTCTCTCCGGCACGCCCTGCCGTCGCGTGAGCAGGAGCCCAGGCATATACCAGGGAAGCCATGCTTGCAACCAATAATGTTCCAGTTAGATTTCTGATCAATCGCATTCGCAGTTTCCTCCTGTCTGTCGTTGCCGAGTTTTGCATTTGCAACCCCGAGGACTACATAGGTAAGTAGATGCGGACGGGCTGAATGCGCCTTGGAAAATCTATAAAACAAGCGCAATCAGTCAATTCCGGGTGGGCCTTGGCAAAAAATTATTCCGCAGAGAGGCAACTGCGCTGAGATTTGGCCGCAGCCGTGCCAAATGCAAAAGAGGTCGTGCATATTGCATATTTGGTTAATGGCCGCCATCAATGCCATCAACATCCAAACACGGAGTTAGATAAAACACAGGGACCGAAGTTGAAAACACGAAATTCATGACACCAAGGCTGCCACGACTCCTGCTGATGGTGTTTGTGCTCGCCGCTCTGCGCACAGCAAGAGCGCAAACCGGATGGATGTCCAGCGCAGCCCTGCCGGATTCACCCCGACCGCAGATATCAGCTTCAAGCGCGGTTCCAAGACGGCAGCCCTGCCCGTCCACGAGTTCGCCCAAGGCTTCGTCGAGTGCGGGCAGCGCGTCCCAGCCCGCGAGCACAGCTGGAACTGAACCAACAGCCGGAGGGTCGTCCCCGATTTCACCTGCTCCCTGCAACATGTCGCACATGAATTGGTATCAGAGGTTTGCAGCCGGGCCGCGGAACAAGCCTCTCACCCCTGGGGATAAAGGATGGCTGGCCGCACGCAACGTGGTCGACCCTTTCAACGTAATCACCATCCTGGGCGAGGCCGGTATTGCTGTGGCGTCAGATCCCGACTCTCCATATGGCCCCGGCATGCCCGGCTATGGACGCTATGTTGGCGTGAGCTTTGCGGAGGATATGACTGGTGAGTTCCTGGGTACGTTCCTGATTCCCTCGATCGCGCACCAGGACCCGCACTACCACCGCATGCAGCACGCGTCGATTCCACGGCGCGCGGCACACGCCTGTCTACAGATTTTCTGGACGCAAAGTGACAGCGGCAGGGGCATGCTGAATTACGCCAATCTTATCGGCTTTGCCGCCGAAGACGAGATCAGCAACCTCTATGTTCCGGGGCGCGAGACGAACGGGCGTGCGAGCGCGGAGCGCTATGGAACAGCTCTTGCCACGGCGCCAATCGGTAATCTCGTCAGCGAGTTCTTGCCTGATGTGGCGAGTCACATCCATGTGCAGGTGGTCGTCATTCAGCGGATTATCAACCGGGTGGCGAAGACGAACGACGGAAGCTGATGACGAAAATGGGCATCTGGAGCGGCTAACCGATCCTTGCGGAATTTGTGAGCCAGCGGCCAAATGTGGCGATTTCGAGGGCGAACCATTCAGATTCGGCGGGAAAATAGACTCTTTAGGGGCAAAGGAGCGTCTAAGCATCACAGGAGAACCGGCCAGCGGGCCGGGCCACGATGCGGGGTCGGAATGCCTGCGAATCAAACGGTGCGCGGCGAAGTCCGCAAAGAGGTCGCTTTCATGAATCGAAAGAATGCGCTGCAATGCTGTGAATCTCTTCTCTTGGTTCTCGCCACCGCGCTTTTGGGATGCGCTCAAAAGCCGGCCCCCGCACCGGTGGACGGCGTTGCCTTGTTCGCCAATAAGTGTGCCTCATGCCATCGCAATGACAATGATATGCGCGCGCCCGAACCGGCAGCGCTCAGAGAGATGTCGAGACGTTCGATCCTGGCTGCTCTGGAAACTGGAGAGATGAGATGGGAAGGCAGAACGCTGAGCCACCAAGAGAGGGTTGCAGTTGCGGATTATCTCGGCAAATCTGAAGCTGCGATTTCCGCTCGGCTTTCGGATATGTGTTCTCGCGATGTCGACCCTCGGCCGGATGCCCCTGTTTGGGCCGGATGGGGAGTGAACCCAGACAATACGCGTTTCCAACCGGCTTCCGCCGCCGGGTTGAATCGTGAGCAGGTAAAACAGCTCAGGCTGAAGTGGGCATTCGGATTCCGGGGAGCGGCTGCCACATACGGCCAGCCCACTTCTTACGCGGGGAAGCTGTTTGTGGGCAGTGAGGATGGGACCGTCTACGCGCTGGATGAGGGCAAGGGCTGCATTTGGTGGACTTTTCGGGCTGCTGACACCGTCAAAACCGCAATCTCCATCGGCAATGATGGCCAGACAGCATTCTTTGGCGATACGAGCGGCTTTGTGTACGCAGTGAACGCAGATGAGGGATCGCAAATCTGGAGGGTTCGTCCGGAATCGAATTCCGCATCCCGGATCACAGGCTCTCCCCTGCTTGTGGGCAACCGGCTTTATGTTCCGGTTTCATCCGGCGAGGAAGGAGCTTCGGCTGATCCCCGGTATCCATGTTGCACGTTCCGGGGCAGTGTGGTGGCGCTTGATACTGTGACCGGGAAACAGGTCTGGAAAGCTTACACCATTGAAGAGCCGGCCAGGCCGACACGCAAGAGCCCGCAAGGTGTGCAGTATTTTGGACCAGCGGGAGCGGCGGTGTGGTCGGCACCAACTGCGGACTTGAAGCACCGGATCCTTTACGTTGCGACCGGGAACGATTATTCCTCTCCGCCAAGCGACTCGTCGGATGCGGTTATAGCCATTGATATGACCACAGGCAAGAAGCTCTGGCAGCGACAATTCACGCCCAACGATCTGTGGAACAGTGGATGTGTTGCCCCGCAGAAGGACAATTGTCCGGAGCCGAAGGGTGACGACTATGACTTTGGCGCGCCCCCGGTACTCAAAGTCCTGCGCAATGGACGCCACATCCTGCTGCTGTCAGAGAAATCGGGCATCGTCTATGCTCTCGATGCGGACCATCGCGGCCGGTTGCTATGGAAAACGCGCATTGCGCAAGGCGGCCCGCTCGGAGGGATCGAGTGGGGAGGCGCGATCGATGGCGACTACGCGTTTTATCCGATCTCGGATTATGACTTCGACCACCCGCTCAACAGCGGCGGCGGTATGGTCGCGCTAGATCTGCGAACTGGAAAGAAAGTGTGGTTTGCTTCTCCGCCCAAGCCGTCCTGCGCAGGGGTAGATGGATGCGGCATTGCGCAAATGGCTCCCCCGACGGCTATTCCCGGCGTGGTTTTTGCGGGCTCGCTGGACGGGCACCTGCGTGCCTACGATGCCCGTACCGGCCAGATCATTTGGGACTTTAATACCGCGCAGAAGTTCGCGACGACCAATGGAGTCCAGGCGCACGGCGGATCACTGAACGGCGCGGGCCCGACTATCGTCGGCGGAATGCTATTCGTAAATAGCGGTTATACCAACGCAATGGATGGGAATGTACTCCTTGCGTTTGTGCCGGCTAATTCTCCTCCGGTCGAGCAGCCGGCAAGAGAAACAGCGCGTCGATAAGGCGGCAATGTTTTGTATCGCCACGAATGACTCCAGAGCCAATTTGATAGGCCCCGCTACAGTCAGCGTATCAAAAAGCCGATTCATCGCATCTGGCATCCAAGAACAGGAATCCCACTTCAACAATCAAAGAGGTGAAATGAGGCTGAAGTCAATTTTGATCCTGTCTCTGATGACTCTCCTTTGCCGGATGACTTGCTCTGCGCAAGATTGGCAATCACTCTGGAAAGACTACACGACCAAGTTCATGGATAATCAGGTGCGAGTAATTGATCCCAGCAGGGGCGATTGCACCACGTCGGAAGGTCAGGCCTATGGGATGTTCTTTGCGCTCGTTGCCGATGATCGCCCACGTTTTGACAGGCTGCTGCATTGGACAGAGCAGAACCTCGCTGATGGAGATCTGGCCACGCATTTACCTGCGTGGATGTGGGGTCGCGGCCCAAACAACCAGTGGCGAGCGCTCGATAACAACTCCGCGTCTGACGCTGATATCTGGATGGCCTATACGCTGCTTGAAGCATGAAAGACGTGGAATGAGCCGCGCTATACCGCGCTGGGTCTTAAATTGGCGCATCAAATCGCCCTTAAGGAAATAGTTGATGTCCCTGGGCTTGGCGCGATGGTCGCGCCAGGCCCGCAAGGGTTTCAGCATGGCGTCACCTACCGCTTTAATGCGAGCTATGTGCCGCTTCAGCTCGTTCTCGGCCTGAGTCAGTTCGCACCTCGCGGGCCCTGGAAGCAGGTTGCGGCCAATATACCCGCTCTGATAAAGGATTCGGCGCCACATGGATTCGTTTCCGACTGGATCAATATCAAGACCGACGGCAAAACCCAGGTATCACCCAACGTTGGAAGTTATGACGCAATTCGGGTATATCTTTGGGCGGGCATGCTCGACAAGGCCACACCCCACCGCGATGAAATGCTCGAGCCAATTTCGGGAATGGGCGCGTACCTGCGTACCAATTCAGTCCCACCTGCGAAGGTGCGTCCAGACGGAACCATTGAAGATCCAAAACGGCCGGTAGGTTTCTCAGCGGCATTGGTTCCGTATGCTATGGCTCTAGGGGAAACCCAAATTCGCAATCAACCTATGTCGCGCGTGCAGTCTGAATACAAGCCGCAAACAGGGCTGGTCGGAACCCCGCCCCTGTATTATGACCAGAATCTGGCGCTCTTCGGACTCGGCTTTGAGCAGGGGCAGTTCTCATTCGACGCGAATGGAGCACTCCACTTGTCGTGGAGGCAGGACTGATTTCGACAGACAGTCAGCTGGTCGCTTCTAGCGCGTTTAAGGAAGCAAAGACACGGCTGCTGTGGCATCGCGCGACGGCAGGCGCAAGGTGGTTGCTATGATTGCTGCGAGCAAAAAAGCAGCCGAGGTAGTGGATAGCGCATACCCCAATCCTGCGTGCTCCGAGATGTGTCCCACGAGGTATGGCGCACCAGCACTGACTACCCGGCCTATGTTATAGACAAAGCCCATTGCGGCTCCGCGCACCGAGGTTGGGAAGAGTTCGCTGGTGATGACGCTGAAGCCGCTAAAGTTTCCAGTACCGAAGAAGCCGATCAGGGGGCCAATAAACAGCAGGGCACCTGGACTGCGAACAAGAGAGAATATCGGCACCAAGAGAGAGGGCGCGACGAGATAGATGATGTATGCGTACTTGCGGTTGAAACGATCGGCGAAATAGCCAAAGCTCAGACAGCCGACAAATGTGGCGATCTGCATTACGATCGTCCACGCGGATGTCTGAACTGCGCTGAGACCGCGCCCTCCCTGATTGATAGGCGCGCCTAGAAAACGCGGCATCCAGGTGAAGAGTCCCCAATAGGCGAAGAGCGCCGCCGTGTTCATCGCGGCGCAGATGAGGACGTTATAGCCCAGGCTTCCATCGAAAACGGCACGGATCGGTTTTTTCGCGGTCTTGATCTCGCGCCACGCCTCCGGCTCTCGAAGGTTGCGGCGCAACCATAGAGTGAGAAGTGCAGGAATGATGCCGACAAAGAAAACGGGACGCCAACCAAAGCGTGGCATGACGACCGCTACTACGGCTGCAGCCAGCGCATAACCGATAGCCCATGAACTCTGAACGAGCGCCAGCGCCTTGGCGCGATGTTGTGTGGGCCACGTCTCGGCTACCAGCGCGGCGCCGGCCGCCCATTCACCACCCATGCCTAAACCAAGCACGGTGCGACAGAACAATAGCTGGATAGCCGTCTGGCTGACACCACACAATGCTGTTGCGACAGAATAGACCAGCATACTGATCGTGAGCGCGCGAGTCCGGCCGAAACGATCTGCAAACCACCCGAAGCCAATGCCACCCGCGGCAGCCGAGACGAGCGTAGCCGACATCATGGCGCCGCTCATGGCAGCAGAGAGATGCATAGCGCGCTGCACCTGGCCGAGCACCATGGCGTAGAGCATTACGTCCATGCCATCGAGCATCCAGCCTAAGAAAGCGGCCAGCACAGCGCGTTTCTGCTCTGGCGGTGCCTCCGTGAACCAGCTATAAATACCGTTCAAGGGCGCTTCCTTTTGCTTTAGAGTTCCACTATATGGCCCCTGCGTTTAGAGTGCTGACAATATCACGAAATGAGAGCCGAATGACTTGCGCGTAGCCATCGATACCGGGGGTACCTTTACAGACTGCGTCTACCTTGAAGGTGGAGTTCTCCGCGTATTGAAGGTATTCACGACGCCAACGGACCCTTCGGAGGCTGTGTTGAAGGTGCTTGAGCACATAACGGGAGGTGAAGGATTCGAGGTGCGGCACGGGACCACGGTGGGTACGAATGTGATGCTGGAACACAAGGGCGCGCGCGTGGCCTTTGTCACAACCGCGGGGTTTGAAGATACGATCGCGATTGGCCGTCAGACGCGCAGCAGCCTCTATGATTGGTTTGCACCAGCGCCGGTTTGCCCGGTACCCCGCGAACTGCGCTTTGGTGTCCCGGAACGCACAAGTGCGGAAGGCGTTGCTCTTCGCTCGCCGACTAAAGGGGAGTTGCAATCTCTGGTCAACCAAGTGAGGGCGAATGGGGCGGAGGCGGTTGCAATCTCGCTGCTCTTTTCGTTTGTGAATCCAGCAGCAGAGGAGCAGGTGGAAGCGGCGTTGCGCTGCCTGGACATTCCTATCTCAACATCGCATCGCATTCTGCCGGAGTTTCGCGAGTACGAGCGGGCTTCGACTGTGGTTGTGAATGCGTACCTTTCGCCGGTGATGCAGAAGTATCTACTACGGCTCGAGGCGCAAATTGCCGCTACATATGCGAGCCGAGTACACGTTATGCAGTCGTCAGGCGGCATTGTTGCGGCACGTGTTGCCGCGCAAGAGCCAGTGCGAACGGTTCTGTCGGGTCCGGCGGGCGGAGTGACTGGCGCGTGGCAAATGGCGCGGTGGGCAGGCTTTGACAAGATCATCGGGATCGACATGGGCGGCACGTCGACTGACGTTTTCCTAGCTGAAGGTTCAGGGCCGAAGCTTACAGGCGAATCGATAATCGCAGGTGTGCCGGTCAGCGTGCCGATGCTGGATATTCATACGGCTGGAGCCGGTGGAGGATCAATCGCGCGCTTCGACGCGGGTGGAATGCTGCGTGTAGGACCGGAGTCCGCCGGAGCTGACCCTGGGCCGATCTGTTTCGGTCGGGGAATGGAGCCGACCGTTACCGATGCGAACCTGCTGCTTGGCAGGCTGGATGAGGCGAGCTTCCTAGGTGGCGGCGTGCGCCTCAATCGGGAACTCACGAAAACCATTCTGATTGAAAGAAAGGGCGCTCTCAGGACTGCCGAGCAGTTCGCCGCTGGAATCGTGCGCGTCGTTGAAACTGAAATGGAAAAGGCCATTCGCGTGATTTCCATTGAGAGGGGATACGATCCGCGCGAGTTCACGCTGGTGGCTTATGGCGGCGGTGGACCGCTTCATGCTTGTTCACTTGCACGTGCGTTGCGGATTTCTCGTGTGCTGATTCCGACGATGCCGGGAGCGCTTTCGGCGGTTGGCATTCTTCTGGCCGATACAGTCCGCGATTTTTCACGAACTGTAATGCTGCCCGGTGAAGCTTATGAATCTCTGAGTGAAACTTATGATGCGTTGGAGCAGCGCGCGCTTGCCGAGTTCAGTGGGGAGGGGTTGCTGGGAGTGGCTCATCGTTCAATGGATTTGCGCTACCGCGGACAAGGTTACGAGTTGAATGTTCCTTACGATGCGCAATTCCCTCAAGACAGTTTCGAGACATTCCATCGAATGCACCAGCGGCGATATGGCTTTTGCGATGTGCAAAGGCCCGTGCAAATTGTGAATGCGCGATTGCGCATGGTTGCAGCGGGTGAACCATATGTGCCGGTTCATCGCTCAGCTGTTTCCGGAGACGGCAGTGCGGCCTTCTACGCAGAACGCGAGATTTTCTTCGATGGCGAATTCGTCAGATCACGTCTCTACCGACGCGAGAACCTCCAATCGGGTGAGACCATTTATGGGCCTGCGATGATCCCCGAATATACCTCTGCCACGCTGCTTCCCGCTGGATGTTCGGCGCAAGTAGATGGCTTCAGCAATCTTGTGATCACTATTCCGGAGGAGGGACGTTGATGATCCTGGCCGTCGACCCGGTGGAACTCGCTGTGTTCCAAAGCGGTGTGCATTCCATTGCCGAGGAGATGGGGTCTGCACTGCGACGCACCGCCGTGTCTCCGAATATCAAGGAGAGGCGCGATTACTCGTGCGCTGTTTTCGATCGCCAAGGCAGAGTGATTGCGATGGGCGATCACATGCCGGTGCACCTTGGCTCGATGCCCATGTCGGTGCAGGCGGCAGTAGAGGCAATTGCATTTGAACCGGGCGACATTGCGGTGCTGAATGACCCGTACGCGGGTGGAACTCACCTGCCGGATATCACGATGGTGCTTCCGATCTTTCTTGCGGGCGGGTCTGCGCCTGCATGGTATGTTGCGAATCGCGCGCATCATGCCGATGTTGGAGGGGCCTTTGCTGGATCAATGGGGCCAGCAAGGGAGATCTATGAAGAAGGAATTCGAATTCCGCCGGTGCGGATTGCGCGCAGAGGCAAAATTTCCCGCGAGATTCTGGATCTCATCCTGTTGAATGTGCGAACGCCAACGGAACGCAGAGGCGACCTAGATGCGCAGGTGGGCTCATGTCGCGTCGGCGAGGCGAGAGTGCTGCAACTGGTCGAGAAGTATGGACAACGAAAGCTCGACGCATTGGGAGAGGAGCTTCTGAATTATTCCGAGAGGCTGATCCGCGCCGAGCTGCGCAACATGCGGGCGGGCAGCTTCCATGCAGAAGACTGGATGGACAATGACGGCGTTTCCGACGATCCCTGCAGAATCGCAGTACAGCTTCGGTTCGAGCCTCAGTCTGGCGCGATCGATGTCGATTTCACCGGATCGTCTCCACAGGTTGCGGGCAGCATAAATGCTGTGCAGGCGATCACGATTTCAGCTTGCTTCTACATGCTGCGGTGTCTGCTAACCGAGGATGCCCCTGCAACGGCAGGCATTCTGCGGCCGCTTACCCTGACCGCGCCTGCCGGCAGCATTGTGGATGCGCGGCCGCCATCGGCCGTTGCGGCAGGAAATGTGGAAACTTCACAGCGCATTGTGGACGTTCTGCTTCGTGCACTGGCTCAGGCCGCGCCCTCGCGAGTGCCGGCAGCAAGCGCCGGTACGATGAGCAATCTGACAATTGGCGGCATCGATCCACGCAGCAATGAGCCCTTCACCTATTACGAGACGGCGGCAGGTGGAATGGGTGCTCGGCCGACGGCGGATGGCATTTCTGGCGTGCAGACACACATGACCAATTCGCTGAACACACCGGTAGAGGCTCTCGAATATGCCTACCCGGTTCGCGTGCGCCGCTATGGCTATCGCTTCGGCTCGGGCGGTGACGGTCTGTTTCATGGGGGTGATGGATTGGTCCGCGAGATCGAACTACTAGCTGATTCGCACGTGGCGCTGTTAGCAGATCGGAGGAAGTTCCGGCCTTACGCGCTGAATGGCGGGGAAGATGGCGCTGCCGGCCGCGCCTCTATCGTGGATGTGGAAAGCAAGACTGAGACTGAACTGCCTGGCCAGTGCAGCCGCCGACTTCCTGCGGGGAGCATTCTGCGCATTGAAACACCTGGCGGAGGTGGATGGGGCAAGAAGCGAACGTGAGCTAAATGGCACTGATCGGCGCCGCCTGCGGCTCGTAGCTCCCGCCAAAAATAATCCTCGGCGCGAAGTTCGCCTGTATTCACCCACGAGGCTTCTCCTGCTGGCCTTCTGGATTCAGTTCTGGTCAGCCGATGACTTCGACATTGAAGGCGGTGCATCTTCCGACGCACTGCCCCATTGCAGATTGGGTTTGTCTCCCATTTTGAGAATCAGCGTTCCGCCATTCGCGATGTCCGACTGGTTGAACCATGGCTTATCAAGTGCGCGCCCATTCATCGTTGCAGACTGAATGTATTTATTCTGCGCAGAAGTATTGTCAGCAATAATAGTGAAATTCTTGTTGCCGCCCAACCGGATTATGGCCTTTGCGAAGATAGGACTGCCAATCTCATACACCGGGCTACCCGGACAAACCGGATAAAAGCCCATCGCGCTGAAAACATACCAAGACGACGTTTCGCCACCATCGTCGTCTCCTGGAATCCCGAGCGGCCCGTCTCCGTACCAGACGTTCATGATCTGCCGTACGCGGCGTTGCGTCTTCCAGGGCTGGCCGGAGAAGTCGTAAAGATAGGGGATGTGGAAGCTTGGCTCATTTCCCTGTGCATACATCCCAATGAGTCCTGTTGCGTCAGGAAACTGGCCCAAAAACTTGTACTTCGATGTTCCGTATTGCTCCACGAACAACTGGTCCAGCTTGGCATTGAATTTGTCGCGGCCGCCGAACATTCGGATCAATCCGGCAACATCATGCTGAACACCAAATGTGTAAAGCCACGCGTTGACTTCGGTGAAATAATCCCGTCCCCCTTGACCACCCCCAAGTTTGGGATCGAAGTGGGCAACCCATTTTCCGTCGGCACTTTTGGGAGCCATGAAGTCGATGGCCGGATTAAACACGTTCTCATAGTTATGAGCTAGCTTCATGAAATACGCAGCATCGGCATCTTTCCCGAGCGCCTTCGCAAGTTGTGCAACACACCAGTCGTCGTAGCTGTTTTCGATGCTGACCGAGACAGCCTGCCGTCGCTCGCCAGTCACCTGGGGCACAGTCTCCTTTTCTCCGTAAGCTAAGGCTGGGAAAAAGCCTTTCTCAAAATACACTCGATCCAGGCTTGTAAGCGGACCTCGTTGCCAAGGGAGCATCGTGGTCTCGGTAGCATTCTTCCGCATGGCCGCGTAGGCTTCCTGGACGTCAAAGTCTCGGTATCCCTTTTCATAGGTATCGAGAATGAACTGATCCGCATGATGTCCGATCATGACCGCCTGCTCACCTGCGATTGACGGAAAAGAGGGCAGCCATCCGCTCTGCTCATACATGCGGAGGTAAGAACGAACCATGTCTTCCTGCTGGCTTGGATCAAGTAGCAGCTGCAATGGATGGAGCGAGCGGAACGTGTCCCATGTTCCATCATCTATGTAAAAGTCATGTCCGTCGGCGTTATGTACCTTGTGATCGTAGCCGCTGAAGTATCTGCCGCCCTCCGTTATGTCCGTCATTCGTCCCAGTGAGCGATAGAGAGCCGTATAAAAAATCGTTCGCTGCTTTTGGGTGCCACCCGTCACTTGAATGCCGTCAAGGGCGTGGTCCCATACTGCTCGTGTGGTCGCCTCAACCTGCTCGAATGTCCAGTTCGAAATATCACGCTTCAGATTCTCTTTGGCTTGCTGAGTACTGATATAGGACAGCCCAATTCGTACTTCAATCTTTTCCCCTTGGGTTGTCGCGTCATCGCTGACAAACCCGATTCGGTCGCCTTCCTGTTTCGAGCTTTGCGAAAGGGTCTTGTCGCGCCATGTTTGCCATGAATGGACTGGGCGCGAAAATTCAGCGTAGAAATACTCTCGCGTTTCACCGCCTGATTCTGGCTTTCCGCTGATCGGTCCGACGATGCGCTCACTGCCTTGTACCGTGTTGTTGCCAATCACCGTCAGACGGGCGTCGGCCTTCAAAGCGATTACCAAATGCGAATGCGCGTTGCTCGGGAACGTAAGCCGATAATAAGCGGCATCTTTCGCGGCAGTAAGTTCCGCCTTGATGCCCCATGTCTGCAAATCCACCTCGTAATAATAAGGAGTACTGATTTCAAAGTCGTGATCAAAGTCCGAGGCATACACCTTTTGACTCACACCAGTCGTTCCGGTCGAAGCCATCAGCGTCGCGGGTCCAGCGGGGAAACCGTAGATCTTGTCCGCAAGGTAACGGTCCGTAATGCCCGGCGTAGTGATGGGAGTCAGTCGCGCCATGCCATGCGGATACTGCACATAAGGCACCGTTGCTGTGAGTAACTGGCCTATGCCTCCAATATTCGGGGAGACATAATTGACCGGTTCATTCTGTTGGCTTGGATCTACTTGAGCACGCACTGTGCTGACGGCAGCGAATGATAAAGAAAATAGAATTCCAGCACATGTGAGCTTCAATCTTTTCTGCATATATGTTCTTTCAATAACTCTTGATCCATAGTGGCGAAATGGGTCTGCGTGGTGGGTCTGTGGACTCATGGCGCCAGCACAAACGACTTGCTCAAATCTGCCAAAGACGAGCCTCCAGCCCAGACTGTGTAGCTCCCTGGCTCGACTGCCCATTGTCCCTGCGCGTTCCACACCGCGATCTGCCTTTGTTTCACATGGAAGAGAACCGTCTTCGTCTCACCCGGCATCAGGTGAATACGATCGAAGCCTTCAAGTGAGCGGCGCGGCGTCTCCACACTGCTCACATCCTCACGCATATAAAGCTGTGCAACTTCGTCGCCGGCACGGCTACCGGTGTTGGTCACATCCACAGACACTTCAATATCTCCGCCACTTCTGCGCTGAGGAGGCTGGACGCCTAGATGATCATAGCGAAATGTCGTATAGCTCAAGCCAAATCCAAATGGGAAAAGTGGCTCGCCATTGTTGTCGGTATATCGATAGACACGCGACGGGTCAGAATTGTAGTAGTCAGGCAGTTGGCCCACGGTCTGCGGAAATGTAATGGTCAACCGCCCCGCGGGGTTATTGTCACCGAAAAGTGTTTCAGCAATCGCCTGTCCTCCGTACTCTCCCGGATACCACGCCTCCAGGATAGCCGGCACATGCTTCTTTGCCCAATCAATCGTCAGCGGGCGGCCGTTCTCCAGAACCAGAACGACCGGCTTTCCCGTCGCCACGACTGCTTCCAGCAATTGCTCCTGATTGCCTGGAAGGTTGAGGTCTGAGCGGTCAAAACCCTCGCCCGAAATTCCTTCCCTCTCTCCAAGGGCCATGATGACAACGTCCGCAGCCTTCCCCTTGGCCACAGCATCTGGAATGTTCTTCCCCTCGTCAAAGCTCACATCTGCACTTGGTAGCAATTTGCGAATGCCCTGAACGATGCTGACGTGCAGTCCGTTCGCCGGATTTTCATAATCTCCGTAGCGGGCTGCATCTCCGTTCGGCCCGATGACCGCAATGTGCTGCGCCGTTTTCGCCAGCGGTAATAAATGATTCTCATTCTTAAGCAGTGTCATCGATTCACGCGCCGATTCAAGAGAAACCGCAAGATGCGCGGCCGAACGATGCTCCCTTGCGTTCAAGCCCGGAGCGACAAACGGGTGGTCGAACAGACCCAGCGCAAATTTCACACGCAGGACAGAACGCACTGCCCTGTCCAGGTCGGCTTCAGAAAGCGTGCGCTGATGCACGCAATTGATGAGCGAATCTTGAAACAATCCATGCTTCAGATCATAAAACTGCATGTCCACGCCCGAACGAATGGCCATGCAGGCGGCGTCAGCAGGGCTCGCAGCCACATGATGCGCGCTATAAAGCCGCTCAATGGCCCCGAGGTCTGAAAGGACAAACCCTTGAAAGCCCCATTCCTTCCGCAGAACCGTCTTCAACAGAACTGGATCGGCAGTCATGGGGATGCCGTCGATCTCGTGATACGCGGCCATCACTCCCATCGCACGACCGTCGCGAATAGCCGGCTCAAACGACCGCAGCATCACCATCTGAAGTTCGCGCTCGCCTATGTGTACAGGCGATGTGTTTGTCCCGCCCTCTGGAGAACCATGTCCCGCAAAATGCTTCGGCTCGGCGACCACCGTGTGATCGGAGTTCAGGCTCTCACCCTGCGCACCATGGACATAAGCCAATCCCATTTGGCCAGTCAGGTAAGGATCTTCTCCAAAATCCTCCTCCACGCGGCCCCACCGCGGATCGCGGGCGAGATCCAGCACCGGCGCAAGAATCATGTCGACGCCTGTGGCGCGAGCTTCCGCCGCGATCGAAGCCGCCGTCTTCTTCGCAATTGAAGGGTCCCACGTCGCAGCCAAGCCAATAGGGGCAGGAAATACCGTCCCATTGTCGAAGCCGTGCAGCCCCTCTTCAATAAACAGCGCCGGAATTCCGAGCCGATTATGAGCAATCACCCACTTCTGAATCGTATTCGCCTGCTCAGGCGTGGGATTCAGGTCATGAATGGAGCCAACGCCGAGATCTCCCCACAGCGCCTGCGCCTTATCCGGCAGAAACACCGCGCCGGCTGCGGCATGGGTGTCATCCGTATGACTACTCATAATGGATGTCGCGCCCGAATACATATCCAGCTGCCGCACCTTTTCCTGCAGGGTCATGCGACGGAGGAGATCGTCGACTCGCTTTTCAATCGGAGCATTTGCCTGGCGATATAGAGCGCTGTTTGAAACCGAACGCTGAGCCTTTTGAGCGTAACTTGGGCTGGCACCCAAAGCTAAACAGAAGGCAAGCAGCAACAAGGCGCCTGGAGACATGACGCTCGGGATCCAAGTTGTTTTCTCTCGCAGTACATTTCTCATTCGCGAGCTCGCGCCATCACTCTGACGGCGATTGAAAACATGCACTTTGGTATATGAATTCGTGAAGGAGCTGACTCTTTTCGTCATATCTGACTCAAGTGATGGCATGCGAAGTCCACGCTAATTGAATTCATCGGCAGAAGGCAACTTTAGCGACCGCTCGCAGCATATTCACAAGCGATCGAAAAAGAGACGCATAAGGACGGTGAACCCTACTATTGTAGGTATGCACATACGAGGACGCCAATGATGAAGAACCCCTCTGCAAATGCGGACTCTTGCTATGCCTTGTCGGTGTCCCTGAAGAGGATATGGAAGAAGCTTAATTCGCAGGATCGTAGTTCAGGTTCGGACCAAGCCACCGCTCGACTTCTTTCAATGTCATTCGCTTACGCTTCTGGTAGTCGGCGACCTGATCGCGGTCGATTTTGCCTACGCTGAAATAGCGTGACTTCGGGTGCGCGAAGTAAATGCCGCTTACGCTTGATCCGGGCCACATTGCAAACGATTCCGTAATAATAATGCCGGTTTTCGCTTGCACATCGAGGAGTCGCCAAATCGTGCCTTTTTCTGTATGGTCAGGGCTCGCCGGATAACCGGGCGCCGGCCGGATTCCGCGATAGTCCTCCTGAATCAATTCAGCATTCGTGAGGTTCTCCTGGCATCCGTAACCCCACTCCTCTCGCACGCGCTTGTGGAGACATTCGGCAAAAGCCTCGGCAAGTCGGTCAGCAAGCGCCTCTGCCATGATCGCGTTGTAGTCATCATGCTCAGCCCGAAAACTGTCACAAAGGTCTCGCAAGCCAATTCCGCTTGTGACGGCAAACGCTCCGATGAAGTCTGGAAGGTTTGTGTCCTTCGGCGCAATGAAGTCAGAGAGTGATCGGCACGGCTCACTCCCTTCCCGGTTTGCCTGCTGGCGAAGAAAGTGGAGCCGGTCAAGCACACTAGTCCGCGTTTCATCCGTGTACAGTTCGATATCATCGCCAGCGGCATTCGCGGGGAAAAAGCCATAAATTCCCCGTGCGACGATGAGTTTCTGCTGGATGATCCTGTCGAGAAGCGCATTGCCCTCGGCAAAGAGCTGATGTGCCTGTGCTCCCTGTTTTTCATCTTCAAGGATGCGCGGATAAACTCCCTTTAGACCCCACGCATGGAAAAACGGTGACCAGTCAATAAACTCGCGCAGAACGGGAAGCGGGAAATCGTCGAGCACGCGGACACCGGTGAACGCCGGCTGCGCAATGTCCTCCCTGCGCCACTCAATCGGCGTACGGCGCGCACGTGCTTCTTCAATCGAAACGACGTGTTGTCGCGGTGCAGCGTGGGTTTTTCGCAGCGTCTCGTACTCAGTGCGGTGCTGTTCCACGAATGTCTGCCTGTTTTCTTCGCTGAGAAGACTCGTGGCCACAGGTACAGCGCGACTTGCATCAAGCACATGAACAACAGGCTCGCTATAGTGTGGAGCAATCTTGATCGCAGTATGTGCCCTGCTGGTGGTTGCCCCGCCGATAAGGAGCGGAACCTTGAAGCCGTTTCGTTCCATTTCCCGAGCGACATGGACCATCTCGTCCAACGACGGCGTGATAAGGCCACTTAGACCTACAATGTCGGCTTGTTCCTCCTTTGCTCGTTCGAGGATTTTCTCGGCAGGAACCATAACTCCTAAATCAATAACTTCGTAGTTGTTGCACGCCAACACTACGCCGACAATGTTCTTGCCGATATCGTGAACGTCGCCCTTGACGGTTGCCAGCACAATCTTTCCTTGGGTTTTGACTTCCTGGCCGGCGGCAGCCATAGCTTCCTTTTCCGCTTCCATAAACGGTGTCAGATAGGCCACTGACTTTTTCATTACCCGGGCTGACTTGACCACCTGCGGCAAAAACATCTTGCCAGCGCCAAAGAGATCGCCAACGACACCCATGCCGTCCATCAACGGACCTTCGATTACCTGAAGTGGACGGCCGAACTTGACTCGCGCCTCTTCCGTGTCCACATCAATATAGGTGTCGATTCCCTTTACCAGCGCATGCGAAAGGCGCTCCTCGACGGTGCCATTACGCCATTCTTCTATCTTCTTTTCACTCGCAGCGTCACTTGCGCTTGCCGAGGCTTTGAGTCGTTCGCCGAATTCTACAAGCCGCTCCGTCGCATCCTGGCGCCGGTTGAGCAGCACGTCCTCAACCAATACCTTCAGCTCGGGCTCAATCTCTTCGTAAACTTCCAGCATCCCGGCATTCACAATGCCCATATCCAGCCCAGCTGCGATGGCATGGTAAAGAAATGCCGAGTGCATGGCTTCGCGAACTTTATTGTTGCCGCGAAAGCTGAATGAGATATTAGAAACGCCGCCGCTTACTTTCGCATGCGGAAGATTGCTTTTGATCCAGCGAGTCGCGTTGATAAAGTCGACTGCGTAGTTGTTGTGCTCCTCCATCCCGGTGGCGACGGTGAGGATATTCGGGTCGAAGATAATGTCTTCCGGAGCAAATCCGACGCTGTCTACCAAGATTCGGTAGGCGCGCTCGCAAATGCGAATCTTGTCTTCATAGGTGGCGGCTTGTCCCTGCTCGTCGAAGGCCATCACAACAACGGCCGCACCATACTTTAAAACGGTTCCCGCATGCTTCCTGAACTTCTCCTCACCCTCTTTTAGCGAGATAGAGTTCACAATGCCCTTGCCCTGCATGCATTTCAGGCCCGCCTCGATCACTTCCCATTTCGAGGAGTCCACCATGAATGGCACCTTTGCAACTTCAGGCTCGCTTGCCAGCAACAGCAAAAATCTGGACATGGCTGCAACGCCGTCGATCATGCCTTCGTCCATGCAGATATCAATAACGTTCGCGCCATTTTCTACCTGCTGGCGCGCAATGCTTACAGCCTCTTCGTACTTGCCCACTTTGACGAGTTTTGCAAATTTTGGGGAACCAGCCACGTTGGTCCGCTCGCCGATCATAATGAAAACGCCAGACTGCTGCGTGAAGGGCTGGGATCCGGAAAGGCGCAACGGTCTAGGCACAATAGGTGGAGTCGTGCTCATCCTAGGGTCTCCACCACACTCTCGGTCTCCAGCTTGCGCGGAGGAAGGCCATCAAGTGCCCGGGCAATTGCTGAAATGTGCTCGGGTGTATTGCCGCAGCACCCTCCGGCAATATTGATTAACCCTCCATTTGCAAAGTCGCCAAGATAACGAGCCATATCGGCCGGCCCAAGATCAAATCCGGTAGGCGAAAGAGGGTTCGGCAAGCCGGCATTGGGGTAAGCCGAGATCGCCGCATCCGCTTTGTTGGCAAGCTCTTCGAGAAATGGATACATCAAATCTGGACCGAGCGAACAGTTGAGCCCTACAGAAAACGGCCTCACGTGGCGCACGGCATTCCAGAATGCCTCAACAGTCTGAGCGGATATCATTGTCTCGCCGCCGCGGCCCACTGCCGCCGAAATCATGATCGGCAACTGCTTGCCGTTCTCTTCAAAGACCTCCTGAATAGCGACGAGCGCGGCCTTTGCATTCAGGGAATCGAAGATCGTTTCCACCAGCAGCAGATCGGCGCCCCCTGCGATCAAAGCACGCACCTGTTCGCTGTAAGCTTTCTTCACCTGATCAAAGGTGACAACGCGAAAGCCCGGATCGTCTGCATCGGGTGAATTCGAGAGGGAGACAGTCAATGGCCCAATCGCTCCCGCTACAAAGCGCTCGCGTCCTGTTGCATTCGCAACGCGGTCGGCCCATTCGCGGCACTGCTGCGCCGATTTCTCATTGATCTCCGAGGCAAGGCCACTTAGAGACGAATCGTCGATGATCTTCTGGTAAAAATCCGGATCCTTCCGTCCGCCGTGCTCACGAGGATCGACTACAAAAAATTCGCTCTGCGCGATACTGGTAGCGCCAAAGGTGTTGGTTTCGATAATGTCCGCACCCGCCTCTAAGAAGCGTCGGTGAATGTCGCCGATCATCTGCGGCTGTGTCAGCGAGAATAGGTCGCCGTTGTTCAGCAAATCCTTTTTCGCGTCCCTAAAGCGCTCTCCGCGGATATCGGATTCCTTCATCCCATACGTGCGGATGGTAGTGCCCATCGCGCCATCGATAATGGCGATCCGTTTTTCAAGAATTGCCCGGAGGGGATGCTGCGGTACGGTCATGCCTTCGTAGGGTCCTCAGGTACGGTTAGCACTCGAATGTGTTTTGACTGAAGATGAACTTCTGCCTATATAGCAATCGTCGAGGCCACATTCATTCAGCAGCCAGCTTCTATTATCTCATTTTGAAATCTATTGAAATGTGCGTTCGGGTGAGTGGTCAGGTTGAAGGCCTTGTCCCTCCATTCGAAAACAGAGCTAAGCTCTTGAATAAGAATTCAGCTTAAACTCAGAGAAATCATGAGGCCATTGCAGATCTCTGGTTCCACAGACCGCACGCGCGTACCGCGATATCGCTGGCGAATTGCATGGCTGCTCGGATTTGGTGTTCTCGTTAACTACTTTGATCGGGTGAACCTGTCGGTCTCTCACGCTGCGCTTACTGCCGCCTTCGGAATCTCCAATATCGCCTTCGGTTATCTCTCCGGCGCCTACAACTGGACTTACGCCATGTGCCAGTTGCCGATCGGGGTTCTTCTGGACAAGTTCGGAGTTCGGCGCATCGGGCGCATTGGCACACTCCTCTGGAGCATCGCTTCTTTCGGCGCCGCGATGACGCCTGACCTCGGGGGATTTTTCGCTGCGCGTCTGCTTCTGGGCGTGGGCGAAGCACCTACGTTTCCGGCAAACGCCAAGGCCATCGGCCTCTGGTTTCCTGCGGTAGAGCGAAGCTTCGCCACCTCGCTTTTCGACGCCGCCGCAAAGCTTGCGTCGGCGATCGGCGTACCACTCATTGGTCTCCTCTTGCTCCAGATTGGCTGGCGCTGGAGTTTCGCCGTCACTGGTTTCGTCAGCTTCCTGTATTTCTTGATTTTCTGGAAGGTTTATCGCGACCCGGACGAAGATCTTGGCTTGAGCGAAATTGAGCGCTCGTATATCGCGACTGATATTCCCTCGCCTTCTGAAGCGCAACAAGCACGGTCATTGAGTCATTTGCTGCGCCGTCGCAAGGTGCTAGGACTCGCTATTGGCTTCGGTTCCTATAACTACGTTTTCTATTTGCTGCTGACCTGGCTGCCCAGCTATCTCTCCATAGCCTTGCACATCGACCTGCTCCATTCGTTCCTCTACACTGGCGTGCCGTGGCTGTTTGCAACCCTGACGGACCTCTTTGTAGGAGGGTGGCTGGTTGACGCGCTTATCAGGCATGGTTGGGACCCAAACCGTGTTCGCAGGATCGTGCTCATTGGCGGCACAGCCTTTGGACTTGGAATAATCGGGGCTGCGAATGCGCACAGTGCTTTGCGCGCATTGCTCTGGATCAGTGTTTCCATTGGCGGCCTTGCAGCGGCGGCGCCGGTCGGCTGGTCAGTTCCATCCTTGATCGTTCCCGAAGACAGCGTTGGAAAGGTAGGCGGAATACTGAATTTCTCTAATCAGATTTCCGGAATTGCTGCCCCCATCATCACAGGATACCTAGTAGCGGCTCGGCACTCTTTCGCATGGGCATTCGGAGTTTCGGCAATTTACCTGGCGATCGGAATCACCGCATACGTATTCCTGTTGGGGAGAATCGAACAGATGCCGCTTGCCGCACCGACGACCGCATAGCAATCCCACCCCTCGACGTGCACTCACTTTCCCGCCCTGTATCGCTTCACCAGGTGCGTTCGGCTGTTCATCACCGTAAAGCTACCGTCGCCGGACGCCATGACCTCGAGATAGTTTCCAGGATCAGTGCCTTTCAAGTTGGCGATAAACTCCGGTGCAGTATTGTGTTGTACGCCGCCCTCCTGGGAGTAATGCAACTGCCAGAGTGTTTTCAGTCCTGGATCCTTTCGCAAAGTCTCAAGGGTCGGAGTCGAACCTCCCTTGGTCTCGCTGTTGTCCATGACCGCAACGACAGGAGAAATTGCATCCACCAATGCTGGGCTGGAGCTTTGATACCAGCCGTGATGCGAGACGATCAGGATGTCCATATGGCCCAGACGGTTGATGGGGCACATCAACTGCATTTCCTTATCCCAGGTCAGGTCTCCCAGGTCGAGAATCTTGAGCTTTCCAAACGTTATCAAGATTCCGAGCGAGCGTGCGTTCTCCGTTTTATCTGCTGGCCGCGTCTCCGACTGCGCACAATACGCGTTCTGCTCCCCTCCACCCGGTAGTGAATTCTTGATGAGATTCCCGTCAGCGCTCACCACCAAAGCGTGAATGCCAGTCACCGGCAGCACGTCTCCGGGTTTTGGCGTGATGTGGCCATACTTCCCGTTTGCGAGCACTTTTTGATACTCTTGCCAGCCGTGTTCGGTTGCGGCTTCGGTAGTTTCTCGATTCGGACCATGGTCGATGAAGGTTCCCACAGGAATGCGTGCAACGAGCTGCGGCACACCACCCACGTGGTCCTCGTGATAGTGGGTGAGGAGCAAGTAATCGATCCGGCTGATTCCAGCCTGTTTGGCAGCGGCCACGATGCGATTTGCGTCGCGCCCATTGTGATCTGACCATCCGGTATCAATAAGCAGCGACTGGCCGGTCGGGGTCACAAAGAGCGTGGACTGGCCGCCCTCCACATCAATTACATATATCCGGAGTTTGTCTCCTGCTTCAGTCGCGGGCCATCCTCTCATCGGCGCCAAGAATATAGCCGTCGCCGCGGCAGCCAACACCACGACCCGCAAACGAGCACGAAGCAACTCTGAGCCAAAAGAATATCCGCTCATTCTGCAATTCCTTCTTTCTTTTGTGAAGATGCCACCGTAGCTCTCGTCGCGCCCGTAGAAATGCCTCCATCGACCAGCAATGTTTGCCCCGTAATGTAACGGCTGGATTCAGACGCCAAGAAGACCACTGCGCCATCAAGATCATGCGGTTCCCCGGGCCGTTTTACGGGAATCCGGTCCGTTAGATAGTCCACCCAATCCTTGTTTTCATATAGAACCTTGTTTTGTTCAGTGCGGAACCAGCCCGGCGCCAGGCAATTTACCGTGATACCGTACTTGCCCCACTCATCAGCAAGGCTCATAGTCAACTGGCGTACGCCTCCACGACTAGCCCCATATGGACCGAGTCCCGCATAACCAAAAACGCTGGTCACGGAGCCAATATTAATGATGCGGCCATAGTTGTTGCCGATCATGCTCCTGGCCACCGCCTGCGCCGCAAAGAAAGTGCCGCGCAGATTTGTGTCAAGCACTAGATTCCAATCCTGCCACGTTACATCAAGCGCCGGTTTTCTGACGTTGCATCCAGCATTGTTAACCAGAATATGAATCTCGCCGAATGTGGCCTCCGCCGCTTGAACCATCTGTTCAATACTTTGTTGACTCTGTACATCGAGTTCCAGCGAAACCGTTCGCCGTCCTATCGATTGAATCTCATCCGCAAACGGACGGAGGGTCTCGGGCTTGCGGCTGGTGAGCACGATATCGGCTCCGGCTCTCGCCAAGGCTCGGGCAAAGAACTGGCCCAGCCCTCGACTTGTGCCCGTTACGATGGCAGTCTGTCCGCTAAGGTCAAAGGGCTTGTCATTCATAACGAGTTTGGGGTTAAAACCACTTTCATTAGATTTGCCTCGCGTGCATGCAGCCGTTGGAACCATCGCGGCCCTTCTTCCAGTGGTGCAATAGCGCTTATAAGCGGCTTTACCTCGATTTTTCCGTCCGCGACAAGCTCAATCGCTTGTGGATACTCACCTGCCGACGCACAGGAGCCCTGTAACCGCAGTTGTCTCGTCACCACCTTTTGTAGCGGAAGCGCCACTTCAGGAGCAATATTGCCGATCAGCGTGATGGTGCCGCCTTTCCGCGTGCAATCGATCGCGGCTGCAACGGTCTCGTCCCTTCCCACTGCTTCCAAAGAGACGTCAACGCCCTTGCCACGCGTAAGGCGCGCAACCTCAGACACCAATTCTGCGCCCGAGAGGTGCAAGACCTCCTCCGCGCCGATCCGCCTTGCAAGCTCCAATCGCGTCTCGTCTACATCAGCAATCAGTACACGAGAGCAACCGGCAACTCGCGCCGCCTGATAAGTGAGTAGACCGATCATTCCGGCTCCGATGACTAATGCGGTATCCCCCGCACGAACAGCCGATAGCCGAACTGCATGGAGTGCGACCGATACCGCTTCCAGCAATGCCGCCTCGGCGAATGAAATCGTATCCGGCAATCGATAGAGAATACGCTGTGGCACCGCGACATACTGAGCGAAAGCGCCGGCTCGACGGTAATCCGCACATGACACGCCGAGAACCTGACGATGGTCACAAAGGTTGACCTCTTCTCTGGCGCAATACTCACATGCGCCGCAGTAGACCGTAGAATCGAAAGTGACGCGATCTCCCTTTGAAAATTCCTTAACCTCGACTCCTAGAGCGGAAACAATTCCGGCAGCTTCGTGACCCATTACGATTGGCGGTATCCGCCGCCCCGAGGAACCGTCATATCCATGGACGTCACTCCCACATATCCCGCAGGCCTCGACCTGTACCAGCACGTCGTCCGGAGCGATCGATGGAGCGGCCAGATCCACTATTTCGAGATGCTTGTATTCAGAGAGAAGCAAAGATTTCATTCGTATTATCTATAGACCCCTTGTTCAACTGCATTATTAAGTAGAACTCAAGCATATGCTCTGACAGCGATCTCCAGTTGAGGACAGTGCGTTCAAGGCTGGGCTTCTGTAATCGGTGAGATCTGTTAACCCCGACGGCTCCTCTACAAATTTCAACATCTTTTCTTTCCGAATTCACGCCGCATATGCATGAATGCTTCAGCCTGAAGGCAGCCAGAAACATTAGTGTTGAGGAGGTGATCCCATGCCGCCGATCTCGAAGATCACGACCCACTGGAACGAGCCTCATGCCATCGCGCCGTACGATACAGGTGTTTCACTGCACAGCCACACGAGTTTTTCGGAAGAGACTTTGGATTTCATCCACTCAATGGCATTGGCGCTTCCCGGTGGTCGCGCATTGTCGCACTATTACGAAAAACGATGCCAACAAAAGTACGGGCTTACACTTGATTTTAATCGGGCCCATTGGCGGCCACCGCTGCGGCCGCGCATGGCTTATGAATTGGAATCACGGCAGATTCAGCAACTCGGACTCTATCCGCTGGTTTCCATCACCGATCACGACACGATCGGAGCTCCTCTTCTTTTGCGAACAGTACCGTCGTCGCGGCACATTCCCATGTCTGTAGAGTGGTCGGCGCCATTCGGTCAAACGGTGTTTCACCTTGGCGTCCATAATCTGCCGAGCGCGGATGGACCGGAGTGGATGCGGCGATTTGCCGCATTCACCGCCAGTCCCAACGACGATGACCTGCTGGAACTACTGCGCGAGCTGCATGAAGAGCGTCAGGTGCTGATTGTCCTGAATCACCCGCTATGGGACCTGTATTCTCTTGGACCGGCATACATGGATGAACTGATGTGTTTCATTGCGGTCGCTGGCGGATGCATACATGCGCTGGAGTTGAACGGACTTCGGCACGCTGACGAAAATCGAGCAGTGGAGCGGCTGGCGCAAGATACCGGGTACCTCTTGATTTCAGGCGGTGACCGGCATGGCTTGGAGCCCAGCGCCAATATCAACCTGACTTGCGCTACGAATTTCACGGAATTTGTGCAGGAAATCCGAGTCGAGCGCCGCAGCCATATCCATTTTATGAATCAGTTCAAGGGAAAATGGGAACAGCGCATCTTACGCTCAACTCTCAATGCGGTTACAGATTTTCCGCAGTTCGTGCCTGGATGGCAGCGCTGGGATGAACGCGTCTTTCATCCCGACGCGCAGGGTGTGATGCGCCCGCTGAACGAGTTGTGGCCGAAGGGACGACCTCCCCTTCCGCTAATGGCGGCTATACAACTGGTAAGGCTCGGAACGTGTCGCCCGGGCGAACGCGCGTTCGGCGCAATACTTGCCCTGACGGAGATGGCATTTGCGCTAGCCGGGGACTAAGCTCATCGGCCTTGCACTCGCTCGCGAATATCGATGTAATTGCGCGAATAAGGGCGCTTAAGGAATGTCGTCCACAAGTAATTGATCGTATATCGCGCGGCCATCGTGAGAATGCCCTCCCGCTTCAGGCGGCGCGCCGATGAGAACATTCTGAATCCAAGATCGAAGCGAACCTCACCGACAGTGTTCACGCGGCGGGCGATGTCGGTGTCTTCTCCATAGAAGCTGATGTCGAGATTGAAACCACCGATTGCTGTAAGCGCCGCACGGCTGAGCACGAAATTGCCACCCTGCACCATGGAGCCAACCCGCAGAATATAGCGGTTAACGAAGTAGACAGTAAAGGCATTCAGATAAAAGATGCGAACCAGGAACCGCTGCCATGGAGTGAGGTCGTAATATACGAGCGGCCCGGAAAACGCAGCGAGGTTTGGATTGGCGTCAAAAGCCGCGAGCACCCGCGAGATCCAGCCTGGCGTGAGCCGGCAATCCGCGTCAACATTGGCGATTAGGGAGCCGCTGCTAGCGGCAAATCCGGCTTGCCGGGCATGAGTGAGCCCTTTGCGCGGCTCGTCGATAAGACGGACTCCCTGATAGCTCAGGGCAACTCCGCGTGTGTTGTCGATGCTCGCATTGTTGACGACGATGATTTCGACGGTTTGACCGCAATCGTGAGTCTGCTCCAGGATGGATTCAAGACAACTCCGAAGATAATGCTCTTCGTTGTAGGCGGGAATGACGAAGCTCAGTCGCATGCCGCCACATTAACGAAGGAACATTACAACATTCTGAATTTGAGGTAACGGATGAGGAACGTCAAGCACATCTGATTTTCTTCTAATATTCATAAAGGAACCGGCGCATCTCCGGTAAAAGGAAGCATGGAGTGGCGTGTATCGACTGCGCGCCGGCTCTATTTCGCTGGTAATGAAAGCAATGCAGACGCCGCGACGACGACAACCCTTTTTCAGCCGCGACGAATCCTGGTTGCATTTCAATGGACGTGTTTTGCAGGAAGCCGAGGATCCCAGTAACCCCTTACTGGAACGGGTGAAGTTTCTTGCCATCACCGCCTTAAATTTGGATGAATTCGTTGAAATCCGCCTCGCCGGTCTGATGCAGCGGATCGAAGACGGCTACAACGATGTTGGGTCGGACGGTCTGACGCCCAAAATCGCGCTTGGACGCGACACTGCGGAACTGCACGCCTTTGTCAAACGGCAATACCGCTGCTGGAATCACTCGCTGCGTCCAGCGCTCGCTGATGCTGGCATCCGGGTGCTGGATTACAAACAGATGTCCGACGAGCAGCGTGAGTATACCTCGGAGTTTTATCAGCGCGAAGTGGACCTGCTGTTAACCCCGGTAACCATCGATCCTGCGCATCCATTTCCGCGGGTACTGAACAAAGCGCTCTGCGTGGCCCTGCTATTGCGCAGCAAACGCAAACGCAGCCGTGATCACGTGTTAGGTGTGGTTACGGTGCCCCGCGCCGTGCCACGGCTGGTACCCATTCCTTCTCCTGGAGGCACGATCGATTACATCTTCCTTCACAACATCATTGATGCACACGCTGCGCGGATGTATCGCGGCTACGAAGTGCTGGCGGCATCCGCTTTCCGGGTGACGCGAAACAGCAACCTCTACCTGCAGGAAGAGGAGGCGCGCTCAGTGTTGGAAAGCGTACGCGCCGAACTCCACAACCGACGCAAGGGAGATGCTGTGCGATTAGAGGTGGAGCGGGATGCTGACCCGGAGATTATCAACCGCCTACGCGTGAACTTTGAATTGGACGAAGTGCAGGTGGTGCTCATTGACGGGCCGGTGAACCTATCGCGAGTGATGACGCTCTACACGCATACTGCCAGGGCCGATCTCAAGTACCCATCGTTCGCTCCTCGCAAGCTTCGTCTGCACCGTAATTCACCCAATATCTTCTCCGAACTGCAACACAGGGACATCCTGATACACAGCCCATATGATTCGTACGACGGCGTGGTGAACTTTATTGCAACGGCTGCGCAGGACCCCGCAGTACTTTCGATCAAACAGACGCTTTATCGAACATCTGAAGATTCTCCACTGTTTATGGCGCTCATTGAGGCTGCGCAGACGAAGGAAGTCACAGTGGTCGTCGAATTGAAAGCACGTTTCGACGAGGCCTCAAATATTCGTTGGGCACGCAAACTGGAAGATGCTGGCGTGCAGGTCTTCCACGGCGTCGTAGGTATGAAGACGCATTGCAAACTGGCGCTGATGGTGCGCCGGGATGAAGACGACGTGGTTCGCCGTTATGCGCATCTGGGCACCGGAAACTATAACCCGGACACAGCACGCTACTATACCGATCTGAATCTGCTTACCTGTGACCCGGAGATCACAGCGAGTATTCAGTCAATTTTCAACTACCTCACCGCTCACTCCGAAGAGGAGGATTATGCGCCACTCCTGGTCGCTCCTATCGATCTGGCGGAAGAGATGATCCGGATGATTCGCCGCGAAGAAAACCACGCGCGGCAGGGGCGAGCGGCGCGCATTATCGCAAAGATAAACTCGCTGCACGACAATAGTATCGCTGTGGCTCTCTATGCGGCGTCGCGGGCCGGTGTGGAGATTGATCTAATCGTGCGTGGCATATGTTCATTGCGTCCAGGCGTAAAGGACCTAAGCGATCACATCCGCGTACGCTCTTTGGTTGGTAGATTTCTGGAGCATAGTCGTATTTTTTACTTCGCCAACGGAGGCGACGAAGAGATCTATTGTGGCAGCGCTGACTGGATGTCGCGTAACCTCTATGAGCGTTGCGAAGTGGTATTTCCCGTGAAAGATCAGGCGCTCCGCGCTCGCCTGAAAGACGAGATACTAGCCGCTTATCTCGCAGATACTGCGAAAACACGCGTTCTGAAACCAACGGGTGACTACCGGCGCGCGAGAGGAGGCCGCGGCAAGCCCGCCTTTTCGGCCCAGGACTTTTTCATGCAGCTCGCAGAGGAGCGCGCCACGCTTGAACAGATCCCTTCGCCTGTTGAGATGGGTGGCTACGAGGACCCGCTCTTTCAGAAGAAGACGGAAATTCGTCGCGCAGGAACCAAGTCTCCCCGAGCCTGACGGGGGCGCGGGTTGCTGCCCCAGGTAACCCTGCGGTGTATCATAATCGGAGAGGACACTCCCCACTACTTTTTCAGGGATGGACTCCAGTGCGAGCCTGTTGAGCTTTTGTCGTGATATGCCTATGATCGTTTATTTTCTTCGACATGCAAGCTCAGGAGTGCGCCGCGAGGATCCGGTGCTAGACCGCAAACGCGGTCTCGATAAAGAGGGCAAGCGCCAGTGCCTGGTGATCGGCGCTTATCTCGGCGCACTAAGGGTCAATTTCGACGCAATCATCTCCAGCCCTCTGAAGCGTGCGCTGCAAACTGCCTCCCTGGTAGCGACCGAGGTCGGATTTGAACAGAAGATTATTACCGATTCCAGCCTCGAACCCTCCGGCAGGTTCGCTGACTTTATCGCCATGCTGGGCCGGAACTCCGAGCGAGAGACAGTCCTGGTAGTGGGTCATAATCCGAACCTGGCGCAATTTGCGAGTGGCTTGATAGTGACCGGACCGCGCGGCGACCGCGCGGCGGTTCGTTTGCGAAAGGCAGGACTGGCGCGCATCGACCTAAACCGGCGTCCGGGGCAGTTATTGGATCTCGTCGAAGCGCGGTCGCTGCAACAGTTTCAAACGAGCGCAACCAAAAGATCGCGGCGAAAGACTTCGCGGAAGTAGTCGCCCTCCTTGCGCAGAGACCAAACCTCCAGGTCCGCGCCAGTGCGACCAGGCCGAAGTTCCAGCTTCACCCATTTGTGAGCAACGCGCGTCTTCACATGCGCCACGTCACTGGCGTGGTTCTGGTTCAGCGCCACAGCGAGCCGAAGCAGCATGATAGCCCGCCGAACATTCTCATGTTCCGTCACGACGATGTAGCGGAAGGCCCGGTCCTGCGTGGCAGGCCTGGACTTGCCGATGTACCGGGCAATGCCCGAGATGATAGCGCGCTGCCCCGGCGTAAAGCCAAAGAGTTCCGAGCTGGAGATGATGTATTGCGTGTGATGATGATGCCCCTGATAGCTGATGTACTTGCCGACGTCTCGCATCATCGCCGCGACTTCGAGCCATCGGCGGTAGTCCGCTGGTAGCTTGTGAAGCAATTGCAGATCATCAAAGAGCTGAACAACACGAGCGCGCACTGGCTCGGCATAGCGCGCATCCACTCCAAAGCGGCGGCACGTCTCCAGAACGCCCTCCCAGCGGTCCTGCTCAAATCGATGATGCACGCTGGTGCGAGTATTTTGCTCCGCCAACATCTGGGCGATCATACCGTCGCGCAGGCCAAGATCGGAGTAGCGGAAGCCGGGCAGCCCAAGGTGCTCCAGCAACTCGGCATAGACAATGGCACCGGCAACGATAATCTCTGAGCGCCGAGGCCCTATACCGGGCATCTGACTGCGTTTCGCATTCGTCATCTTCTGGAGCCGGCTGGCCAGGCGGTGGACTTCCGATGTTGTCGCGACACGGCTCCCGCGGTTCCGAAGTTTGCCTTTCTTCGGCTTCACAATAAGGGCCATTCCAGCTTCGGCCAGCGCCGCCGCAGTACCCGAGGTAGCAATCACATTGACTCGTGAGAGTTTAGTGAACCGGTTTGTCCCCCGCGCAAGTTCGCGGCGAATGAGCTGTCTCATGCGGGAAATAGATTCTGCGGTGGGGGGATCGGTGCCGCGCAAAAATTCCTGTGTCAGACGCACAGCCCCCAACGGCAAGCTGGCGGTCTCCAGAATGCGTCGATTTTGGGAGAGAGTGATCTCGCATGAACCGCCTCCAAGGTCGATTAACAGACAGCGCCCTCGCGTCCCTGCCTCACGCATGACGCCGCGATGGATAAGGCGCGCTTCCTCAAGCCCTGAAATGATCTCGAGGTCCCATCCCGTTTCCGCCTTCACCCAAGCAGCAAAAATCTGACCATTTCGCGCGTTACGCACTGCGGCGGTGGCAACGGCGCGCACACGCTTGGCTCCGAATTGATGCACCGCCTTGTAAAAACGCTTGAGCGCACGCAGCGTATCGGCCATTGCATCGGGCGATATCATGCCCCCAGAAAAGACGCTCGAGCCTAGACGGGTAATTTCACGGTCCTGATAGAGCATTTTCAGTCGGTGGTCCTGTACGCCGACGATCTTCAGCCGGCAGGAATTCGACCCGATGTCGATGGCAGCAAGCGTCTGCATTTCTGAATGCATTCTTCTCAGCCTGAGTTTGAGTTGATGTGTCGCGATCAGCGTGCTAGTTCGCTGATCTATCGCCATCGTACCTCGGATATAAGTATTGCTCGCGAAAAAACACCGCGAAGCGCCTTTTCCGACGAACCGGATCTCGACGAAGTGCGCCACATTTCTGCAGGTGTATACTTCGCCAATCAGACGCTCGGGTAGCTCTCATACTCTGGAAACTGCATCAACATCATCAGCACATGCCGTTGAATCAGGACAAACTGCAATCGCCCATACGGAAGCTTAGGAAGTCGCTGAAGAAGCCTCCCAGCCAACCTTCACCCGAACAGGTACACAAGCTTCGCACTCGCAGCAGGCGTGTACAAGCCATCATGGCTGCTCTGTCGCTTGAACAGCAGCGTGATGCCCGGCGTATGCTCAACGCAATCTCTTCGATACGGAAGAAGGCGGGCAAAGTGCGCGATATGGATGTCTTGATGGGCCATGCCGCCACTCTGCACGATCACGGTGAAGAGGAGTGCCTCATTCAGTTGTTGGAGCACCTCGGTTCCGAGCGCTCGCGCTTATCCCGCAAGCTTGTTGACACCATCCAAAAGGAAGGCGAGACGGCGCGGCGTGGTTTGAAGGACTATTCAGAAGCCATCCGAAATCTATCCGGCACGAGCGAGAAAAACTCAGTTAATTTGCAGGAACCAACGGCAGTTGCGCTGGGAATCTCGGCAGAGATTTCGGCATGGCCAAAGCTAAACCGTGGAAATTTGCACGCTTTTCGACTAAAGATCAAAGAACTGCAATACATACTTCAGCTTGCGGAGGCTCCAGACAGATCATTTATTAGCTCCCTAGGTCAGGTGAAAGATGCAATTGGCGAGTGGCATGACTGGTACCAACTCGCAGAGCTCTCAGGCGCTATTTTTGGTTACAACCGATTGAAGCTCGTGCAATATATCCGCGAGATTGTAGAGACAAAGCTTCAGCGCGCCCTGACCCTCGCGAACCGAACTCGGCGCCGATACTTTGCACAACCGCGTATTGGCACTCATCGTAGGAAGAGTCCGGCTTCGCTAAACGAATCTGCGATTGCTACGGCGGCAAAACTTGTCGCATGATTTGCGGGGAAATTTCCAATGAAAAAAACATCAGCCAAAACCGCCTCGGGATTTGCCCATCCCACCACGCTCGCCATAGACATCGGCGGCACTGGCTTAAAGTTAATCGCGTTCGATGTACACGGCAATCCGTTGTGCGACCGCGTGCGCATACCTACACCGAGGCCCGCGACTCCGTCGCTCATGCTGGCTGGGCTGAACAAACTGCGGAAGCAGGTTCCTGCATGCGACCGCGTTTCCGTCGGTTTCCCAGGGGTGATCAAGCATGGCAAGACCCTGACGGCAGTCAACCTCCATCCGGACTGGGTTGGCTTTCCCCTCATGGCAACGCTCGAACGGCGCTGGAAGCTTCCCGTGCTTGTCGCCAACGACGCGGCGGTACAGGGTTACGGCGCTATTCAGGGTACAAATGTAGAAATGGTGCTAACGCTAGGCACCGGACTTGGCTCGGCACTATTCACTGATGGACGTCTGTGTCCAGGACTTGAACTGGGCCACCATCCATGGCGCAAAGGCAAAACCTACGAAGACTGCCTGGGGATCGCCGGTCTTAAAAAGCATGGCAAGAAGCGATGGAACCGCCTGCTGGCCCAGGCAATCGAGCAAACGGCGCACACTTTTAACTGGGACCACCTCTATCTGGGGGGTGGCAACGCCAAATTTATCGAATTCCGGCTGCCCGACAACGTGTCAATCGTCTCGAATGAAGACGGACTGCTTGGTGGAGTAGCCCTCTGGAATTTCCAGAATCGTGACCACTCCGATTGAGCTTCTGTCATCCCTGATAAATAAAATCTGGTCCAGCTACTATCGAGGGCGGCTAAGCGGATACCGGGTGCATCTGTTGATGGAAGGCGGGCCTCTCCAGCGAAATCGCCTTCTGCGCCCCAGAATTGGATTTCGGAACTACTCGCACCCCCTGGCTGATTTTCTCAAGGCGCATTGTTTGAGAACACGCGCCGCACAGCCAGTAGTGTTGCATGTGGTGAATATGCGAGCTACCGTCGATCTCCGCGTCGAAGACAAAGACCCGGCCTTCACGAAGATAATGGAGTGGTTTGGCGCACTCGGGGTTAGCGCAACTGTTTACCATTAGATTTCTCCGGACTCGACGGTTTATGTGGTCTGGTCATAGTTTCAGTGATGACCATAACTGGAGGATTACTGGCGTATTACGGAATGGCAAAATTTCCGCAATTGAACATGTGCATTCCGAGGGGAAGGGCAAGTCAACTCGAAATCTACCTTGAATGGACGAGCCAGAGCTTGCCCGCTAGAAGACCGGCCGAGATGCCGAAAAAAGCTCCGGCGACTACGTCGCTGACGAAATGCCAATCACCCACGATCAACAGCGCTGCCGCAATGAGCAGCAGTGCAGAAAACAGCGAGATACTCTTTCGATACAGTCGCATGAACACGCCGGCGAAAGCGGCGGCTAGAACCATGTGACCCGAGGGAAAGCTGCTCTGAGACGTGCCTTTGAGAAAGTTGAAGACATGTTGCGTTCCGTACAGAACGACTCCAGGATTCGGCACCCCGAAAAGATGCTTCAGTATGCTGTCGTTGATTGCATACGCACAGATGGAGGTGAGGCACGCGAGCGCGGTCGCCTCACGAAACGGAGATAGACGTCCACGGAATATCCTGGTGATCATCAGAGCCAGCGCAACTGCCGCTTCGATACTGAGAAGAACGAAGCTTGCAAACCCCGATGCCAGGCTCTTGGCCGACCCAAAAATCCCATACACGCGATGGGCGATCGGTACATCGAAGTACACAAATGTCGCCGCTACAACGAGCGAGCATATTAGCAGGGACAGAAGCCACATCTGGCCAGGAAAGCGTGGAGTCTTCCCTTCCAGCGCACTTCCTGTCAACTGCCGAGAACCGCCGGCATCTTGAAGCAATACAAACTCCCCTCCGATGCCACTCCCGGCAGCACCGCACTGACTTTCATGGCTCTGCCCTGCTGAAGACAAGGCCCCGCTCACGACTCTGTATAGGTTTAATGATACTTGCCGACAAGGAGCAATTCCGGAGAATTGCACATGACCGATGCTGAAAGAGGGACTCGCCTGTTAGCCGCCGATCGAGTGCGGGCGTAGTACGCGAGAATCATTGATGAGCGCGTGCGATGAGAGGTCGTCGATCATCGAGTTTCGGACTTACCAGAGAAACTTCAAGGCAAATTGCACCTGCCGGGAAGTGGTGGATGTACTGGTGATCGCGCCAGCTGTGCCCGAAACTCCAGTTGGCGTAAATACGATCAGGTTCGGCGTATTGAAATTGGCGCGGTTGAGCAGGTTGAAGATTTCCGCCCGAAACTGGACCGACAGCCGCTCGTGGATAGTGGTGTCCTTAAACGCCGAAAAATCCCAAGTTCCCAATCCCGGACCACTCAGAGAATCCCTGCTTAGATTGCCCCAGAATCCGCTGTTGGCCGGGGGCGCGAGGAAAGCGTCGGGATTAAACCACTGTTTGGGATTGCCGGTTATTACGTGTCCCTGGAAATCAGGATTCAGAAATGGTCTGACCGGATTGCGAGTGTCTCCATCGTTCGATGGGTTATAGCTGAGCTGCGGCGTAATAGGAAAACCGGACTGGACCGTGACAATGCTGTTCACTGACCACCCGCTCGCAGCGCCATTCGCGAAGCCCTGCAAATCATTTGCCAAGGTCTTGCCTTTTCCAAAGGGGAAGGCGTAAACAGCACTAACCACGCCCATGTTTCTGGCATCGTAGGTGGCCGGGCCCCAATCGGAATGGATGTTGTAAGGATTGGCGGCGAGCCCCGGTGCGTTTCCTGCCGCTGTTTGGTTCAGCGAGTCTCCATCATCGAGCGCTTTTGACCACGTATATACTCCGCGGAGTTCCAAGTCACGGCTGTAGCGATGGTTCACATCGACCTGGAGCGCGTTGTAGCTGCTGGCTCCTTCGGAGAACCAGGTCCAGGTATTTGCGAGAGCTGGATTTGCCTTCGGTGTCCCGGCCGGGATGTAAAAAGATCCCGCAGGGATAGCCGAGCCCGCCAGCGGCGCAGGGAAAGTTGCTGGGTAAGCTCCGGGACATGGCGACGAAGGACAGATTGTTGGGCTTGGCGTATTGCCGTCGACGCCGATAAGTTGATGGTAACCGTGGGATCCGACATATCCCACGGTGAGCGAACTATTCGGGGTCAGCTCGTGCTCAACTCTCACGGAATATGAAATCTGAGTTGGCATTTTGAGGTTGGGTTGAACTCCACCGGGTATGAGCAGCGCTTTGGCTGGCGGAGGAGCAGTGGGCGAGATGGGCAGGCTCGACACCGGCAATGAAGCGATGCTGTAGGTCGGGTTGAAGGGGGCATTCTGATCCATGCGGTATCCGAGATCGTCTGGCAGCTCGTTGTAAATACCAAATCCTGCACGAACAACATTGCCCCGGTGCGGACTCCATGCGAGTCCAATTCGCGGTTCCGGGAGGAACTTCGCGTTATTTTCGGTGAAAGCACTGCCGCCGATACGCGGTTGGCTGGAGATAACTCCATTGGTGAATGTGTAATTTGCAGCGCGACCATGAGCCTCGTTCCAGCCCGTAGAAAACTCGCCGCGGAAGCCCAGGCTGAACGTGAGGTCCGGATTCATGCGAATCACGTCCTGCGCGTACAGCGCTCCAAACAGAGAGCGCCAATTCATTTCGGTCGGTGCCGGACTGTATAGGAAGCTGCTGGTGGTTCCCTTAAGAAAACTTTGCAAGCTGGAGAAGGTCGCCTGGCCAAATTGGCTTAGGTTCAATATTTCGTTGGACTGGAAGTTCTGGAACCATGCTCCGAAACTCCATTGCTGCGGGCCATGTGACCAGGTGACGCGATCTTCATAGGTGTAAAGGTTGCGCACGATGGGCAGATTGCTGCCGTTATTGCTCCCTGCCAAACCGAGCTGGGCTTGTGGATTAGAAGCCGCACTTCCACCCACTACCACCGCTCCCACAGGTCGGCCGCTGATGAAACCAGAAACGCCGGCGGCGGGTGTGCCGGGGGTGGGCTCTCCGGTAAAGAAGTAGGCTGCACGTGAATATCCCACCCGGGCGACGTTGATGAAGGGGGCAAAAATGTGCGTTTGATCAACGCTCAAAACTTGCTCGCGAAGAGTCAGAATGTCGGTGCTGTATGGATTGGCGGTCGTCGCTGTGAGATCGCCACCGTCGTCGATGGTGTAGACAGCAGAGAGTGAGTCTGTAGGGGAGAACGCGAGGTCGAATCTCGTTGTGCCGAAGTCCTCACGGATGGTCTGAAGCGGGCTGCCGAAAACCTGGGCGATTCCATTGAAGTCGGGAGCGTTTGCCGGCGGCGTGGGCCAGAGGTTGAGAAGCGGTTGTACGCTGGGCCCGGCGGCCGCTCGCGACGCCAAATCCGGTACGAACGCAACTGACGTCTGATGGAGGTGCTGGCGGAACCCTTCGTAGTTCCCGAACAAGAAGGATCTATTTTTCTGCAGAGGGCCGCCGAGCGCAGCTCCGAACTGGTTCCGTTGGAAGGGCGGCGCTGATCCTTTGTCGAAATAATTTGGGGCGTCAAACGCGTTGTTGCGCAAAAACTCATAAACGGAACCGTGCAATTCATTGGTACCGGATCGAGTGACGATGATGACCTGCGCGCCGGGCCGCTTACCGTACTCGGCCCCATAGGAATCACGTAGAACGTTGAATTCACGCACTGAGTCCACACCCAGCAACTGTTGGCTTGGGCCGCCGGGCTGCATGTTGTTCTCTGCTGCGCCGGTGAACTCAATGCCATTGAGCAGAAACAGATTTTGCTGCGGACGGTTTCCGGAGACAGAAAAATTGTTTCCGGTGCTTGAGTTTGATACCCCAATGCCACCGGTCTTTTGCGAGGTGAAGTTGACGATACCTGGATTGAGCGTGAGCAGAAGATCGTAGCTGCGCCCATTCAGGGGCAGGTTTCTTATCTGTTGCTCTCCGACCAGCCCCGAAATGTCCTGTGTTGATGTGTTGACGATCGGAACATTCTCGTTAACGGTTACCTGCTGTTTGACCTGTCCGAGGTGGAGGGTGAGGTCCGCCGTTGCATCCTGATCGACGACAAGGGAGATGCCAGTACGCATCTCTTCGACGAATCCCGACTTACCAGCGCGAACCTCATAACGGCCAACCGGTAACTCCAATAATTGATAGTGGCCCGACTGGTTACTCAGCGCAGTCCTGGTAACTCCTGTCTCCAGGTTGATCGCACTTACAGTTGCATCCGGTACTGCTGCTCCTGACTGGTCGGAGATGTAACCCGACAGACTCGCCGAGACCTGGCCAAACGCGGCAACAGATGTGAAGAACGCTAGACAAGCGGCAAAAAGCACGAATAAATATTGCAGACGGCGGTGCTTGAGCATTGAATCTCCAGAGGATAGCTGGATTTGTGCGGCAAGTGGGCGGCGAGTACGTGCTCCATCGAGATCAAGTTTAGGGAGATCGAGTGCCGCTAATATTATCGAATTTATCTGGCAAAAATCATATAGTCAAGAATAGCGAAATTCGTGTGAATTGGACGCACCTGCACTGATGCCGCTATTTCTCGAAAGTCGGCTTGTACTGATCAATCTTGGATTTCAACTGGCGATTACAGGCCGGTGCGCACTTCGCAAAAGGGAGGCGATTTGGTGCTGATTCTCAACTGCGATCAAAGGACGACAAACCGAAACAGGGAGATTTATCGGGTACCAGGGGATTTCCCTGATAGCCCAATAACGAGGATGGCTGTCGCAATCGTTCTTGAACTCCTATCCAGGAATTCGAACACAAAAATTAGAGCATCAGCTGGCCGCCATTTACCTCAATTGTTTCTCCAACGACGTAGCTGGCTGCATCCGAAGCGAGAAATGCGATGACACTGGCGCACTCGGCCGGCGTGCCCACTCTGCCAAGAGGGATAGCCTTGACGAAGTTGGCCATCATCTCGGGTGTGGAGAAGACCGTATGGAAGGGAGTGTCGATTACTCCCGGCGATACACAGTTGACGCGAACGCCATAGGGTGCGAGTTCCTTCGCGAGTGACTTCGTGAAGATCATGAGGCCGCCTTTGGCAACGGCATAGGGACCAGCACCCGGGCCGCCACCGTTATGACCGGCAATCGAACCGATATTGATGATGACACCGGATCTGCGCTCGATCATGCCTGAAGCCACGGCCTGCGAGCACAGGACCGCGCTCTTCAAGTTGAGATCCATAACACGATCCCAGCTCTCGGGGGTTAACTTCGCGATGGGAAGTCGTTCGATGAGAGATCCCGCATTGTTAACGAGAATATTGATGGGACCGAGTTCATGCGTCACCTGTTCGACCAGGTGGTCGACTCCGCCGGGCTGCGCAAGGTCTGCGTTACAGAGGATTGCGTGGCCACCTGCGTCCGCAATCTGTTTCAATACCGCTTCCGCTCCCTGAGAGTTGTTGTGGTAGCCGATGGCAACACGAGCGCCGAGCTCAGCAAAGAGGATGGCGGTGGCGGCGCCAATGCCGGAGGATGCGCCCGTGATCAGGGCAACGTGGTTCGACAGGTCGAGATAATTACGCATTCGATTCTCTTTCGTGTTTATGGAATAGCGGTTGGCGGCGCTGCGGCGAATTTCGAGCGGCCGAGCTCCAGCATGCTGATGGGCCGGATCTTCCCACCCAGGACAAATAACACAGCGGTTGCAAGGATGGGCAATATGCCCGCCGCGATCAGGACAGGCATGTAGGAAAAGTGGTCGACAACGACACCGGTAATCTGCGTGAGCAGCATTGCTCCCAATCCTGCACCGACACCTCCGAGACCCATGGCAGATGCCACTGCGCCTTGAGGGAAGTAGTCGCTGCACAGCGTCTGTACATTGCCGATCCAGCTCTGGAACCCGAAGAGTACGACGGCGATGAGAGCCAGATCAATAGAAGAGCTGCGAGCAAAAGCTGCCGGTATTCCGCTGAACATTAGTATAGTGGCGCCCGCGATGGTTACCTTTCTGGCGCCGTTGACCGACCAGCCAGAGGCAATCAAATGCCCGGACAACCAGCCGCCAAAGATGCTGCCGGCATCAGCGGCAAGAAAGGGCATCCACGCGAACATGCCGATTTGCTGAAGGCTGAAATGGCGAACGCGAAAGAGGTAAAGCGGCAGCCATGTGATGTAAAACCACCAGACGGAATCTCCGAAGAAGCGAGCCAGAATAATTGCCCAGGCCTCGCGGTGGCTCAAAATCTGCGACCACCCGACAGCCATTCCGGGAGCAGACTGATTGCGATCGTTCTGGATCAGGGCGAGCTCGGTGGCGTCGATCCCGGAACTTGCCTCGGGTGTGGAGTAGAAAACTATCCAGAAAAAAAGCCAAACTAGACCGACAAAACCGACGGCGACAAAGGTCAGACGCCAGCCAAATCGCAGTTCAATCCAGATAAGCAGTGGTGTGGCGATGAGGGTTCCGAGTGCAGTGCCGCTGTTGCAGATGCCCATAGCGAGGGCACGTTCGCGGACCGGAAACCATTCAGCAATAGCTTTGGCCGCACCCGGCCACGTTCCACCCTCGCCAAGCCCCAGGAGGAAGCGCAGCGAATCGAGTCCGACCAGCCCGCGCGCAAAGGCGTGTGCCATCGAGCAGACGGACCATGCTGCTACGGTGACGATAAATCCTAGACGGGTGCCAATGGCGTCGAAGAGCCAGCCAGATAATCCCTGGCTGATGGTGTAAGCAACTAGAAACGAAGTTGTTAGAGAAGCGAACTCCACGCCGGATAGATGTAGGCGAGCCGTAAGGACGGGACCGAGGATCGAAATCGTAAGGCGGTTGAGAAAATTGATGAGAGCACAGGAAAAGAGCAGCGCCGCGACCCACCAGCGAACCCCGATGCGTCGCGGCGCTGCAGCTTTGTGATATCCGAATGACGGAGGCTTGGTCATCAGAATTATGCACCCATCGTTTAAAGGCGGCCATTCCAGAGGACCAGCTCACCGGAGATCTGTACTCAGTCTACTTGTCGACTGCACCGAAGTTGGCTTCGACAGTCGTGATGGAGTAAGGCGAGATGGGGACCTCCACCTCACGGCCTCCGTCCTTGAGTTCGAGGTCATGAAGGGGCTTCTCCATCAGGTTCGTCGAAGCAGCAGAGGATGCGGCTTGCGGCAGTTGCAGCTGAACATTCGAAGATTTGCCCGCAAATTCGTAGAAGCGAAAGATCAGGCCGTTACTGTCTTCTGCCTTCTTGATGGCCGTGATGATCACGTTTGCGGGCCGGATGGCAACAAAAGAGCGGCTGGACGGCCAGGAACCGGAATGCGACTCCACTTTCACGGCGATGAGCGGGTAGTTCAAATCGTAGCCCTGACGCATGGTTCCCCCCTCCTGCCAGTTGCCGGCATGCGGATAGAGAGAATACGTGAACTCGTGATAGCCCTGATCGGCAACCCGGCCATCAGGTGCGGGCATGTTGGGTGAGCGCAGCAGCGACAGGCGGATGACATTGTTCAGCGCATCGTAACCATACTTGCTGGCGTTGAGAAGGCTCACTCCTTCTGTGGTGGAGGAGATGTCTCCCCAACGTTCCGCCGGGACCTCAAACATCGCTTGTTCCGCGGGGGTATTGCGCGTAGTGGGACGTTGGATTGTGCCGAAGGGAATTTCGAAGGTAGCTTTGGTGGCATGCACGTTAACCGGGAAGCCGACCTTAAGAAGTATGTGGTGTTCGTGCCAGTTCACCTGGGTTCGAACATCAATTCTGGGAACGTGAGGTTGAATAACCAGGTCGCGCACGAAGTCGGAGTTCTGAAACTTGTTGCGAATCTCGATGACAACGCGCTCGGGACCGTTCTCAACGAGCTTAACTGACTCCGGATTTTTCAGGTCCCAGCTCTTACCGTCGAAGGAGATCTCCCATGCGTCCTGGTGGGCAGGCTTGTCGACAAAGGTTTGCAACAAATCGCCGCAGCCGCCTGGCGCAACCGTTTCCTCGCCGGACGCCTTGTCTATAAGGCTGGTAATGCACCCGCTTTTTGGATCAACCTTCACGCGGAAGTACTCGTTCTCCGCCGTCAATCCATCAACTTTGAGCGATGAACTTACGCGCTGAGCATGCTCGACAGAGCGAAGATGGATCACGCGATAGCCAAGCGAAGGCACATCCGGAACCATCACCTGGATACGGGTCTGCTCCGTGGACGGGTCGGTGGAGAGGATCTGCGCAAGCAGCGGCTTTCCCGCATCGTCGACGGCTTCGAGATGTCGGCCGGAGGAAGGGGTATGCACTTCAACGGTTACCGGCGCGGTACGCGCCCACGATAGAGGATTGAATACAACGACTGGAACGCCCGCACCGCGCGTATCAATATTCGCGGAGAGGTCGTCGAGCGAACTGCCTAGCAGCTTGCCGCTCTCGAGGCTCGCGTCATTAAGATTCCGAGCGGCTTCGACGTAGTTGTTGCCGACGCCGGAGCCGGGCATGATGTCGTGGAAATCGTCGAAGAGGACTTTTTTCCAAATCCCTTCGAACTGCGTATTCGAGTAAGGCGTTTTCGCGGTAAGAAACGAGAGCGAACTGAACTTTTCGGCATTCTCAAGCTGCTCTTCATTGTGGCGGATCTGCTTTTTGGTTTCAGACTGAGTTGTGTAGCAGCCGCGGTGATATTCAAGGTAGAGCTCGTTATTCCAGACAGGCAGGCGCAGGCCCTGTGTGGCAATGGCGCGCTGCACGTCGTCAAAGAAGGAGCGAGCAGTGCTGAATTCTGCTTTCGGGAAGACGGTGGTCGGCTTCTCGAGTCGTAGAGCCTCATCGAGCTCCTGCCGTGTAGGGCCACCGCCATGATCACCGACGCCGTAGAGCTGCATAATCTCGGGAAAATGCGTGGCGGGAACATATGTGGCAACATCGTTGGCTAGCCCAACCGGCTCGGTTGTTCCGCTATAGCTGTGCGGAAAGTAAGTGAGCACGCGGCTGCCGTCGGGCGACTGCCACCAGAAGAGCTTATAGGGGAATACCGTCGTGTCGTTCCACGAGAGCTTCTGTGTCACAAAAGAGTCGAAGCCGGACTTGCGATAAATCTGCGGCAGCTGCCAGGTGTAGCCGAAGCTGTCGGGATTCCAGCCTACAGTGACGTCAACACCAAATTCGTGCTGGAAGAATCTTTTGCCGACAAGTATCTGGCGAACCATAGATTCGCCGTCAGGCATGTTGAGGTCGGGCTCAACCCACATGCCGCCTACTAGTTCCCAGCGCCCTTCGCGGACGCGCTTCTGGATATCGGCGAATTCGGCCGGATATTTATCGCGAAGCCATTCGTAATCGCGCACGCTGGACTGGGTATAAATAAAACCCGGATATTCGTCCATCAATTGGAGAGCGGTGCGGAAAGTATCGTGAACGACCTGAACGGTCTCCGTCCACGGCCAGAGCCAAGCCATGTCGATGTGGGAATTGCCAACCAGGCGGACCGTATACTGCTTCATCCAGGCATTGATCGGCTGCATGTCTTGTTCGGCAGCTGCAAGCGACTGGGTAAAGCCTGCCTGATCGCCATGATCCAAAGCGGCGAAGTCGATGTCGTGGACGGCTTTGTCGAGTTGCTGGAGGCGCTGCTCTTGCCCATCAGGAAAACCACTGATGGCTGCTTCTGCAGTCTGGACTTCGCTGCGAACGACACCGGGATCGGGTTGGTCCGGATGGTCGACAAGGATTTTGGCTCCGAGGAAGCGGCTCGTTTCGCTGTGAAAAGGAAGCCGAATGGCGATCTGATAGGTCTGACCAGGGAGGGCCTTTTCCGTCAGCGGAATTGGATCAAGTGTGCGACCATCCCCTTGAGCCACGAGGCCGCCATTGACGAAGATACGACCGTCGGTGGAGAAGCGCACCACAAGCCGCAGTCTGGCTCCAGAGATGTCCTGCCCGGCTGCCGATGGTGGAACCTGGAACGTAGCGCGGTACCAACCTTCAACCCCTCCGGCTTCATGGCCGGACTGACGTGAGTCGTCGACTTTGACGGTCTGCCATGAGCTGTCGTTCAGAGCGGGGTCTTCGCCGTGAGGAATATCGGCCGAGTGGAAGCGCCACGAGGGGAGCGACAGGAAGGTCATTGAATCGAGACGAGCCAGCTGCTCCGGATAACGCTCATGCCAATTGGTCTGCGGATCGCCGAGGCGCTGGGCAATCACGGGGCTGCAACAGATGCCGCAGAGAACGAAGGTGGACAAAAGGTCTTTCCAGAGGCGCATAAACGGTTCCTTTCCTTCCGATGAGCAAGATTACAGAGCTGGGACGCAGTCTTTTCCGCGCCGTGCATTAGTCCGTGAAGCGTTGTTCAGGACAACCGCAGGACCCTCGAATATGAAACGTTGTCGAGAGGACGATGTTCTGGTGAGGAAGGGGGGTAGCGCCTTCCATTCGGGTGAAGAGCAACTCCGCCGCTCGTCGGCCAAGCTCAGCAGCAGGCTGGCGAACGACAGTCAGACTTGGGGTCACAATTTCTGCAAGGTCGAAATCGTCGAATGAGATGAGTGCAACGTCACGACCCGCCTGGACGCCGAGGTTCCGAAACGCACGAAGGACCGCCATGGTTGTAATTCCATTGAGGGTCAGGATGGCTTCGATTTTTTCGCGTCCACCCTTTATCAGTCGATGAATAACGTCCTGCGTGAGCTTGCTCTCATGCTCGACCAGGAACATGTTCTTCTTAAGCTGGGCGCGCTTCATGGTGTTTACGTAGCCGGCGACCCGCTCGGCGCCAGTGTAGAGATGGGGCCGTGCGCCAATCGCGAGAATGCGGCGGTAACCGTGGGAAATCAGATGCTCGGTGGCCTCCCGCACGGCATCACGGTTGGTGATCGTGATGCTGTCAATCTCGGTTCCGGTAAAGGGGCGATCAAAGGTGACGACCGGAATGTTGGCAGCGAGAAAGGAATCCACCGTGTTTCGTCTTCCATCGGCGGGAGCGATGATGAGGCCATCGACCTGACGGCGAACCAGAGTTTCCAGTTCTTCCCGCTCCAGAGTCTCATCTCCACCGGAACTGGTGAGAATGACGACGTGGCCTTTACTGCGCGCCAGTTCCTGAACCGCCTGGACTGCCGAGGCGCTGAAAGGATCCGCAAGGTTGGGCACGACCATGCCTATGGCCGCCGACCTTCTTCCCTTCAGGCTGCGGGCCAGCTCATTCGGGCGGTATCCCATGCGGAGCATGACGGCGCGTACGCGTCGGGCCGTGCTGGGGGCGATGCCCGTCTCGCCATTGAGAACACGCGAAGCGGTTTTGAGGGAGACGTTGGCTTCGCGCGCAACATCAACGAGGGTCGGGCTGTTGGATTTCCTGATCATTGGCCTGAGGAACCTACGGTCCGCGATGCCCATCGAGACTGTATCAGAGTGGTTGTCGCACATGAAGCGCGATGAGTAAATGCGCGCCGCACCCCGCAAAGTGCGGGATCAATTATGGACAACGTTGTCATCTCCAACATCACGTTAAGCTGCATTCCATCCCCTGTCAACTTTAGTCTCAAAACCGCCGATCTCTCGGGAGTGCCGGAAGGTCTATCGTAAATCCACTTGACAGGAGCTTGTGGCGCAAGGTAGTTTTTTTTCTTATTTGAATGACAACGTTGTCACATATCTAAAAACTACGCAATTGGAACAGCCGGACTTACGCACTGAGCGTCGTACGGCAAAAACCCACACAGAA